>JAGPBF010000036.1:11400-26799 GCA_018063505.1 Rhodoferax sp.
CGGCCGCATGCATGATCATGCTGCCTTCGACAATGTCGACCTTCTTGCCGTCGAGTTCGATTTCTACCATTTTCTGTTACCGGGTCAGACGGCCATCCGCCGGGCCGCCCCAAGGATGGCCAGCCCCCTCGGGGGGCAGCGAAGTACATGCAATGACGAGCGTGGGGGCGCCATGCCCATCCGCCGGGCCGCCCCAAGGATGGCCAGCCCCGCCGGGGGGCAGCGAAGTAACCGAGTTGACGCAGATGACCAACTCAGACATATGCAGGGACCATGCAGGTCTTGTGCTCTACGTGGTATTCAAATTCGTGCCGGAAATGCTTGATCATGGCGCGCACCGGCATGGCGGCTGCATCACCCAGCGCACAAATCGTACGGCCCATGATGTTCTCCGCCACCGAATCGAGCAGATCCATGTCGCTGGCACGGCCATGACCGGTTTCGACCCGGTCGACCATGCGCGACAACCAGCCTGTTCCTTCCCGGCACGGCGTGCACTGGCCGCAGGACTCGTGCATGTAGAAATAACTCAGGCGCTGCAGCGACTTGACCATGCAGCGGGTCTCGTCCATGACGATCAGGGCGCCCGAGCCCAGCATCGAGCCGGCCTTGGCGATGGAGTCGTAGTCCATCGTGCATTGCATCATGATGTCGGCCGGCAACACCGGCGCCGAGGCACCGCCGGGAATCACGGCCTTGAGCTTGCGACCGCCGCGCACACCACCGGCGAGTTCGAGCAGTGTGGCAAAAGGCGTCCCCATCGGAATCTCGTAGTTGCCCGGCCGCTCGACGTCGCCACTGACCGAGTAGATTTTGGTACCACCGTTGTTCGGCTTGCCGCAGGCCAGATACGCTGCGCCACCATTGCGGATGATCCACGGAACGGCAGCGAAGGTTTCGGTGTTGTTGATCGTGGTTGGCTTGCCGTACATGCCGAAACTGGCCGGGAACGGTGGCTTGAAACGCGGCTGCCCCTTTTTGCCCTCGAGCGACTCCAGCAAGGCTGTTTCCTCGCCGCAGATGTAGGCACCGAAGCCGTGGAATGCATGCAACTGAAAGCTGAAAGTACTGCCCAGGATGTTGTCGCCAAGCAGGCCGGCGGCGCGCGCCTCTTCCAGCGCCTCTTCGAAACGGTCGTAGCTCTGGAAGATCTCGCCGTGGATGTAGTTGTATCCCACCGAGATTCCCATCGCGAAGGCGGCGATCGCCATGCCTTCGATGACGATATGCGGATTGAACTGCAGGATGTCGCGGTCCTTGCAGGTGCCGGGTTCACCCTCGTCGGAATTGCAGACCAGGTATTTCTGTCCGGGGAACTGGCGCGGCATGAAGCTCCACTTCAGGCCGGTCGGGAAACCCGCGCCGCCGCGGCCACGCAATGCCGACTCCTTGACGGTGGCAATCACCTGGTCGGGCGTCATGGCATCAAAGCCATCCTGGCCCAGGATCTTGCGCAGGGCCTGGTAACCGCCACGCGCCTGGTAGTCGGCCAGTCGCCAGTTGGCGCCATCGAGTCCGGCGTAGATCTGGGGTTCGATATGGCGACCATGGAAGCAGCTTTCTGCACCACTGGACTGGAACTGTGCCAGGACCTTGTCAACCGCGTTCATGGGTGTACCTTCGGATGGCCGTGCTACGGTACTCATTTGGCCTCCGTCGCCCGCAGGCCGTCGATCAGCTGATCGAGCTTTTCGTTGCTCATGAAGCTGCACATGGTGCGGTCGTTGACCAGCATCACCGGCGAATCGGCGCAAGCGCCCAGGCATTCGCTTTGCTGCAGCGTGAACATGCCGTCCGGCGTCGTCTCGCCCATCTGGATGCCCAGCTTCTGCTCCAGGTGTTGCAGCGCTGCGGCGCCATCGCGCAACTGGCACGGCAGGTTGGTGCAGACGTTGAGCTTGAAGGTGCCCGTCTTGCGCTGGTTGTACATGTTGTAGAAGGTGGTCACCTCGTGCACCGCAATCGGGGGCATGCCCAGATAGTCGGCCACCATCTGCTCACTTTCGGCACTCACATGGCCCAGCTCCTGCTGGACAATCGCCAGGCAGGCCATGACGGCGGACTGTTTCTGGTCCGCAGGGTATTTCGCAACTTCCTTTGCAAAGCGCGCTTTTGCGGCTTCCGAGATCATCGGTCAATCTCCCCAAACACGATATCCATGGTGCCGATGATTGCGACCGCGTCGGCAATCATGTGGCCGCGCGACATCTCGTCCATGGCGGCCAGATGCGCAAAACCGGGTGGCCTGATTTTCAGGCGGTAGGGCTTGTTGGCACCATCGCTGACGATGTAGATGCCGAACTCGCCTTTCGGATGCTCGACCGCTGCATAGGCCTCACCCTCGGGTACCTGGAAACCCTCGGTGAACAGCTTGAAGTGGTGAATCAGCTCTTCCATGTTGGACTTCATGGATTCGCGGCTCGGCGGCGCAATCTTGTGGTTGTCGGTAATCACCGGACCGGGGTTGGCACGCAACCATTCGATGCACTGCTTGATGATGCCGTTGGACTGCTTCATCTCCTCCATGCGCACCAGGTAGCGGTCGTAGACATCGCCGGTTCTGCCCACCGGAATGTCGAACTTCAAGCGGTCGTAGACATCGTAGGGCTGCTTCTTGCGCAGATCCCATTCGATGCCCGAGCCGCGCAGCATCGGGCCGGTAAAGCCCATGTTCAAGGCGCGTTCGGGCGTGACGACGCCAATGCCCACGGTGCGCTGTTTCCAGATCCGGTTCTCGGTCAGCAGCGTGTGGTACTCGTCCATGCAGGCCGGGAAACGCTGCGTGAAGTCGTCGATGAAATCGATCAGCGACCCCTGGCGGTTGCTGTTGAGCTGCGCCACGCCCTTGGCATTGCGCACCTTGCTGGCCTGGTACTGCGCCATCGTGTCGGGCAGGTCACGGTAGACACCGCCCGGACGGAAATACGCGGCATGCATGCGCGCGCCGCTGGCGGCCTCGTACATGTCGAACAGGTCTTCGCGCTCACGGAAGGTGTAGATCAGAATGGTCGAGCTGCCGCAGTCGTTGCCATGCGAACCCAGCCACATCAGGTGGTTGAGCAGACGCGTGATCTCGGCGAACATCACCCGGATGTACTGGGCCCGGATCGGCACCTCGAGGCCCAGCAGCTTTTCGATCGCCAGGCAATAGGCATGCTCGTTGCACATCATCGACACATAGTCGAGCCGGTCCATGTACGGCAGCGACTGGATATAGGTTTTGCTCTCGGCCAGTTTCTCGGTCGCGCGGTGCAGCAGGCCGATATGCGGATCGGCGCGCTGGATCACCTCGCCGTCGAGCTCGAGCACCAGCCGCAACACGCCATGCGCAGCAGGATGCTGCGGTCCGAAGTTCAATGTGTAGTTCTTGATCTCAGCCATGTGCAGCGCCGCCTAATGCAGGTTCCCGTAGTTGTCTTCCCGAATGATGCGCGGCGTGATCTCGCGCGGCTCAATCGTGACGGGCTGGTAGATGACGCGCTTTTGCTCGGCGTCGTAGCGCATCTCCACATGACCGGTGGTCGGGAAATCCTTGCGGAACGGATGGCCGATGAAACCGTAGTCCGTCAGGATGCGGCGCAGGTCGGCATGGCCTTCGAAGACGATGCCGAACAGGTCGAAGGCTTCGCGCTCGAACCAGTTGGCCGAATTCCAGATGTTGTTGACAGAGTCGACAACCGGGAAATCGTCGTTGGGCGCAAACACCTTGAGGCGCACCCGTTGGTTCAGGCTCACCGACAGCAGATGGCACACCACGCAAAAGCGCGGCCCTTCGTACGCCCCGTCGGCATAGGTTGAATAATCCAGGCCACACAGATCGACCAGTTGTTCGAACTGGCAACCCGGCGCGTCGCGCAGCAAGATGGCCACCTCCAGATACTGCGCGGCATCGACGACGACCGTCAACTCGCCCAGTGCCAGACTCATGCGCTGGACCTTGTCGCCCAGCACGCTGGCGACCGTGTCTCTCAGTGCCTCGGGGTGTACCGCGTAATTCGTAGTCACAGGTTTACCTCAGGCACGCGCGATGGTGTTGGTGCGGCGGATCTTCTGCTGCAACTGGATGATGCCGTACAGCAGGGCCTCGGCGGTCGGAGGACAGCCCGGCACGTAGACGTCGACCGGCACAATGCGATCGCAGCCCCGGACCACGGAATAACTGTAGTGGTAATAACCCCCGCCGTTGGCGCACGAGCCCATGGAAATCACCCAACGCGGTTCGGACATCTGGTCGTAGACCTTGCGCAGGGCCGGAGCCATCTTGTTGCACAGCGTGCCGGCCACGATCATCAGATCGGATTGCCGCGGGCTGGCACGGAACACCTCGGCGCCGAAGCGGCTGATGTCGTAACGCGCGGCCGCCGCATGCATCATTTCGACGGCACAACAGGCCAGGCCGAATGTCATCGGCCAGACCGAACCGGTCTTGGCCCAGTTCACCACCGCGTCATAGCTGGTGGTGACAAATCCTTCTTTCAGTACGCCTTCAATCATCGCGTCACTCCCAGTCCAGGGCGCCTTTTTTCCACTCGTAGGCAAACCCCACGACCAGGATGCCCAGGAAAATCATCACGGCCCAGAACCCGACCGCGCCCACGTCCTTGAGCGCCACGGCCCATGGGAACAGAAAGGCGATTTCGAGATCGAAAAGAATGAACAGAATCGCCACCAGGTAGTAACGCACATCGAATTTCATGCGCGCATCCTCGAAGGCCTCGAAGCCGCACTCGTAGGGCGAGTTCTTTGCCGCGTCCGGACGGTTCGGGCCAAGGATGTAACCCAGCACCTGCGGAACCACGCCAACGGCGATACCAACCAGTATGAAAAGCAGTACCGGTAAATATTGTTCGAGGTTCATCGGGAGTTTCTGACTTCTGTTTCCCACCGCTCAGGAACGCTGAACAGTGTTTCTGGCTGGTGCGGTCGGCGAGACTCGAACTCGCACAGCTTTCGCCACTACCCCCTCAAGATAGCGTGTCTACCAATTTCACCACGACCGCGGCTTTCTTACAGATGGTCGGATCGCGTGAGGCACCTTGCGGTATTGGCTTTCCGAACAGCCGCTAGTTTACCCTGAAAACACACCCCAAAGCCTCGCAGGAGCACTTGGCGAAACACTTCATTTGGACGGGATCAAGGCTGCACCGGATGCAGGCGTCGCCACTGGCGCAGGCACCGCGGGCGCAGAGCTGCCGCCAGCCGGAATGGTGGCCGCAGGCGAGTCCAGCACGCTGCCGCTGCTGACCGGACGCAGATTGCCGAAATAGGCCAACGCCAGCGTGCTGACAAAAAATACCGTTGCCAGTACCGCCGTGGTGCGGGACATGAAGTTGGCACTGCCGCTGGCGCCGAACAGGCTGCCGGAGCTGCCGCTGCCGAACGCAGCGCCCATATCGGCACCCTTGCCGTGCTGGATCAGAATCAGACCAATCATGCCCACCGCCGAAAGCATCTGCAGTGCGAGCACCACCGTCAACACGAGATTCATCTAAAACTCCTCAAACTGTAAAAATCGAACAAGCGGTCAAGAAGCCGCGGCGATGATGGTCAGAAAATCTGCCGGCTTGAGCGACGCGCCGCCAATCAGGCCGCCGTCGATATCGGGCTCGGCCAGCAACAGGGCTGCATTGGCAGCATTCATGCTGCCGCCGTAAAGAATGCGAATTCGTCCTGGCTGCGCGGTCGCCGCCTTGAGTTGCGCGCGCAGCACCGCATGCACCTGTTGTGCCTGCGCGGGACTGGCCGTCTTGCCGGTGCCGATGGCCCAGACAGGTTCATACGCCACGACAACCTCGCTGATGCAGTGCCCATTGACATGGATCACCGCGGCCAGCTGACGCTTGACAACCTCTTCGGTCGTACCCGCTTCACGCTCGGCCAGCGACTCGCCGACACACACGATAGGTGTGATACCTGCGGCCAGTGCCTGACGCGCCTTCTCGGCCACAAGCGCATCGGTTTCACCGTGGTACTGGCGGCGCTCGGAATGGCCGACGATGGCATAACGCACGCCCAGGTCACGCAACATGGCAGCGGACGTCTCGCCGGTGTAGGCACCCGCCTCGTGCGCCGACACGTCCTGCGCACCCAACCCGATGGGCTTGCCAGCGAGCAGGCCGCCGACCTGTGCCAGATACGGCGCAGGCACACACATCGCCACGGCACACGGCGCGGCCGGCATTCCCGCCAGCACCGCCTCGACCAGCGCCGCATTGGCCGCCAGCGCACCGTTCATTTTCCAATTGCCGGCAATCAGCTTGCTCATGGGGCTTCTCCCCTGCGCCAGGTGATGACCAGCTTGCCGATATGCTGATTCGACTCCATCAACGCATGCGCCCTTGCCGCGCCGCTGGGCAGATCACCCTCGGCCTGCAGCGCTTCGAAACTGCTGTGAATGACCGGCTTGACAAGACCGCTTTCGATCAAGGGCCAGACGTTCTTCAGGCAGGACTGCGCAATCGCCTGCTTGAATGCGATCGGCCGCGGACGCAGGGTCGAGCCGGTTATGGTCAGACGCCGACGCAGCAGCATGCCGGCATTGAAGCCGCTCTTGATGCCACCCTGCACGGCGATGATGACCAGCCGCCCGTCTTCGGCCAGACATTCGATTTCGCGCGCGACATAGTCGCCCGCCACCATGTCCAGCACCACGTCGACTCCGCGACCGCTGGTCAGGCGCTTGACCTCTTCGACGAAGTCCTGTGTCTTGTAATTGATGGCATGGTCGGCGCCAAGTGCAACACAGGCAGCCGCCTTCTCGTCACTGCCCACTGTCACGATGACGCGGGCGCCCATGGCATGCGCGATCTGAATCGCTGTGACGCCGATGCCGCTGGAGCCGCCCTGCACCAGCAGGGTTTCGCCTTTTTGCAGGCGCCCGCGGTCGAACACATTGCTCCACACCGTGAAGAAGGTTTCCGGCAGACTCGCAGCCTGCGCATCGCTCAGTCCCTTGGGCACCGGCAGGCATTGCGCGATTGGAGCGACGCAATATTCTGCGTAGCCGCCGCCCGCCACCAGCGCGCACACACGGTCTCCGAGCTTGAAACCGGCCAGAGCCAGCTCCGCGGCATTGCCCTGGTCGATCACGCCGGCCACTTCCAGACCGGGAATGTCGGACGCCCCCGGCGGCACCGGGTAATTGCCGGTGCGTTGCAACACATCGGGGCGGTTGATGCCACTGGCCGACACGCGGATGCGCAATTCAGCCGCACCGGGTTCCGGCAACGGACGTTGGCCCGCACGCAATACCTGCGGCGGGCCAAAGGATGTGATCTCGATGACGTTCATCATGGTGCTCCTGTCCCGGCCAGGGGCAACATTGCCCCCGGTCATGGCTGCCGGCTTTGTCACCGGCACAGGCACTCAGGCCTGTTCAACGCCCTGCGCCGACTGCTGCTGCGGCTGGCGGTCGAGCAAAGCCTTCATAGACAGCTTGACGCGGCCTTTTTCGTCGGTCTCGAGCACCTTGACCTTGACGATCTGGCCTTCGCTCAGGTAGTCGGTCACTTTCTCCACGCGCTCATGGGCGATCTGGCTGATGTGCAGCAGACCGTCCTTGCCCGGCAGCAGGTTGATCAAGGCGCCGAAGTCGAGAATCTTGGTGACCGGGCCTTCGTAGACCTTGCCGATTTCCACTTCTGCGGTGATCTGCGCAATACGCTGCTTGGCGGCTTCTGCCTTCTGCGGATCGGTCGACGCGATCGTGATCGTGCCGTCCTCGTCGATGTTGATCTGGCAACCGGTTTCCTCGGTCAGCGCACGGATCACCGAGCCGCCCTTGCCGATCACGTCGCGGATCTTGTCCGGATTGATCTTCATCGTGAACAGGCGCGGCGCGAAGTTGGAAACCTCGGTCTTGGCTTCGGACATGGCTTCCTGCATCTTGCCCAGGATATGCATGCGGGCTTCCTTGGCCTGGGCCAGTGCGACCTGCATGATTTCCTTGGTGATGCCCTGGATCTTGATGTCCATCTGCAGTGCGGAAATGCCGTTGGTGGTACCGGCCACCTTGAAGTCCATGTCACCGAGGTGATCTTCGTCACCCAGGATGTCGGTCAACACCGCGAACTTATTGCCATCCTTGATCAGGCCCATCGCGATGCCGGCCACATGGGCCTTCATCGGAACACCTGCATCCATCAGCGCCAGGCAGCCGCCGCAGACGGAGGCCATCGACGAGGAGCCGTTGGACTCGGTCACTTCGGACACGACACGCATGGTGTACGGGAAGTCTTCCTTGTTTGGCAAAGCGGCGATCAGCGCACGCTTGGCCAGACGGCCGTGGCCGATCTCGCGGCGCTTGGGTGTACCGAAGCGGCCGGCCTCGCCGGTGGCGAACGGAGGCATGTTGTAGTGCAACATGAAACGGTCCTGAAAATCACCGGCCAGCGCGTCGATGCGCTGCGCATCACGCTCCGTGCCCAGCGTGGCCACGACCAGCGCCTGCGTTTCGCCGCGGGTGAACAGTGCCGAACCATGGGTACGCGGCAACACGCTGTTGCGGATTTCGATGGCACGCACGGTGCGGGTATCACGCCCGTCGATGCGCGGCTCGCCAGCCAGGATCTGGCCACGGACGGTACGCGCTTCGATATCGAACAGCAGGCTCTCGACCTTGACGCTGTCGAATTCGACGCCGTCGGCCTTGAGGCCACTCATGACGGCGGCGTAGGCTACGCGGCAGGCCTGGGTTCGCTCCTGCTTGTTGCGGATCTGGTAGGCCGCGGTCAGCTTGTCGGCCCCCAGTGCCTCGACCTTGGCAATCAGTGCTTCATCGCGGGCCGGGGCCTTCCAGTCCCACACCGGCTTGCCGGCATCACGCACCAGTTCGTTGATCGCGGCGATCGCGATATTGCCCTGCGCGTGGCCGAACACGACCGCGCCAAGCATGATCTCTTCGGACAGTTGCTGGGCTTCGGATTCGACCATCAGCACGGCCGCTTCGGTGCCGGCAACCACCAGATCCAGCTGGCTGTCCTTGAGCTGGGTCTGGCCCGGATTGAGCACGTATTCGCCATTGATGTAACCGACGCGAGCGGCGCCGATAGGGCCATTGAACGGAATGCCACTGACCGACAACGCGGCGCTGGTGGCGATCATGGCGGCGATGTCCGCCTGCACTTCGGGGTTCAGGCTCAGCACATGCACGATGACCTGGACTTCGTTGTAGAAACCTTCGGGGAACAACGGGCGGATCGGACGGTCGATCAGGCGGCAGGTCAGCGTCTCGAGTTCGCTCGGACGGCCTTCCCGCTTGAAGAAGCTGCCCGGGATCTTGCCGGCAGCGTAGGCCTTCTCGGTGTAGTCGACGGTCAGCGGGAAGAAGTCCTGTCCTGCCTTGGCGTCGGTCTTGGCCACGACGGTAGCCAGCACAACGGTGTCATCGATATTGACCAATACGGCGCCAGTGGCCTGACGGGCGATTTCGCCGGTTTCCATCGTCACTGAATGCGGACCCCATTGGAAGGTCTTGCTGACTTTTTTGAACATGCTCATGTCTTTTATCTCCTGCTCAGTTTTGGAAGGTGTCGGCCACCTTGCCGAAGCCTGGAGTCAACCTGGCAGAACACGATGCCATTCCAGTGAAATTCGGCGCCATGGCGCAAACTCCCCTGGAATGACACAGCTTCGCTCTGCGCCTGTTTCGGTGCTGATATGGCAATCTTGTGTGCCGTGGCCATCACCCAAACCGTGTCTTCCCCAAAATGAAAAACATCCAACAACAAAGCGCCTGAGGCACAGGGGCAACTCAGGCGCTTGTCATCGGAATCCGGATTATTTGCGCAAGCCGAGCTTGGTGATCAATGCGGTGTAACGCTCTGCGTCCTTGGACTTGAGGTAGTCCAGCAGCTTGCGCCGGCGGCTGACCATGCGCAACAGGCCGCGGCGACCATGGTGGTCCTTGGCGTGGGTCTTGAAGTGGGGGGTCAGTTCGTTGATCCGGGCGGTCAGCAGTGCGACCTGGACTTCCGGGCTACCCGTGTCGCCGACCTTGCGGGCGTTTTCCTGGACGACAGTCGCCTTGATACTGGTTGCAATCATTTCATTTCCTGTGAAGGGGCGGCAATAAAAGCCATAACCCCGGGTTGAACTTGCGTCAGGTGCTGGAACGGCTCCTGACGTGCGCTGTTGCACGCTGGCAAAGCCCGCGGATTATAACCAGAGCGGCAGGACCGGTGCTAGACCTGCCTGCCAAGCCACTGGCGCAGCCGGTCGACCCCCAGCACCAGGCGCTGCGGATCGCGCGAGGCAAAACACCAGCGCAGCCAGCAACCGGCGTCATCGCCATCGCTGGCACCGAAGGCCACACCGGGGGCCAGGCCCAGTCCGGCTTCGAGCACCAGGCGCTTGGCGGTGGCCAGCGAATCGCCAGAGCCGGCCAACCGGAAGAAAGCGTACATGCCACCAGGCGCCGCAGCCAGATCGACACCCGGGACCGCCTGCAACAACGGGGTCAGCGTGTCACGGCACTGCTGCAGATGGGCCACGATACCGGGCGTGATCTCGTCGGTGCGCGCCAGCGCCTCGATCGCCCCGCGTTGCACGAACACCGGCGCACACGAGGTGTTGAACTCGATCAGCTTGCCGATCTGCGGCGTCAGCTCTGGCGGCAGCACCAGCCAGCCCAGGCGCCATCCGGTCATCAGGAAACTCTTGGAAAAGCTGTGCACCACCACCAGCCGGTCCTGCGGGTCGCAGACGTCCAGGAAACTGGGCGCGCAGGCGTTGTCGCTGGGCAGGTAATACAGCCGCTCATACACCTCGTCGGCCAGGATCCAGGTACCGGTGCTGCGGCAATGCGCCACGATCTGTTGCTGCTCCTGCCGTGTCAGGGTCCAGCCGGTAGGGTTGTTGGGCGAATTGACGATCAGCAGGCGGGTTTGCGGCGTGATGGCGGCCAGCAATACCTCCATGTCCAGCACCCAGGCGCCGGCCTGCGGCTTGAGCGACACGCACTTGACCCGGGCACCCATGATCTCCGGCTGGGCCACCAGATTGGGCCAGACCGGCGTCACCGCCACCACCTCGTCGCCGGCGTCGACCAGCGCCTGCACCGCCAGCATCAGCGCATTGACACCGCCCGAAGTCACCGCCACGCGGTCCGGCGCCACGGCCGGATGCCGCCGGCCCATGTAGCCGGAAATCGCCTCGCGCAGCTCCGCCAGACCCAGGTTGTGTGCATAAAAGGTCTCGCCGCGCTCGAGCGACGCGATCGCGGCCTGGCGGATGACATCGGGCGTGACTTCGTCACTTTCACCGAACCAGAACGGCAACACATCGCTGCGTCCAATTCCGGCGTTGGCCACCTCCCGGATGCGGGACTCCTGCAGGTTACGGACAATGTTGCGCATCAAAAAACTCTCTTGAACGGGAAAAATGAACGATGAGTCTGTCTCAGGGCCGCTGCATCCTGCAGCTGGTCGGCTGTTCCGCGGCAGCGGCTGCGATGGTCTTGACGACGCGGAATCCGAAACCCGAACCCTCGACATCGAATTTCACACCCGGCGTACCTGCGCGGTCCATCACACCTACCACCAGCGGCTGCTGGAACTGGTGGTCCGACGCACGCATCTGGCCCGTCTGCCCTTGCAGGTTGACGCTGACCGTCTCCAGTTCTCGCGCGATCGCCACCACGTCCAGGCCCTCACCCGCCGCCAGCTTGCCGGCGCCGCCGGCCTTTTCGATCGCCTGTGCCAGCGCCTCGATCATCAGCTGCATGCGCATGTGCACATAGTCGTCAGCCGGACTCGGATACCGGTTGCGGAACGCGCGATAAAACGCCTCGCTGGCCGGCGTCTGCACGTTGGGCATCCAGTCGGCCACGGCGATCACCTTGCCGATGCCGGCCTCACCTATCGCCGCCGGCGCACCCAGTGCATTGCCGTAGAACGTGTAGAAGCTGCCGTCGAAGCCGGCGTCCTTGGCGGCCTTGACCAGCAAGGTCAGGTCATTGCCCCAGTTGCCGGTCACAACCGCCTGCGCGCCGCTGGCCTTGATCTTGGCGGCATAAGGCGCGAAGTCCTTGACCCGGCCGATCGGGTGCAGCTCATCGCCGACGATGGCCACGTCGGGGCGCTGCTGTGCCAGTTGGCGGCGTGTCTCGCGCAACACGGCCTGGCCGAAGCTGTAGTCCTGCCCGATCAGGTAGACCCGCTTGAGGGCGGTGTCGGTCTTGATCAAATCCATCAACGCAGCAACCCGCATGTCGGCATGGGCGTCGAAACGGAAATGCCAGAAGCTGCATTTGTCGTTGGTCAGCACCGGGTCGACCGCAGAGTAGTTCAGGAACAACACCCGATGGGCCGGATCCCGGGCATTGTGTTTGTTGATCGCATCGATCAGCACGGCAGCGTTGGCCGAAGAATTGCCCTGCACCACGATTTGCGCGCCGTCGTCGATGGCCGAACGCAATGCGGACAGCACTTCCTCGTTCTGACCCTTGCTGTCGTAGCGCTGCAAGGCCAGCATCCGGTTGCCGCCGGCCCCGGCAGGCAATCTGACGCCACCACGGCTGTTGACGCGTTCGACCGCCCATACCAGGTTGCGGTGCACCGCCTCGCCGGTGTTGGCGAACGCGCCGCTCAGGCCCTCGATCATGGCGATCCTGATCGGGACGGCTGGCGCTTGCGCCAAGGCCAGCGCGGGCAGAAATGCGACCAGCCAGCACAGTTTCAAGACCCCGGCACGAAAATTAAACATCAGCGATTCCCACTTGAAAATATCGCGAAAAGACGCAGCTTGGGTGCATGTGGCACTCGGCGTCGAGAGCCGCGCAGTTTACTAGGAGAGTTTCCATGTTCTATTCCGCCGCCAACCCGGGTTTCGGTCGCCGCCAGGCTTTCCTGGCCACAGGTCGCCAGTTCGAGCGCGAGCCCGACAACACCGCACAACGCCATCTGCGTCCGGCCACGGCGATCGAACAGGACGACAAGTCCTATACCCTGAGCTTTGACGTTCCCGGCATCAGCCGCGAGCAGCTGAGCATCGGCATCGAAGGCAATGTGGTGCGAATCCAGTCGCTGCAAGACGCACCGCGCAAGTACAAGGCGGCATATGAACTGCCGCTGGACATCGAAGTTGCGAGCAGCTCCGCCAAACTGGAGAACGGTGTCCTGACGGTTCGCCTGGCCAAACAGGTGCCGGCCAGCCGGGTCACCGAACTGGCGATCAACTGAGGTTTGCCCAGCGCGCAATCTGCCGACGCCAGCCGTCGGCAGAACACGTTTACAACTGGTCCAGCGGCCAGCGCGGTTTGACGTCGAAGGCATAGACCGCGCTGCCCAGCTGATGACCCGATTGCAGGCGCATGGCACCGGCCAGTGCAATCATGGCGCCGTTGTCGGTGCACAAATCGAGTTCCGGGTAATACACCCGAATGCCGCGCCTGGCGCATGCGGCATCGAGTTGCTGGCGCAGCGGGCGATTGGCGCCAACGCCGCCGGCCACGACCAGTCGACGCATGCCCGATTCCTTCATCGCGGAGAGCGACTTCCTGACCAGTACATCGACGATGGCGGCCTCAGCCGAAGCCGCCAGATCCGCCTGCACTTGCGCCGGCAACTGGACAAATCCGTCGGCCAGCGCACCGTGGTGTTGCGGAAAGGCGGCGGACACCAGCTTCTTGGCCTGCACCATGACGGCCGTCTTCAGGCCGGCAAACGAGAAATCCAGGTTGCCACTGTGCAGCAGCGGCCTGGGCAAGGCAAATGCAGCCGGGTTTCCCGGTTGCGCCAGTCGCGACAGCGCAGGCCCGCCAGGGTAGGGCAAACCCATCAGCTTGGCCGACTTGTCGAAGGCCTCACCGGCGGCGTCGTCAATGGTTTCACCCAGGATCCGGTACTGCCCGACACCATCGACCTGCATCAGCTGGGTATGACCGCCCGACACCAGCAAGGCCACGAACGGAAACTGCGGCGGATCTGCGCTCAGGAACGGCGACAGCAAATGCCCTTCGAGATGGTGCACGCCCAGCACCGGCCGCTGCAAAGCTGCCCCGAGTGCGCAGGCCACGCCGGCCCCCACCAGCAGGGCCCCGGCCAGCCCCGGGCCGCGGGTATACGCGATCACGTCGATCTGCGCCAGCGAACGCCCGGCCGAATCCAGCACCTGCCGCGTCAACGGAAGGACGCGCCGGATATGGTCGCGGCTGGCCAGTTCCGGCACGACGCCGCCATAAGCCTGGTGCATGTCGATCTGGCTGTGCAACGCATGCGCCAGCAGGGCCGGCACCCCTTCGCCGCGCGATTGCACCAGCGCAACACCGGTCTCGTCACACGAGGACTCGATTCCCAGAACCAGCAGATCGTCGGCAGCAGTCTTCATCGCAGCGAAGTTTAGGGCCTCGGGCCCGATCGCGGCATAAGCTCATAACGTTTCGTCATCATTGATCCGGGACAATCCGCCCATGTCGATTGCGAAGTACATCAAGGAAATCGGCCGTGGCAAGGAAGGCGCCCGGTCGCTGTCGCGCGCGCAGGCGGCCGATCTGTTCGGCCAGGTCCTCGATGGTGCGGTGACCGACCTTGAAATTGGTGCCTTCTGCCTGGCCATGCGCATCAAGGGTGAAACATCCCTGGAAATGGCGGGCTTCCTCGACGCCACCTATGCACGCATGCAGCGTGTTCCGGCCGGCCCGACGCCGCTGGTGGTGATTCCGAGCTACAACGGCGCGCGCAAGCTGCCGGTGCTCACGCCGCTGCTGGCGCTGCTGCTATCGCGCGAAGGGCTGCCGGTGCTGGTACATGGTGCCGCCAGCGAATCGACCCGCGTGTTCACCTCGGGTGTGCTCGAAGCTCTTGATATTCCCGCGGCAACCGCGATCGGGCCGATCTCCGGCGGCAGCGTCGTATTCGCACCCACCGCCTTGCTGTGTCCCGGATTGCAGCGCTTGCTCGAAGTTCGCCGCGTCGTGGGCCTGCGCAACCCGGCGCACAGCCTGGTCAAGCTGATGAACCCGGGAGCCGGGACCAGCCTGATCGTCAGCAGCTACACGCATCCGGAGTACGCGGTGTCGATGGGCGCCACGTTCGAACTGATGGGTTCGAACGCCATGCTGCTGCGCGGCACCGAAGGCGAAGCTGTGGCCGACCCGCGGCGCGTGCCACGCATCGAACTGTTTTTGCAAGGCCAGCGCCAGACCGTACAGGACGCGCTGACCGGCCCGCTGGCAGTTTTGCCCGAATTGCCGCGCGACATCGATCCGGCCACTACCGCCGCCTACATCCGTGCCGTGCTGGCGGGCACCAGCCCGCTGCCGGACCCGATCGCAACGCAGGTGGCACACATCGTGCGCGCAGACAAACAACTTCGGGAAAAACAGGCATGACGATCCACAGGCAAGGCACGGTGACGCTGGTGGGCGCCGGACCCGGCGACCCGGACCTGCTGACCATCAAG
>JAGPBF010000037.1 GCA_018063505.1 Rhodoferax sp.
ATGCAGACCGACTTCGTGCTCGACGCGCTGGAGCAGGCGCTGTACGCGCGTCGGCGCGAGCGCGAAGGCGAGCTGGTGCATCACAGCGACAGGGGCTCGCAATACGTCTCCATCCGCTACAGCGAGTGGCTGGCCGAAGCCGGCATCGAGCCTTCGGTGGGCAGCACCGGCGACAGCTACGACAACGCGCTGGCCGAGATCATCCACCGGCGCGGACCTTGGAAGACACGAGAGGCGGTCGAACTGGCGACCCTCGAGTGGGTCTCGTGGTTCAACCACCATCGCCTGCTTGAGCCCATCGGCTACATCCCACCGGCCGAAGCCGAGACAAACTACTGGCGCCTACAAGCTCAGGCGTTGACCACAACCAAGCCCGCCCAGTCGACGGTGTTGCAGGAGGATTGAACCATGAGTACATGGCCCAACCGGGGCGCCTCCGGCGGCCCCTGCGGGGGGCTGGAATAATGAAAGTCCGAATAGCCAAAAGAAGTCAGACCACGCCGGTTTGACTCAAGCCAACAGGCCTCCTCGAATGCCGGTGCGGTTCAGACAGGTTCATAGGTGGCAGTTTACGTCGCGTCGGACGGCTCATTCATTCTGCCCGTGCAATCAGCGCCATCAGCGTCTGCGCCACGGCTTCCTCGTCGATTTGAGTCTTGTCGTCCAGGGCCTAGGCGTTGTGCTGGCGCTCTTGCTGCTCGAGAACGTCGGGACGCGTGGGCGCCGTCAGCCCTTCTGGCTCGGCACCAGGCCCCGCTTGCGCATTTCCTTGTTGACCAGTTCCTTGCGCTGGGCCGGTGGAAGCTTCAGCAGGGACAATGCCGCTTTGAGCACTCGTTTGCGCGACTCGGGGTCTTTCGGCAATGCCATGGGTGAGCTTGGTACGAGGTACAAGCCGGCCAGATCCAGATCAAGCCACGTCACGGGTGCCGCGCTCGCCGCCGGCGCAACGTTGGCAGGCTGTTCCATTGTTGACAGTTTACGTGGTCTCGAAAGGCTCGTAGCGCCTCAACCCCCAGGCGCCTCGCGCGCGAATCTGGCAACCTGGATCGTGTCACAGTTGCGCTCAAACACCGCACCGATCGCCGTCGAGGCATTGGACAATTGGCCAAAGCAACTTGAACCGTTGGTTTGACGATCGCGCTGCCGACCAAAACGCAGTTACACGGCCTGTTGAAATACACAGGTTTGTCCACAGTTGATACCCTATATGCCACTGTTTCGCACTATTTCATACTGTTTTTAACGGTTATCCACAGTATCCACAGGTCGCGGCACGTACACTGCGGCCATAAATCGGGGGCGCCACATGTACAGAGTAGGATTTCCAGGCTGGAAGATCGCCGCTCGGGCGGGCTTTCCGCTGCATCTGCGGGTAGCCGTGCACCACGACCCTGAAGTCGACGTGTACTGGGCCACCAGCACCGATCTGCGCGGTCTGGTGGTTGAGGCCAAGACCATGGATGCCCTGGTCAATGAGGTCCAGTGCGGTATCGATACCCTTCTGGAAGACATGTTCCCATCTTCCGCCCCGATCCAGCCAGTTACCGACTTGAGGATTGACCGCTCCGTCTGCGCTGCGTGAAGGGGTTCTACGACCTGGTTGTGGCGGCCCTGCGTGAGCACGGCTTCGTCTACTGGAAGCAGGGCAAGGGATCTCACGAGAAATGGCGCAAGGGTGAGATCAGGGTCTTGGTCCCGTTCAACTGCGAATCACGACATACCGCCAATGCGGTCATGAAGGCCGCAGGGATCGACAAACACTTTTGAGGTTGGCTGGCAGCGGCAGGAGTCACTTCGGTGGGTCAACCTCACGGTCGAGGTCCAGCATTGGTGGCATTGGCTGCCCCAATTCCCAGGTACAGGCCTCCGGAATCTGTCATGCGCCGGCGCTTCTTTTCGGCTGGGCAGGTGGCCGTTTTGCAGGCTGGATCGGACACTGGCATGGGGAACAACCTCCAGGGAATTCAGCGGATTGCTGATTTGTTCCCCGGTTTGTACCCCATCATTTGTCGAGATG
This sequence comes from Rhodoferax sp., assembly GCA_018063505.1. Taxonomy (GTDB): domain Bacteria; phylum Pseudomonadota; class Gammaproteobacteria; order Burkholderiales; family Burkholderiaceae_C; genus CAISIP01. Next base: position 2,021 of record JAGPBF010000037.1, read on the forward strand.
CAATGAGACGATGTGATGCGAGGTGGGCCGGAAGCTCACCTAAGCTGTTGAGAAATATGGGGTTTTTGATGCCGCGTGAGACAGCATGATATTTATCCATGGTCCCGCCAGCAGGAATCGAACCTACATCTGTCCCTTAGGAGGGGACCGTTCTATCCATTGAACTATGGCGAGCGAGGCCTTGGAGTCTAGCAGGGCCGGCCCTGCTGCTGTCCCTTGGGCCGGGCCGACGCCGGGCATAACGGTGGCGGCCGCCTCACTCGTAACTGATCTTGAATATCAGGTCAATCGCACTTTTTTCGCCGGTGCGTGCGCGCAGCGTGAATCGTTCGGACAGGTCGTAGAAGATCGAGAACGTGCCCAGCGTGCCGGCCAGGCTGCGTTCGTAGGTGACGTAGAAGTTCTGCGAGATGCGTTTGCCCAGTGTCAGCGTGGCTGCGCTGGCGCCGGTTGCGCCGTTGTCGGTGGCGCCCGACAGCGACAACTCGTCAAGGCCAAGGCGGCCGGCAATGCCACCCGACGCATCCTGTCCGCCGAGCAAGGCCATGGCCGCCTGCTGCAATAGCGCGGCTTCTGCGCCACCATTGGCGGCCGAGCGGCCGAGCACCAGCCAGGCGAGTTTTTCGGCTTCGGGCAGGTCCGGTTCGGCATACAGCCGTACCCGCGGCAGCAAGGCGTTGCCGGTGACCTGTACGCCGACCCGTTGCGTGAGCTTGGGACGGATCGCCAGAATGTCGAGTGACGGGTTGTCGTACGCGCCGCTGAAGCGCATCAGTCCGCGCTCGATTTCGAGTTGCTGGCCGTAGGCCCTGAACTGGCCACCGACGGTGCGCAACTCGCCGGTCACGGTGGGCGCCTCGCCCGGGCTCAAGGTGCTGCGCAGTTCGAGTTCACCCGCGACCCGGGTATCGATGCCGCGCCCGCGGACACGGAAATCTGACCCGAGGTCGAGCTTGACCAGCAGGTCGCCGGTCAAGCCTTCTTGTGTTGTTCCGCTGGCGCGGGCGGTGAGCATTTTTGAATTGGCAGCGCCTGCGCCATTTGCGGTTGCACTGTTGCTGCGTTCGCCACGGCGCAACACCACCACGTCGGTGCCCAGGCTCGGTGCCGTCTCATCGGGCAGGATGAACAAGGCCTGGTCGACCTTGAGCGCGCCGCGCACCTGCAGCCGCGACTGGCGCAGCGTCGCCTGCAGCGTGCCGGACACCGCCAGCCGGCGATCGGCGCGCGCCGATACGCGCAGCGCCTTGGCGATCGCGTCGATCTGCAGGTCGATCGCCCCCAGCGCCGAGGTACCTTTATTGCCTGGTTGCTGCCAGGTTGCGACACCGGTGGCTGTCAGTTCGCCGCCCGCCGTGCCACCGGCGCCTTGCAGGCTGAATGCGTCGATGCGCAGGCGCTGGCCCTCCAGGGTGGCGCGCAACTGTCCGTTGCCGAACTCGATCCCGTCGACCACCGAGCGCAGCGCCATTTCGCGTGCATCCAGATGGCCACTCCATTGCGGCGTGGCACGCGTTCCCGACAGGTTCAGGTCGGCGTCGACGGTGCCGCGCACCCGCCAGCCCGGCGGTGCCAGCAGCGACCAGACGCCAACCTGCGGCATTCGCGCGCGCAGGCTGCCCTTGATGGCGCTGTCGGGCAACCACTGCCAGCCGGCGCTGGTCCGTGTCAGCGTTGTGGCCAGCTCGGCCTGTGCGTTGCCGGCGCGTTCGCTGTCCCAGCGAAAACCTGCGCTGACCGTGTCGCCGTCACCCACAACCGTCAGTTGCAGCTCGCGGATGCCGGCATCAATGGTGCTGCCCGCAGCATTGCTTGCGGCACTGGCCGAGGTGTCGGTCTGCAGGCGCAGGTCGCCGCTGCGCCGGCCCAGGCTGGCACGTACCAGGAGTTTTTCAGCCAGCGACACGTCCCACTGGCCATCGAACACCAGGTCGCCACGCAGGCCAGAGGCGGTGAGATCGAGGTCACCCAGCAATGCCAGCCATCCCATGGGCAGGCCGCGCAGTTCTCCTTTGCTGGCCAGTTCCACGCGGCCACCGGCCTGCCATGTGATGGCTTGCCAGACCAGCTCGGCGGTACCTGGCTCAGGTCCGGTCAGGCTGGCCTTGGCCGCGCCCAGCTGCAGGATCTGGCCTCCCGCCACGCCCAACCCGGGGGCGCTCCATGACAGCGTCAACGGCTGGCTCAGCGACACGGTCCAGGGTCCGGGCAGGCCAGAGTCACGGGCCTTGACCTGCAGCCTGGCAATCCGCGCACGCCAGTCGCCACGGGTATCGCGACCGCCGCTGGCCTGGACCTGCAACTGCGCTTGCGTGCTGCCGCGGTTCACCGTGCCGGAGGCTGTCAACGCCAGCGCATCGAGTGTGCCGGACAGGCTGGCGTCGAGGGCGCGGAGGTTGAGCATCTGCTCGGCGCTTTGTCCCTGCTTGCCGACGGACAGCTGCGCGAGCTTGACGCTGCCATCGATGGTTGCGCCGGCACCGCGACCCGGCTCCAGCACCTGCCAGCCGCCGCGCCAGCGCAGGTCGATATCGGCGCCGCCACGCAGATCCAGTGTGTCCAGCCATGCCGGCGTCAATGGCAGCCGTGCCAACCATTGGCGCATCGCATTGGCGTCGGTGAGCCTGAGCGACAACACGCCGTTGCCATCGCGCGCGGCCGCATCGCCCTTGATGCTGGCCTGCACACCGGGCGCCGTCAGCGCCAGTTGGCCCCGGGCCGCGCGGGTTGAGGGTTGCACATCGGCGCGGCCCTCGAGCCGGGCCTCACGGGTGCGTATGTTCAGGTTCTCCAGGCGCAGCCAGCCTTCGGACCATCGTCCCTTGGCTGCCGCCGAGGTCAGCCCCAGGCCGCGCAGTGAAGATCCACGCGACTGCTCCGCCGAGGGTTGCAATGCCACATCGAAATTCACGCCGTTCTCGGCTGTCACGGCCTTGAGTTCACCGTCCAGGCGTACCGGATCCAGGGTGCTATAGGCCTTGGCCAGATCGACGCCCTGCAATTGCAGCTGGCCTTGCCAGCCCGAGTTGGCGCTGAGCTTGTCGACTTCGCCCAGGTTGGCCTGCAGGCGGACCCGCCCCCCCGCCACTTCGCCGTTGAGCGATTGCACGCTCCAGCGCCCGGCGCCATATTCGACCAGGCCCTTGAGACTGGTCACCGGAAGCCGGTCCTTGTCCCACGGGCCGGCATCGCGATTGACAAGATTGAGTTCGGCCAGCCAATTCGGGCCTGCCGGCTGCACCCAGGTATTGCCGGTCAGCAGCGTGCGCGGCGCAGCCGGCCACAAGGCGGCCAGATCGAGCTGGCTGAACGTGGCCTGGGCCTGAACCACCGGCTGCGCGGCCCATGGATTGATACGCGCCGACACCCGTGCGCGCATGGCGCGGCTGCTGGCCAGTGCGCCGGTGTTGCCGGGGCCGGGCTGGATCAGCGCCTGCATGTCGAGCAGTGGTGCGATGCCGGCCAGCGGCCCGCTCACCGATGCGATGGCGTCCAGCGTGATGTCCTGCCCGTCGCCGATCGATGTCCTGACCTGTCCGCTGGCATGCAGGTCAAGTGCCATCGGCAAACTGGCCTGCAGGCGCACGCGGCCCTGGTACTGTCCTTGGGCCAGCTGGAGTTGCTCGACATCGAGCTGGTGGTGCTGGTCCCGGTACTGGTATCGGGCGGCGATCGCGCTGGCCTGCAGCGTCGTGGCACCGGTCAACCGGAATACGCCGATCGACAGCGGCAGGTCGATGTCCAGTGGCAATACCAGTTCCGGTGGTGGTTCGGGGGTGTTCGGCGACGCCGCACGCTGATCGTCCACCTGAAGTTCGGCCACGCTCACCATGCGCACATTCAGGTGGCGTCGCAGCAGGTCCAGGGGTTGCCAGTCCAAGCGGATCTCGCGTGCCGAAACCGTCAGTTCACCGGACTTCCAGCGCAACAGGCCGATCTGCCCGCCCAGGCGAAGGCTGCCCTGGACATCCTGCACTTCGAGCGTCTGCCCCTCTGGCAGGTAGGCTGCAGCTTCGCGCAATGCGGTTGCCAGCGAGCCGCGCGTGCCGCTCCATAACCACACCGCCAGCAGCAGTGCCAGCGCGAGCACCAGCAGCAGCTCGAGCAGCCAAACCACCGAAAACAGCGATCTGGAGAGCAAACGTCGCATCAGAACGTGAACCCCACACTCAGGTGCAGCCGCAGGGCCTTTTTGTCCAGCCCATAGGCCAGATCAAGTTGCAACGGTCCGACAGGGCTGCGATAACGCACGCCCGCGCCTATGCCGACCTTGGCGTCGAACTGCGAGGTCTTGTCGGCCACGGCGCCTGCGTCGATGAACACGGTGCTTTCCCATGGACTGGGCAAGCCGTCCACCAGGATCGGGCGTTGCCATTCCAGGCTTGCCACGGCCAGGTAACGCCCGGGCGTCACGATGCCGTTGGCCACTGCGCTGCCGATGCTGCGATACGAATAGCCGCGCACACTGGCGTCGCCGCCAGCGAGGAACAGCTGGGTGCTGGGGATGTTGGCACTGTCCTTGGCCATGACAGCGCCGGCCTGCAGGCGCACGGCGATACGCCCGGCGCGGGCGGTACCCGGCGGGTCCTTGTCGGCGGCAGACGAGTCCAGCGACCAGATGCCCAGCCAGTTCAGGCGGGTGCGGAAAAACGGTTCGCGCTGGGCGCCGAGTGTCAGACCTCCACCGATTTCGACCCCCAGCCCGTAACCGGTGGACGGATACGGCAGCCGATCGAAGTTGCGCTGTGTCCAGGCGTAGTTGGCACTGATGGACTGGGCTGTTTCGTTCAGACCGACGCCGGTGGTTGTGGCGCGGTCGTATTGCAGGTAGTAGTTGCGGTCGATCCGTTCACCGCGCTGCAGGCGTCCTGCGCGCAGCTGCTGGCTGCGCACCCTGACGCTGGCCGCGTCTTCATTCTTGAGCTGACCGAATGCGGACCAGCGCCAGTTGTCCTCGTCGGGCTGCGACAGCAGTTCGGTTTCCAGCGAGCGGGTGTCGCCATCGAGCAGCAGCTTGGAGTCGGCGCGCCAGTCGATCAGCGGCAGCTTCAGATTGGTGTGTTCGACCGACAGGCGCAGCCCGCTGTCGGTGCTGACGCCAACGCCCAGTTGCAGGCGGTTGCGCAACGCCTCGCGGACTGTCACGACAACCGGGGCCGCCTGTGGATCACCGGACGGGTCGAGCTCGAGCACGACGGAGTTGAAATAGCCGCTGTCCTGCAGCCGTTGCTGTGCTTCGAGCAGGCTGGTCTGGTCATAGGTGGTGCCAGGCTTGAGGCGCGCGATCCGTTGCACCAGCTCCGGATCGTAACGTTCGAGTCCGGACACCGTCAGTTCACCGAGGCGGTACAGCGGCCCGGAGTCGAGCGTCACACCCAGCCGGGCCGAGTTCTCCTGCGGATCGATCTCGGCGCGGCTGGTCGCGATGCGTCCGAGCGGATAACGGCGCGCCGCCAGCTGGCGCAGCGCCTGCGTCTTGGCCTCGTCCCAGCCCTCCTGCGTGAAGGGCTTGCCGGGCGGCAAGGCCCAGCGGCGTTCGATGTCGCTGCGCTGGCCGATGGCGTCCGGATCAGATGCGATGGCGCCACTGAATTGCACGGCCGCCGACGTGACGAGGGTGGGCGGGCCGGGCTGCACCGCGATTCGCACGATCCGGGCAGAGGGGATGTCGCCACTGGACGAGCCCACCCTTGAAATCTCGATCTGGGGCGAAAAATACCCGAGTGTGCCCAGCAGGTCACGGGTGTTGCGTTCGGCAGCGATCTGCAGCCGCTCGAGTTCGCTGTCGTCAAGATCCTGCAATTCGCGGTAACGCAGCAGATCGAGATGGCGCAGCAGGTAGGCCTGCACCTGCCTGGGTGCCTGAACCTCGACCGTGAAAGCCATCGTCACGGGTTCGGACACGGCAGGCGCGCTGGCAGACGCCGCAGGTGGTGTTGCAGTTTGCGCTAGCAGCGAACCGTTGGAACAAATGGCGCAGACGGCAAAGATCCAGGCTCGCCTCAGCGCGCCTGGCGATGGTTTGCTCATGCGCTATTTTGACAGCAGCCGCATGGCCTCCTCGAGACCCTTGATCGTCAAGGGGTACATGCGATGGCTCATCAGCTGTTGCATCACGCTGATGCTCTGGCGGTACTGCCAGACACCCTGCGGTTCGGGATTGATCCAGACGAACTTCGGAAACGCGCTGGTTAGCCGCTGCAGCCATTGGGCTCCGGCCTCTTCGTTGTTGTATTCGACGCTGCCACCAGGCTGCAGGATCTCGTACGGACTCATCGTCGCGTCGCCGATGAAGATCAGCTTGTAGTCCTTGTTGTACTTGCGGATGATGTCCCAGGTGGCGAACTTCTCGGAGAAGCGGCGCCGGTTGTTTTTCCACATGAAGTCGTAGACGCAGTTGTGGAAGTAATAGAACTCCATGTGCTTGAACTCGGTCTTGGTGGCCGAGAACATCTCCTCGACCCGCGCGATGTGTTCGTCCATGGTGCCGCCCACATCCATCAGCAGCAGCACCTTCACGTTGTTGTGCCGCTCGGGCACCATCTTGATGTCGAGCCAGCCGGCATTGGCGGCGGTGGCGCGGATGGTGTCGTCCAGGTCGAGTTCTTCCTCGTGCCCTTCACGCGCGAACTTGCGCAGCCGGCGCAACGCCACCTTGATGTTGCGTGTGCCCAGCTCCTGGGTGTCGTCGTAGTCCTTGTAGGCGCGCTGGTCCCAGACCTTCACCGCACTGCGGTTGCGGCTTTTCTCCTGGCCGATGCGGATGCCCTGCGGATTGAAACCGTTGGCGCCGAACGGCGAGGTGCCGCCGGTGCCGATCATGCGGCTGCCGCCTTCATGGCGTTCCTTCTGCTCCTCGAAGCGCTTCTTGAGCGTCTCCATCAGTTCGTCCCAACCCATCTTCTCGATCCTGGCTTTCTCCTCCGGGCTCAGGTTGAGTTCGAGGTTCTTGCGCAGCCACTCCAGCGGGATGTCCTTGGTGAAGTCGGCCAGCATCTCGACGCCCTTGAAGTAGGCCGAGAAGGCGCGATCGAACTTGTCGTAGTGTTTCTCGTCCTTGACCAGCGTGGTGCGGCTGAGGTAGTAGAAGTCGTCGATCTTGTAGCCTGCCGCCGCGCCGTCGCTGTCGTCCTGCGTGGTGTTCGGACCGACCACGCCTTCCTTGAGGGCTTCGAGCAGCGTCAGGTATTCCTTGACGGACACTGGCAGCTTGGCCGAACGCAAGGTGTAGAAAAAGTCGATCAGCATGGTGGCTTCCTTCTTTTCGTCCTAGCTCTCCCGTGGCTTGTCCCGCAGGTACAGCAGCTGGGCCTTGGCCTCGGGCCATTCGCCGGCGCGCATGCTGTACATCACGGTGTCGCGGATGGTGCCGTCGCGGCGCATCGCGTGGCCGCGGATCGTGCCGTCTTTTTGCGCGCCCAGGCGCTCGATCGCACGTTGCGATGCGAAGTTGTAGTTGTCGGTGCGCCAACCCACCACGGGACAACCCAGCGTGTCGAAAGCGTGGCCCATCAGAATCAGCTTGCAGGTGGTGTTGACATGGGTGCGCTGGCAACGCCGGGCATACCAGGTGTAGCCGATCTCGACCCGTTTCACGGCCGGCAGGATGTCGTGGTAGCTGCTCGTGCCCAGCACCGTGCCGGTGGCGGCATCGGTCACGGCAAAGGCGAAGCGATGGCCGGCGGCACGGCTCTCGAGTGCATCTTCGATGTAACGCCGGGTCTGGGCCGGCTCCGGCACCGAGGTGATGCGCAGGCGCCAGAGTTCGCCGTCTGCGGCAGCCGCGCGCAGGCCCTCTTCGTGTTCCAGGCCCAGCGGGACCAGTTCGATGCCGCGGTCGCGCAGGACGACAGGCTCTACGAATGCCATGGTGGTGTTTCTCCGATGTGTCCGGACCGGCTCAGCGGTTGTGGCGCTGCATGAAAACCAGCTTCTCGAACAGCGTGACGTCCTGCTCGTTTTTCAGCAGGGCGCCCACCAGCGGCGGCACTGCGACCTTGTCGTCCTTGCTGTGCAAGGTCTCGGCTGGAATATCCTCGGCCAGCAGCAGCTTGAGCCAATCGAGCAGTTCGCTGGTCGAGGGTTTTTTCTTCAGGCCGGGCAGATTGCGGATGTCGTAGAAGGTCTTCATTGCCGCGCTCAGAAGGTCTTTCTTGAGATCGGGGAAATGCACGTCGATGATGCTTTTCATCGTGTCGGCATCGGGGAACTTGATGTAGTGGAAGAAGCAGCGGCGCAAGAACGCGTCGGGCAGTTCCTTCTCGTTGTTCGACGTGATGAAGACCAGCGGCCGGTGCACGGCCCGGATCAGTTCGCGGGTCTCGTAGCAGTAGAACTCCATGCGGTCGATTTCGCGCAGCAGGTCGTTCGGAAACTCGATATCGGCCTTGTCGATCTCGTCAATCAGCAGTGCCACCGGCTGCTCCGCGGTAAAGGCCTGCCACAACACGCCGCGCACGATGTAGTTGTGGATGTCCTTGACCTTCTCGTCGCCAAGCTGGGAGTCGCGCAGTCGGCTGACCGCGTCATATTCGTACAGGCCCTGCTGGGCTTTGGTGGTCGACTTGATGTGCCATTGCAGCAGCGGCATGTTCAATGCCCCAGCCACTTCCTCGGCCAGCATGGTCTTGCCGGTGCCGGGCTCGCCCTTGACCAGCAGCGGACGCTTGAGCGTGATTGCCGCATTGACGGACAGCATCAGGTCTTGCGTGGCAACGTAATTCTTGGTTCCTTGGAATTTCATGGTGCAGGGGGGCCAGTGGTTATGGGTGGTGATCGAAAAGGGCAAAAACGTGACCGATATAATCTGCTCGGTTTGAGATTCCCCGGCCCATCTTTGATTGTCTGCGCAAAATGAACAAGTTGTTGTCGTCCCTGTTAGTGGTGATTGTCGCGTCTGTGACGGCGCTGTCTGCAAGTGCCCAGGAGGTCCAGGGGGATGCGAAGGCCGGTGCTGGCAAGATTGCCATGTGTATCGGATGCCACGGTATCAAGGGGTACCAGGCCAGTTTCCCGGAAGTCTACAAGGTGCCGATGATTTCCGGCCAGGGCGCAAAGTACATCGGCGCAGCCTTGCATGCCTACCAGAAGGGCGAGCGCAGGCATCCGTCGATGCGGGGCATTGCCGATGGCCTGAACGATCAGGATATCGCCGACGTGGCAGCCTATTACGAGGCCAGCGGCCATCAGGGCGCATCGGCGCCGGCCGCAGCGGCACCGGCCAATGCCAAGGCGGCGGAGCTGATTGCCAAGGGTGGATGTGTTGCCTGCCACGGCGACAACTTCAACAAGCCGATTGACCCGTCGTATCCGAAAGTGGCGGGACAACATGCCGACTACCTGTTCGTGGCCCTGAAGTCGTACAAGACCGAAGGCCATGCGACCTGGGGTCGCTCCAATGGCATCATGGCCGGCATTGCCAAGCAGTTCACCAATAACGAACTCAAGGCGCTGGCCAATTACCTGCACACCTTGCCAGGCGACCTGCAGACCGTTCCGCAGGCCAAGTTCAAGTAATTCTGCGAGCTTGCTTGGGAGCGGCCCGGCGCGGCGCTCATCAGTCGCTTGTGGCGTGGCGCTGCACGCAGGCGACATAGGCTTCGCCATCTGGCGGGCGGCCTGCCCGCTGGCTCTCCCAGATCATGGTTCCCAGGCACTCCATCGCTGCATGGTGGGCATGGTGCAATGAATTGCGCCTGTGGGTCAGCAGTTCCACTGCCTGGCGGATACCGCGCGGCTGGTCGATGGAGCATTGCTCGCTGATCGACAGATGCATCGACAGGTGCAGGAACGGGCTGTCGCCGGTGTCCGACGCCTGGGCCATGGTCCGCAGCGCGGCGTCGACATCGGCCAGTTCGGCGTGGTACTCGGGGTGCTCGTCGATCCAGCCACTGGCCAGTGTTTCGATGGCCTCCATCGGCTGGCCTGCACGGGCCTTGGCATACACACCGCAGAAAAACCTGCGCACATCGGCTTGGGAAGGTTGGATCAGCATCGGTTGGCGATTATCGCCGTTCGCCCCGGCTGTGGCTGACACCAACACCGGGCCAGTGGGCGCCGGCCGGCGCACGCCGATGTGCCCGCTGCTGCGGTCAGACCCGCCACGAAGGCAGTTGCCAGTTGCGCCACAACGCCAGGGCGCGCAGGCCGGCCGTGATGCCCACACAGGCCACCAGCGCCAGCCAGCCAGGGGCCTGCGCCTGCCACAGGCCGACATAGACCCAACCACCGATGAAGGCACATATGGCGTACGGCCGGTGGTCGGCAAAGGCACTGGGGATCTCGTTGCAGACCATGTCGCGCAACACGCCACCAAATACCCCTGTGATCAACCCCATCAGCACGGCCACCAGCGCCGGCATCTGCAGCAGCAGGGCCTGGTGCACACCGGTGGCAGCAAAAAGCCCCAGGCCGACGGCGTCGGGCCACTGGATCGCGCGTTCGGTCGGGCGCAAATGGCGCTGGCGCAGGAACAGCATGGCCAGCACGCACAAGGCCATCACACCCCACAACACTTCGACATGCCGGACCCAGAAAAACGGTCGCTGGTCCAGCAACAGGTCGCGCAGTGTGCCGCCGCCGAACGCCGCCAGAAAACCGACCACGCAGACCCCAACGGCATCGAGGCGCTTGCGCGCGGCCTCCAGCACGCCGGAGAGCGCGAACGCGGCCGTGGCCCCCAGTTCGACCAACAGACGGACGGCTTCGCCCCAGGTTTGTGCACTTTGCATACGGCGATTGTCGCGTGCCGACTCTGCCAGTGCCAAGGCAAGCAGGGGTTCAGCCCGGTACGTCGTTCTTTGGCCGTTGGGTCGATGCCGTCTTGCGCGCTGCGCGCTCCAGCCGTTCCTGCGCCATCTGCTGTTCCAGCTGCTGGCGGCCTTCCTTGACCACGGCGATCAGCTTGGCCCGGTCCTGGTAGTGGGGGTGCATCTTTTCGAACAGTTCGAGGTTGTGCTTGCGAAAGCGCCGCGCGCTGGTGTCTGCATCGTGCGGGCTGTGGCCCAGCAGTTCGAGCACGCTGCGTGCGCTGCGCAGGCTGGACTCGAACAGTTCGCGCTGCACCAGCATGACGCCTCGGTCGCGCAGCTTGTTCCAGTGCGTGACGTCGCGGGCGCGGGCGACGATCTCCAGGTTCGGGAAGTGGGCATGGGCCAGATCGACGATCCGCAGTGACTGTTCGACATCGTCGACGGCGACCACCAGCACCCGGGCCGTGGCGGCGCCGGCCGTACGCATCAGATCCAGCCGCGTGGCGTCGCCATAAAACACCTGGTTGCCGAAATTGCGTGCGACCTCGACCATCTCGGAGTCGTGCTCGAGCACGGTGCAGGCAAATCCTTCGGCCCACATCATTCGTGTCACGATCTGGCCATACCGGCCGAAACCGGCGATCAGCACCGGCGCCTCCTGCTGTTCGGAGATTTCGTCGAGCACGATGGCCGGGCGGCTGGCGAAACGCGGCAGCAGCCATTTGTCCACTGCCACCAGCAACAAAGGGGAGAGCAGCATCGACACCGCAACCGCGCCGATCAGCAGTGATGCCGTCTCGGGTGCGAACACCCGGGCACCGGCGGCCGCCTGAAACACGACAAAGGCGAATTCGCCGCCCTGGGCCAGCAGCAGCGTGAATACCACCCTGTCCTGCAGTGGCAGCTTCATGGCGCTGCCCAGCGAAAAAATCACGACCCCCTTGAGCAGCAGGAATCCGAGCACGATCAGGGCCATCTGGCCGGGCGAGGCGATCAACACGCCGAAGTCGATGCTCATGCCCACCGCGATGAAGAACAGGCCCAGCAACAAGCCCTTGAAGGGTTCGATGTCGGTCTCGAGCTCGCGCCGGTATTCGCTTTCAGCCAGCAGCACGCCGGCCAGGAATGCGCCCAGCGCCATCGACAGGCCGACCAGCTGCATCAGCGCGGCGATGCCCACCACCAGCAGCAGTGATGCCGCGGTGAAGATCTCGGGCGTGCGCGAGCGCGCGATCCAGCGGAACAGCGGACGCAACAACAGCCGGCCACCCAGCACGATAGAGGCGATGACCAGCAGGATGCGGGCGATTTCCAGCCAGCGGCTGGTCTCTGCACTCTCGGTGCCGGCCAGTGTGGTGCCAACAGCGAGCAGCGGCAGCAGCGCCAAAATCGGGATGGCGGCCACGTCCTGGAACAGCAGGATGGCGAACGCAGCCTGTCCGCTGCTGGTGGGCAACATGTTGCGGTCGGTCATCACTTGCAGCGCAATCGCCGTGCTCGACAGTGCCAGACCCAGCGCCGCGACCAGCGCGATCCGCCAATCGACGCCGAATATGACCGCTATGCCGGCCAGTGCAGCCGCACAACAGAGAACCTGCAGGCTGCCCCAGCCGAAAATCGGCCGGCGCATGTTCCACAGGCGGCGCGGCTCCAGTTCCAGCCCGACCAGAAACAACATCAGCACGACACCGAATTCGGCGAAATGCAGGATGTCCTGGACATTGGCCACCAGACCCAGGCCCCAGGGCCCGATGGCCATGCCGGCGGCCAGGTAGCCGATGATCGCGCCAAGACCCAGCGCCTTGCTCAGCGGCACGGCGATGACGGCTGCGCTGAGGTAGATGATGCTGTTGATCAGCCAGGAAGGGAGGTGTTCCATGGGGCGTGGGTGATGGGCGGCGGAAATGGCGTGCGGGAACCTGGGTTCAGTCAGTGTTTCGGTGCGCGGCAACGGCCATTGGAGCAGATGAAAGTCGAAATCGGGATTGGCAGCGGCAGGACGCTAACATAGCGCAAAGCCATGGACATGGAGTTTCCGAATGCCAGTAGTCGTTGTCGCCAATCCCAAGGGTGGCGTGGGCAAGTCCACCTTGTCGACCCATATTGCCGGCTATTTTGCGTCGCGCGGCCATGCGGTGATGCTCGGCGACGCCGACCGGCAGCAGTCGTCCCGCTTGTGGCTGGGCCTGCGTCCGCCCAATGCCAGCGTGATCCAGACCTGGGACATCAACGCCGACCTGATCGCCCGGCCGCCGCGTGGCACGACGCACGTGGTGGTCGACACACCGGCAGGCCTGCACGGCTGGCGTTTCAAGGACGTGATGAAGATGGCCGACAAGGTGATTGTGCCGGTGCAACCCAGCGTATTCGACATCTTTGCCACGCGGGCGTTCCTGGACGAACTGGCGGCGAACAAACATGCCGACAAGCACAAGATCGCACTGGTCGGCATGCGGGTCGATGCCCGCACGATTGCGGCCGAAAAGCTGCACGCGTTCGTCGACTCCACCGGACTGCCGGTGTTGTCCTACCTGCGTGACACGCAGAACTATGTGCATCTGGCGGCCCACGGCCTGACGCTGTTTGATGTGCCGCCATCGGCACGTTTCGAGAAAGACCTGGAGCAATGGCAACCGATCTGCCATTGGCTCGACAACTGACTCTGCATTCCATTGAACGGCCCTGCGCCAACCGACTCCAGCATGAGAAACTTTCAAAAATTGTCCGACCTGGCCGCCTGCGTGGGCCAGGAGGTCGCTGTCAGCGACTGGATCACCGTGACCCAGGCGCAGATCAACCAGTTCGCCGAGGCGACCGGCGATCACCAGTGGATCCATGTCGACGTGGAAAAGGCCAGGGCCGGACCGTTTGGCGCGCCGATCGCCCACGGCTTCCTGACCTTGTCGCTGTTGCCGCGCTTTTTCGAGTCGGCATTGGCGATCACCGAATCCACGATGGGGGTCAACTACGGGCTGAACAAGGTCCGCTTCATGGCGCCGGTGGCTGCGGGAAGCCGTTTGCGGGCGCGATTGACGCTGGTCTCCAGTGATCCGATCGACAACAACGGCCTGCAGCTGGTCTGGGATGTGGCGGTCGAGAAAGAGGGTTCCGCCAAACCGGTCTGCGTGGCGCAGTCGGTGGTGCGTCGTTATCCCTGACGACAGAGTGGCCGGGCAGCAGGGCCGCTGTCAGGTGATGCCGAAACCGTTCTGGCGCCAGGCCTCGAATACGGTCACTGCAACCGCGTTGGACAGATTCAGGCTGCGCTGACCATCGCGCATCGGCAGGCGCAGGCACTGTGCTGGCGGGAAGCTGTCGCGCAATGCGTCGGGCAGGCCACGCGTCTCCGAGCCGAACACCAGCCAGTCCCCGGGTAAAAATGCCTTGTCGTAGGGGCTGGCAGTGCCGCGTGTGCTCAGCGCGAACATGCGCGCGGGCTCAGGCTTTTCCTTGGCCAGCAAGTCTTCCCAATGGGCGTGGCGTTGCAGCGGCGCGTACTCGTGGTAGTCGAGACCGGCGCGGCGCAGTTGCTTGTCATCAAGCGAGAACCCCAGCGGCTCGACCAGGTGCAGGCGACAGCCGGTGTTGGCGGCCAGCCGGATGACATTGCCGGTGTTGGGCGGAATCTCGGGTGCGACCAGGACGATGTTGAACATGCCCGTGATTGTCTGCGCTCAGCAGGAGGGGGCCGTGGGCGGGTCTGCGCGGGCCAGGACCACGCCGGTGATATGGCAGGCCCCCGCCTGGCGTATCGCCGCGGCCGCTGCGAACAAGGACGCGCCGCTGGTCATCACATCGTCGACCAGTACGACGCGTGCGCCGGTGACCTCGGCGCGGCGCAAGGGCTCGACCGCAAATGCGTCGCGCACGTTGCGCATGCGCTGCTCACGCCCCAGTGCCGTTTGCGGCGTGGTGTCGCGGATGCGCAGCAGCAGTCCGCAGCGCAGCTTGTCGGGCGCCAGCTGGCGCGCCAGTTCCGTGGCCTGGTTGAAACCGCGCTCACGCAGGCGTTGCGCCGACAAGGGCATGGGCACGATGTGATCGGCCTGTTCGAGTGCCGGTTCGACCCAGGGGGCGCTGCGCAGTACCTGGGCCAGGCTGCGGGCCCAGCCCGGTTGCGCCCGGAACTTCAATTGCACGATCAGGTCGGACCAGGGATAGCTGTAGTGCACGCCGGCGACACACGCATCCAGCGGCGGCGGGCGCCGCAGGCAGGCGCCGCATTGACGGATGTCCTCATGGATCGGTATGGCGCACGTGGTGCAGCGGTGGCAGGGTTGCGCGAACAGTGCGACGCAGGGCTCGCAAACCGGATTGCGCGGCCAGCAGTGGCAGACCGCGCATTGACCGGGAATCCGGTCGGCTATGCTCTGGCAGATGGCGCGAAACATCGGGCCAATATATGCTGCGCCCGATCCATGTCTGCCGACCTTCCTCCCACAATTGACCCACAAGCCGCAGCGCGCTGGGCACGGCACCGGCATCCGCAGTCGCCCTGGTTGCACGAAGAAGTCGGCCGGCGCATGCAGGAGCGGCTGCAGTGGATCCGCTTGCAGCCGCGCAGCTGGGTCGACTGGGAGCCGCTGGGTGGCGGGATCCAGGCCCACCGGGCCGTCGCGCAGGCCTACGCCGGCGCCTCGTGCTGGATTGTCGAACCCGACGCGTCCAGGCAAGCGGCGGTTGCACAGGCGCTGCATCAGCCATGGTGGAGCGCGGCGCGCTGGCGCCAGCCGGAGCTGCAGTTCGGCCTTGCGCCCGACGGATCGGTCGACATGGTGTGGGCCAACATGGCGCTGCACATGGCTGCGGATCCCGCAGCCTTGCTGCGCCGTTGGGGAAAAATGCTCAAGACCGATGGTTTCCTGATGTTCTCGTGCCTGGGCCCCGACACGCTGATCGAGTTGCGCGCCCTTTACCGGTCCATGGGCTGGCCGGCGCCAGCCCATGAATTCACCGACATGCATGACTGGGGCGACATGCTGGTGCAGGCCGGCTTCGCCGAGCCCGTCATGGACATGGAGCGCCTGACGCTGACCTTCACCTCGCCAGAGAACCTGTTTGCCGAACTTCGCGGTCTCGGCCGCAACCTGCACAGCCAGCGTTTTACCGGTCTGCGCGGGCGCCAGTGGCAATCGCGGCTGCACCGGGAACTCGCCGCCGATCAAGCCGCAAGGCGGCCGGGGCAGGCACTGGTGCTGACCTTCGAAGTGAACTACGGCCATGCGCTCAAGCCGCAACCCCGGGTTTCGGTGCAGCGCGAGACCGTCTTGTCGCTCGACGAAATGCGCCAGGTTTTGCAGAAGAACCGACGCGATTCACCGCCCAATACCTGAGTGCGGCCGCCGGGTCTTCGCGCGCAGGGTGGGCTGGGTCGGTCGGCTACAATGCCGCGGTGTTGAGGGGGCATTTTCCCGTTGGTTTCGCCATGGCGCTCTGATAGGTGGCAACACAGGTGATGAATCCGGTTTTTCGCTTCGCGACAGTGCAAGGGCAGAGCTTTCAATGGTTTCTGCGGCGTAACTGTTCGGTCACGCCGCGTCAGCTGGCCTGGATCTATCTGTCGCTGTGTGCCGTATCCCTGGGTTTGGGCGTGATGTTCTGGCTCTTGGGTGCCACGCTGGTGTTGCCGATTGCCTGGCTGGAACTGATGCTGGTGGGCGCTGCGTTCCTGGTGTACGCGCGCCACGCCACGGATGGCGAGACCATCCGGCTGGACGACGGGCAACTGGTGATCGAGCAGGAATCCGCAGGCCGGCTGAGTCGCTGCGAGTTCCGGCGTGAATGGGTTAGGGTGGAGCCTGGTGCGGCCGACAATTCGCTGATTGCGTTGTCGGGTCAAGGCAGGACAGTGCGAGTGGGGCGTTTTGTGCGGCCTGAATTGCGGCCACAACTGGCGCGCGAGATCCGGATGGCATTGCGCGGGGTGTGACGGCCGGTACATCCGTCGGGGGCGGACGCCCGCTTATTTGAGGCAATTTTGAAGTGATCATGATGAAGAGCATTCAGGGCAAACTGACTTCTGTGTTGACAACGGCGCTCGCCTGGATGGGTACCGCGCCCTTCACGATGGCCCATGCGGTCAACGACCTGCCCGGCGGACCGGCGGTCAATCAGCTCAACCTGCACCCGCCGGTAACCCGGATCGCCGAAGAAATGGCATGGTTGCACTGGTTCATGCTGATCGTCTGTACCGTGATCTTTCTGGCGGTGTTCGCGGTCATGTTCTATTCGATCTGGAAACACCGCAAGTCGGTTGGCCACAAGGCCGCTACTTTCCACGAATCGGTCACGGTCGAAATCATCTGGACCATCATTCCTTTTGTCATCGTGATCCTGATGGCCCTGCCGGCTACCAAGGTGATCGTCGCGATGAAGGACACCACCAATGCCGACCTGACCATCAAGGCCACCGGCATGCAGTGGAAATGGGGCTATGACTACATCAAGGGTGAAGGCGAGGGCATTGGTTTCCTGTCGGCGCTCGATCTCAAGCATCGCGCCATGTCCGATGCCGGCGGCCCCAAGGCCGGTGAGGTGGTCGACGACTACCTGCTCAAGGTCGACAACCCGCTGGTAGTGCCTGTCGACAAGAAGGTGCGCATCATCACCACCGCCAATGACGTGATCCACGCTTTCATGGTGCCCTCGTTCGGTATCAAGCAGGATGCGATTCCGGGCTTCGTGCGCGACACCTGGTTCCGAGCCGAAAAAACCGGTGACTTCTATGGCCAGTGCGCCGAATTGTGTGGCAAGGAGCATGCCTACATGCCGATCCACGTGAAAGTCGTGTCGGCACAGGACTATTCCAAATGGGTCGATGGCGAGATGAAGAAGATGGCGGCCAAGGCGGACGATCCGTCCCGCGTCTGGACGCTCGACGAGATCGTCGCACGCGGCGAGAAGGTCTACACCGCCAATTGCCAGGCCTGCCACCAGGCCAATGGCAAGGGCGCTGGGCCGATCAAGCCGCTCGATGGCGCCGCGGTCGTGCTCGACGCCGACAAGACCAAGCAAATTGCCGTGTTGATCAATGGCCAGAACAACGGTGCGATGCCGTCCTGGAAGCAGCTCAGCGACACCGATATTGCGGCCGTCATCTCCTACACGAAGAACCATTGGTCGAACAAGACCGGCCAGATCGTGCAGCCGGCCGAGGTCCAGAGTGCGCGCAAGTGACGCATGCGTTTTGCGGACAGCCAGAAATTGAATTGACGAGGAAATCAGCATGAGTGCAGTACTTGACCACGGCCACGACGACCACCACGACCACCATGCGCCGACCGGCTGGCGGCGCTGGGTGTTCGCCACCAACCACAAGGACATCGGTACCTTGTACCTGTTGTTCTCTTTCACGATGCTGATGATCGGAGGCGTGCTGGCGCTGCTGATCCGCGCCGAGCTGTTCCAGCCCGGCCTTCAACTGGTCAATCCCGAGCTGTTCAACCAGCTCACCACGATGCACGGCATCATCATGGTGTTTGGCGCCATCATGCCGGGCTTTGTGGGATTCGCCAACTGGATGATCCCGTTGCAGATCGGTGCCTCCGACATGGCGTTCGCCCGCATGAACAACTTCAGCTTCTGGCTGCTGATTCCTGCCGCTTTGATGGTGGTCAGTTCATTCTTCATGCCCGGTGGTGCACCGGCTGCCGGCTGGACACTGTACGCACCACTGACGCTGCAGATGGGCCCGAGCATGGACGTCGGCATTTTCGCGCTGCACATCATGGGCGCGAGCTCGATCATGGGATCGATCAACATCATCGTCACCGTGCTCAACATGCGTGCCCCGGGCATGACGCTGATGAAGATGCCGATGTTCGCCTGGACCTGGCTGATCACCGCCTATCTGCTGATCGCCGTGATGCCGGTGCTTGCCGGTGCGATCACGATGACGCTGACGGACCGCCATTTCGGCACCAGCTTCTTCAATCCGGGCGGCGGCGGCGATCCGGTGATGTACCAGCACATCTTCTGGTTCTTCGGCCACCCCGAGGTCTACATCATGATCCTGCCGGCTTTCGGCATCATCAGCCAGGTGGTGCCGGCATTTTCCCGCAAACGCCTGTTCGGCTATACCTCGATGGTGTATGCAACCTCCAGCATCGCGATCCTGAGTTTTGTCGTGTGGGCGCACCACATGTTCACCACCGGCATGCCGGTCACCGGACAGTTGTTCTTCATGTACGCGACGATGCTGATCGCCGTGCCCACGGCGGTGAAGATCTTCAACTGGATCGCCACCATGTGGCAGGGATCGATGACTTTCGAGACGCCGATGCTGTTTGCGGTCGGTTTCATCTTCGTGTTCACGATGGGTGGCTTTACCGGGCTGATCCTGGCCATGGCACCGATCGACATCCAGTTGCAGGACACCTACTACGTGGTGGCGCACTTCCACTACGTGCTGGTGGCCGGTTCGCTGTATGCCATGTTCTCGGGCGTCTACTACTGGATGCCCAAGTGGACCGGTGTCATGTACAACGAAACCAACGGCAAGATCCATTTCTGGTGGTCGCTGATCGCGTTCAACGTCACCTTCTTCCCGATGCACTTCCTCGGCCTGGCCGGCATGCCGCGTCGTTATGCCGACTACCCGATGCAGTTTGCCGACTTCAATGCGGTTGCCTCGGTCGGCGCGTTGGCGTTCGGTCTGGCGCAGGTGTATTTCTTCCTGTTCGTCGTCTTGCCATGCATGCGCGGCAAGGGTGAGAAAGCCGCCCAGAAGCCCTGGGAAGGTGCCGAAGGCCTGGAGTGGGAAGTGCCATCTCCTGCACCTTTCCACACCTTCGAGAATCCACCCAAACTCGATGCCACGGCATCGCGCATCGTCGGCTGAGCATCGACAAGGTTTGCTGCAACCCATGACTCCCGAACAGAAACGCGCGAATTTTCGACTGGCCATGGTGCTGGCGTCGATTGCCGTGGTGTTCATGTTCGGCATCGTCGTGAAGATCGCGTTTTTCGGCGGCTGAATCATGCGCAACCGCCTCCAGAACATGTCCATGGCCCGCAAACTGCTGGTGGTGGCCGTGGGCATGCTTGCCTTTGGTTATGCGCTGGGGCCGCTGTACAACGCGATCTGCGAAGTCACCGGAATCAACGTGCTGGCGCTGGGTGACCGCAACATCCCGGGGGCGACCTCCGATGTGCGCAATACCCAGGTCGACACCAGCCGCACCATCACGGTGGAGTTCGATGCCAACACCCGTGGTCCCTGGGCTTTCAAGCCGGAGCGCCGGTCGGTCCAGGTGCATCCGGGCGAACTGACGACGGTGGTGTACGAGTTTCAGAACACCCAGGACCGGCGCATGGCGGCGCAGGCGATTCCCAGTTATGCGCCACGCCAGGCGGCGCCGCATTTCAACAAGCTGGAGTGTTTCTGCTTCAACCAGTACACGCTGGACCCGGGCGAGAAGAAGTCATGGCCGGTGGCCTTCATCATCGATCCGAAATTGTCGCGCGACGTCACCACCATCACCTTGTCCTATACCTTCTTCGAGGTAGGCGGGCCGGTCCCGCCGGCGCCTGATGCTACTGCGGCCGCAGCGGTGCCGACTTTGAAGGCGGGCACATGATGGTCGCGCGTCAGCCTTGCGCCCAAGGATCGTCGGCATGAGCAAAACAGGTGCAGGCGAGCAACCGGTGCCGGCGGCTACGGCGCTGGGTACGGTCAAGACCATTGCATGGGCATTTTTTGGTGTGCGCAAGCGCCATGACCATGAGCGCGAAGCCCGCGTCAATCCGTTGGTGGTGGTCGCAGCGGGTTTCATCGGCGTGTTCCTGCTGGTGGCCGCGTTGATCGTGCTGGTGAACTGGGTCGCTGGCTGACGCCGCGACCGCTGGATATTGTCAAGAGTTAGCAGAAACCTGAATTGAGAGTCTGGAGCAGAAATGAGTTCTACATCCCATAACACCACGCCGTATTACTTCGTGCCCAGCCCGTCCGCCCACCCGGTGATGGCGGCCATCGGCCTGTTTTTCATATTCTTTGGTGCCGCGCAGTGGATCAATGGAGTGGCCTGGGGACAGTATTCGACCTACTTCGGCCTGTTGTGGCTGTTCATGGTCCTGTTCCGCTGGTTCCGTGATGCAGTATCCGAAAGCGAAGGCGGCTCGTACGGCCACAAGGTCGATCTGTCGTTCCGCTGGAGCATGAGCTGGTTCATCTTCTCCGAGGTGATGTTCTTCGGCGCCTTCTTTACCGCCTTGTGGTGGGCACGCATGCATTCGGTGCCTGCGTTGGGCAATATCGAAAACGCCTTGTTGTGGCCAGACTTCAAGGCCGTCTGGCCCAGCGTTGCGGCGGGCGCAACGGCTTCTCCGGCCGGCATCGTAGAGCCATTCCAGACCATGGGCCCATTCTGGTTGCCGACCATCAATACCGCATTGCTGCTGAGCTCGGGTGTCACACTGACCATCGCCCACCACGCCCTGCAAATGGGTAAACGCGGCAGGACGATTGCGTTCATGTGGATGACGGTGTTGCTGGGTGTCACGTTCCTGTGTGTGCAGGGCTACGAATATTTCCATGCCTACAGCGAACTGAACCTCAAGCTGTCGTCCGGCGCTTACGGATCCACTTTCTTCATGCTGACCGGTTTCCACGGATTCCACGTGTTTGTCGGCATGTTGATGCTGTTGTTCATCACGCTGCGCCTGCAAAATGGGCACTTCACGCCGCAGAAGCACTTCGGTTTTGAAGGTGCCGCCTGGTACTGGCACTTTGTCGACGTTGTCTGGCTTGGCCTTTACATCCTGGTCTACTGGCTTTGACCCGGTTCGCCAACCGACCACTTGTGGCCGGTTGATCGATCGCCATCAGCTGCCGGCAGGAATGCCTGTTGGTTGGATGTAGCCCAGTTTCCAGGCGATCAGCACGCAGACGAACAGCAAGATGGAAAACCCTACGCGCATGGCCAGGGCGCGTGCCATGCGTTTGCCCTGATCCTGGCCTTCGCGCCCGCCGCGAAGCATGAAGATCAGGGCAGCGCCCAGGCTGCCGAGGATGGCCACAAAAGCGAGGATTACAAGGTACGTCATGGTTGGGGATTATCCCGCGCGGTCGAGCACCCTTGGCGCACGATTCTGGCTGGTGGCATTGGCGGCCTTGATCGGCGTGGGTGCCACCGGTCGGCTGGGGCTTTGGCAACTGGCGCGAGCCGACCAGAAACAGGCCATGCAGGCGGCTATCGATCGAAACGCCGCGTTGCCGGAACTCGACAATGCAGCGCTTGCGCCGGCAACCGGAACAGGCGCCAGTGCCGCGCTGTTGCACCGGCGGGTCGACCTGCAAGGTCACTGGCTGGCGTCGCACACGGTTTTTCTGGAGAACCGGCAGGTGGCGGGCAAGCCGGGCTTCTACGTTCTGACCCCTCTGCAATTGACGCCATCCGGGATCACGGTCGTGGTTCAGCGCGGCTGGGTACAGCGCAATTTCAGCGATCGTACGGCCCTGCCGGAGCTGGCGACGCCCGACGGTGAGATCCGGGTGCGCGGGCGAATCGCCCCAGGGCCTGGCAAGCTTTACGAGTTCGACGGCGCGCAGCCTGGCAAGATCCGGCAAAATCTCGACCTGGCAGGTTTCTCGGCCGAGCTGGGTATGCCTCTTGCCGGGTTTACCGTGATGCAGTCGGATCCGGCAGCCGACGCACTGGTGCGCGACTGGCCTGCGATCGATTCCGGCGCAGCCAAACACCTGGGTTATGCATTCCAGTGGTTTGCACTGTGTGCGCTGATCGCCGGCCTCTATCTCTGGTTCCAAGTTGTCCGACGCTTTTTCCTGCCCCCGCCCAAACCTGACCTTCCGTGAACAAAGACCAACCCCTGGACCTGACCGTGCATGCATTGCCGCGCCTGGACGCGTCGGACGCCAATGCACAACGCACCCGATTCGGGCGCTGGCAGATGCTGCTGGTGCTGCTGATCTGCGCCGCGCCGGTGGTGGCGTCCTATCTGGCATATTACGTCGTGCGGCCCGATGCCCGTTCCGTGTTCGGAACCCTGATCGATCCGCAACGCCCTTTGCCCGAACTGATCGGCACTGCGCCTGATGGCCGGCAGCACAACCTGCGCTCGCTCAAGGGCCAATGGTTGCTGGTCACGGTGGCCGGCGGCGCGTGTGATGCGCCCTGCCAGCAATACCTTTACATGCAAAGGCAATTGCGCGAGAGCCTGGGCAAGGACAAGGACCGTGTCGACAGGGTCTGGCTCATCGATGACGATGTGCCAGTCGCGCCTGCGTTGCTTCCGGCGATCAAGGACGCGGTGGTGCTGCGCGTGCCGGCCAAGGAACTGGCCCTCTGGCTGGAGCCGCAACAAGGCCATGCGCTGGCCGAGCATCTGTACCTGGTCGATCCGCTGGGCAACTGGATGATGCGTTTTCCTGCCGGGCTGGACCTCGGGGGTGCGGCAAAGGCCAAACGCGATATCGGCCGGGTGTTGCGCGCCAGTGCTTCCTGGGATCAGGCGGGGCGATAACATGAAACTGTGCCTGCGCCCACTGCGTTTGCTGTTCCGGGGCCGGCCGTCATCGGCGCCGCTCGAGCGCAAGTGCGACCCCTCGATCGGCAAGCGGGTGTTGTCTGCAAGGAGCTGCAACTGATGGCGCCGGCAGTTGTGAACCTTTCGCCCGTGCTGCAGGTGATGCTGGCCGGGGCTGTGCTGGCGGCCATCGCCCTGGGCTGGTTGTGGTTGCGCAACCGGCGCGCTTGCCCGCGACACTGGTTGCGCGCCGCAACCTTGCTCACCTTGTTTCTGACCTTTGACCTGGTGCTGTTCGGTGCCTTCACGCGGCTGTCCGATTCCGGCCTGGGTTGCCCGGACTGGCCGGGTTGTTACGGGAACGCGAGTCCGGTCGGTGCCAAGGCCGAAATCCACGCGGCGCAGTCTGCCCTGCCGAGTGGCCCGGTCACCCATGGCAAGGCCTGGATCGAGATGGTGCACCGTTATCTGGCGACGGGGGTCGGCGCATTGATCCTGATACTGACGCTTGCCAGCTGGCGATTGCGCTGGCGCGCAGCACCGGGTGTCGATACGCCCAGTGCGTGGTGGCCGACCTGGACCTTGTTATGGGTCTGTGTGCAGGGCGCCTTTGGTGCCTTTACCGTGACGATGAAACTGTTCCCGGCCATCGTTACGCTGCACCTGCTCGGTGGGCTGTTGCTGCTGGTGCTGCTCGCGGTACAGGTCGACGCCCAGGGGCGCGCACTCGACGGTGGCGCACCGAAGGTGGAACTCGACAGGCTGACCCGCGTCGGACTGATCGCGACCAGCGTGTTGCTGGCCGTGCAACTGGGTCTGGGTGGCTGGGTCAGTACCAACTACGCGGTCTTGGCCTGCACCGATTTTCCGGCTTGCCAGGGCAGTTGGTGGCCCGAGATGCGTTTTGACCAGGGCTTCCAGATATGGCGCGAACTCGGCATGACGGCCGGCGGGGAACACCTGTCGTTTGCGGCGTTGACCGCGATTCACTATGTCCACCGCCTGATGGCCTATGTCGTGTTGCTGGCGCTGGGATTGCTGGCGTGGCGCCTGTCGCGTTTTGATGGTCTGCGCAAGTTGGCGCGCTCGATTGCCGCATTGGCCACGTTGCAACTGGTCACCGGTCTGAGCAATGTCGTGCTCGACTGGCCACTTCCTGCCGCGCTGCTGCATACCGCAGGCGCTGCAGCCATGGTGTTGTGCCTGACCTGGACCATCTGCGCCAGCCGCAGGGCAGCTTGCACGCCTGTCGCCGACAACAAGCGCCCGTCGGCAGCAGTTGACAATTCTGCGCGCAACGCGACAGGTGCAGCATGAGCACAGGTACTTCGACCACCGGTGCAATTTCGGCGACCCCCAAGGTATCGGTCGTGCGCCAGTTCATGGC
>JAGPBF010000038.1 GCA_018063505.1 Rhodoferax sp.
GCTGATCGTTCCGCTGGTGGTGTTGTCGATGGTGTTTTATTACGCCTCGCTCGACCTGCCGAAGATGATCATCAATCAGCCGATCCAGGGCAAGGGATTTGCGACCCCGGACGCGACGGTGGCGTTCCTGCGCCTGCATTTCTCGCTGCCCGACTTTCTGGGCGGGGCGACGCTGAACCTGTTCGACGGTTTCCCGATGGAGCGGACCTCCTACCTGATCGCGCTGACGCTGACGTTTCTTGCGCTGATCATCATCAGCGGTCTGATCAAGCTGCGCATCAACACGATGAAGGGCTGGATGGGCGAGCGCATGCTGCGGCGGCTGCGTTATACCCTGTTCGACCATATCCTGCGGTTTCCGCTGCCGGTGTTTCGCCGCGTCAAGTCGGCCGAGATGGCGACCATGATCAAGGACGAGGTCGACCCCATGGGTGGCTTTGTCGGCGAGGCCATCATCACGCCTCTGTATCTGGGCGGTCAGGCATTGACGGCGCTGTTCTTCATCCTGTTCCAGCACATCTACCTGGGTCTGGTCGCGTTCGCCATGGTGGTCGTGCAGGCCATCATCATTCCAAGGATGCGGCTGCGCCTGCTGGCCTTGTCCAAGGAGCGGCAGATCGCCGCGCGCCAGCTGGCGGGCCGGGTGGCCGAAAGTGTCGACGGCGTGATCGAGATCCATGCGCACGATACGGTGAATTACGAACGGGCCGAAATGTCGGCCCGGCTGGGGCGGCTTTTTCTGATCCGCTTCGAGTTCTATCAGCGCAAGTTCATGATCAAGTTCCTGAACAACCTGCTGTCCCAGATCACGCCATTCCTGTTCTATCTGGTTGGCGGATACCTGGCGATCGTCGGGCGGCTCGACATCGGTGCGCTGGTCGCTGTGATCGCGGCCTACAAGGATCTGCCGGGGCCGGTCAAGGAGTTGATCGATTGGGACCAGGAGCGCATGGATACCAGCATCAAGTACACACAGGTGATCGAGCAGTTCTCGGTCGATGGACTGACGCCGGAGTCGCAGCTCGAACTCGTCGACGCGCCCCATCTGCCGCATGAGGGCTCGGTCCGGGTGCACAATCTGTCGCTGCTCGATGAGTCCGGCGGCAAGTTGCTTGACGGCGTGTCGTTCGAGGCTGGCCTCGATGCGCATGTGGCCATCGTCGGTGCCAGTGGCTCCGGCTCGGGTGAGTTGGCCATGTTGATGGCCCGCTTGCTGTTGCCCAGCAGCGGTGGCGTGGAAATGGGTGGCGTCGATCTGACGCGTGCGACCGAGGCCGTGACCGGCAGAGCTACCGGATATGTGGGTGCGGTGGCCTACCTGTTCCCGATCTCCGTGCGCGAAAACATGTTGTACGGTCTCAAGCACCGTCCGGTGCGGGAATTCGTCTACGAGGGAGAAGACCGGCGAGCCTTCGATCGCCAGATGCGCGAGTCGGTGCGGGCCGGCAACTGCACGCTCGATATGAATGCGCAGTGGCTCGACTACGCGGCGGCCGGCGTCGCCGATGACAGGGCGCTGGAACAACGCATGCTGGAGGTGGTGCGCACCGTCGATCTGGAAGAGACCCTGTTCGAGATCGGCCTGCGCAGTGCGGTCGCCGCAACAAGCGGTTCGCCTCAGGAGCAAAGCATTCTGCGCGCGCGTGCCACGATGCGCGAACGGCTCAACCAGCCCGAGTTGACGGAGCTGGTCGAGCAGTTCGACGTCTCGCGTTACAGCCGCAACGCCACCATGGCCGAGAATCTGTTGTTTGGAACGCCGGTGGGCAGGGTGTTCAATTCGGAGAGTCTGGCCACGCATCCTTACGTGCGCGAGGTGCTCGACAAGACGGGCCTGACCGACGATCTGCTCAAGGTCGGGCACAAGCTGGCCGAGACCATGCTGGAGCTGTTCAGCGACCTGCCGCCGGGCCACGAGTTGTTCGAG
The DNA here is from genome assembly GCA_018063505.1 of Rhodoferax sp. GTDB lineage: Bacteria > Pseudomonadota > Gammaproteobacteria > Burkholderiales > Burkholderiaceae_C > CAISIP01. The sequence goes on from JAGPBF010000038.1 coordinate 1,928, forward strand.
CGATTCAGCTTCATTGCGTACGACGACCTGCCGCAGGTCAAGGAGATCGTGACGCGGGTGGCAGCAGCCGGTCTGGAGCGAATCTCGGACGCGGATCGCAACGTGCTGCTGGGCTTGCCTTTCAAGCTGGTCGCCACCAAGCATCGCCTGGGCCTGGTCGACGAGAGCCTGGAAGGGCGCATTCTTGAAGCACGTCGCTACTTTGCCGAGAATCTTCCGCCGGCGTTGCAGGGTGCCATCGAGTTTTTCGCGCTTGACAAATTCAACAGCGCGGCTTCGCTGCAGGACAACATCCTGTTTGGGAAGATTGCCAGCGGTCAGGCTGGCGGTGGTTCCAAAATCGGTGTGTTGATGCGCCAGATTCTCGACGAACTTGACCTGCGCGACATGGTGCTCACGGTCGGACTCGATTACCAGGTCGGCACCGGCGGCAGCAGGCTTTCGCCGCCAGATCGCCAGAAAGTGGCATTGGCCCGGGCACTGCTCAAGCGGCCTGCACTGCTGATCCTTGACCAGACTACCGCTGTGCTCGATCCGCATGCGCAGAACCGTTTGCTGGAAAGCGTGTTACAAAGTCGCAAGGGGCGGGCCGTGTACTGGGTGCTAAACAGGGTCGAACTGGCGCGTCGTTTTGAGCAAGTGCTGGTAATGGACCGGGGTCGACTGGTCGACAATGGTTCTTATGAACAGTTGGCTGCCAAGGACGGTGGCCCGTTGAATGTGCTGTTGAATGCCGGCGGGCAGTCGGTCTAGGAGGGGTTTCATGAGTCTGGAACAGGAAGTCGAGCTGATCCGCAGGTTTCCGATTTTCAACAAGATTGCGCCGGCCAAGCAGAAGCTCCTGTGTTTCAGCAGTGAGCGTCTGACCTACAACCCGGGCCAGGAAATCTTTCACATGGGCGACGTCGGCGACGCGTGTTATGTCGTGATCGATGGAATGATCGAGATATCGGTGGATCGTCCCAAGGGTGCTTCGCCGCTGGTGATCAGCAAGGTTGGCGCCAACGAAATAGTGGGTGAGATCGCGATTTTCGGAAGTGTGCCCCGAACCGCCACGGCCACCGCCAAGACACGCATCGAGGTGCTGCGCATCTCGGCCGAACTCTTTCGCAGTGTGATCCGTGAGAATCCGGATGCGGCGATCGAGTTGATCCGCAGCCTGGCCGAGCGACTGGCCAATACGACGGCCATTTTGACCCGCGAGACCAAGGCGCACCCTTGATCCCCCTGGGAGTGGCTTAACCGGTCGGATTGAGCACGTAGCTCTGGATCGGCAGCGCGAAACCCTTGAGCCGCAACGTGTCGCCGGTATGAAGTGCGGCCTGCGGCGTGGCGTTGGCCACAAGCTCGGCCGTACGGGTGTCGACCAGCACCTCGCCATGGGCTGCTTCCGAACACAGGCGTGAGGCCAGGTTGACCGGCGACCCGACGGCGGTGTACTCGAGCCGGGAAGCACCGCCGATGACACCGACTGTGGCAAAGCCGCTGGCCACGCCCACGCCAACCCCGAGCTGCATCTCGTCATTCGACCATTCTTGCGACAAGGCAATACCCACGTCCCGGATCTGGCGGGCCAGTTCAAGTGCACGCTGCGCGTGGTCTGCAAACGGGATGGGCGCCCCAACCAGGATCAGCACCCCGTCTCCGGCCTGGTCCTTGATGGTTCCCCCGCAAGCGGAAGCGGCTTTCCCGACCGCATCGTAATACTGGCGCAGGATCGCGATCACGCGCTTGGAGGAGGTGTTGGCTGTAAATGCGGTGAAGCCGCGCAGGTCGCAACTGACGACGGAAAGCTCCAGGGTCTTCTCGTCCGTGGCACTCTTGAGTCCGCGTCGGGTGACGAGCTGGGCCACCTGCGGCGCCAGAAAGCGCGACAGGAACTGTGCACGTTGTCCCTGGGTCACGTGGTACTGGACCGAACCGATCAGCAATACCAGCAGGCCTATCGTCGTCATCAGTGAGGCAATATCGGCGGGCAACACCACGCCAGCGGCCATGATGGGTGCACCAATGGCAAACGCCACCAAACGCCGGGATTCGGCGCGGTCCGGGCGCCGGTTCAACGTGAACAGGGTGCCGGCAGTGCCCAGCAGGATCGACAACGCCACCGGGGTGAAGAAGATCCAGAACGACGGATGGACCTTCTCGCCCGGCTCCAGTACCAGATTGCTGAAATGCTCTGCGCGCCACTGCGGCAGCGCGATCGCTGCCAGGCCATAGACCACGGCCATGGCCTGGCCGATACGCAGCAAGCGGTCCGGCCCCTTGGTATTGAGATTGTTCGTCGCAATGGTGCCACGCACCCGCAATACCCATTCGTACGCAAAAATGAAGGCCAGCACTTGCGGTTGCGCCAAAACACCTTCCCAGGCAACGACACCTTCGCGCGCGCGCATCGGAATGATCCACATCACATCGATTGCAATCGCTACACCGGTAAACGCCAGAAACGCCGCGAGGGCCTGGCTGGTGGGGGAATGGCGATCAGCCAGCACGAATGCCAGTGCCATACCGATGGCCAGCAAAGCAACGATGACTGGCGCGGTGGCATTTGCGATCACGAAAAAATTCTACCTTCGGTCAAGTGCAATTGGAATCACCCCTCGCGGCAGCAGGGCCTGCACGACGGGCCCTGCGCGTACCGGCAGTCAAGCGATATCGATTTGCCCAAGCCACAAAAAAAGGCCCCATCTTGCGATGAGGCCTTGAAGGGATCCCTGAACCAGTTGGTTTCGAAAGGACCCGAGGAGACAACCAGATATTCAGTACCGTCAAAGTATCTCAGGGTTTTCCCTCGATGCCTAGAACCCGTGAAAAAAATTCCCTGGTTCCACGGACGGTGTCAGCAACAAGCGACAGGTCAGCGCTTCTTGGCAGCAGTTTTGGTGGCGTTCACAGCGGTGGCAGTCACCGTGTTGAAATTGGATTCAGCAACTTCGGTCGCCTGTTTGACGGCCTTCTGCACCGACTCCAGTGCGTTGTTGGCGGCTGCGACAGCGCTTTTCATCACGGCGACGGCGGTTTCGGTGCCGGCCGGTGCGTTCTTGGCAGCGTTATCAACCAGACCCATGAATTTCTTCTGGTTTTCGCCGGCCTGGTCTTCAAACGCACGGCTGAATTCGGAAACCGAACCCGAAGCGATGTCGTACAGATGGCGGTTGTAGGCGGCTGTTTTTTCTGCCAGAGGTTGCATCAGGCCAGACTGCAATGCCAGCAGTTCCTGCGCATCCTTGACGCTCAGGACGGCTTTGGCGTGGTCGCCGGCTTCGGCCAGGGCTGCTTTGGAAGCGGTCAGATTCAGTTCGACGATTTTCTCGACGCCTTCGAAGGCCTTGCTGGTCAGGCCAACCAGGGTTTCGATGTTGGCTTTGTGCGATGCCATGACTTGTTCAACGGTCAACATATTCATTACTCCAGTGATAGTGGTGAAAGTTTGCAGTATCTGCGCCGTAACCCTGCTATGTCAGGTTTATGTTGCAGTGCAGCATGGTTTGAATTATAGGGTTATCCCGGATCGAGGCAAGCATTTTTTGTTGCGTTGCAGCAAATTAGGGGCGGATTTCTAGAAATCGCCTGGTTGACGGGGCGTGTCGTCATCCCGACCTCGCTGATCCCTTGAGGGTGCGCCGGGTCGCCAGCGCGCGGGGCTGTGGTGGCAGATGTGCCATCATGCGTGTCCACTACCGCCCATCACCACGAATTGCCGCGATGTCCTTCACAGTTACCGATGCCGATGCCGATGCCGCCATTCTCTCGCGTATGTCGACCCGCGCCTTCACGCCCGAACCGGTATCGCACGACACCATCAGCAGCATCCTGTCCGACGCATTGCACGCGAGTGGCCTGACGGCGCCACCGCTGTGGCGTGTCGATGTGCTGCAAGGGGCCAGCTTGCACCAGCTGTGAGACAAGGTCTGCGCCGCGCACGATGCGGTGCGTGCCAACCCCGGCTTGCGCTCCGAATACCGCGAGCCTTACGACTATTACCCCGAACACTGGGCCAGTCCCTACCTTGATCGCCGGCGCGAGAACGGTTGGGGACTTTACGGCCTGCTCGGTATCGGCAAGACCGATAAGGACAAGATGCATGCCCAGCATCAGCGCAACTACCGCTTCTTCGACGCTCCGGTCGGCCTGTTCCTGACACTGGAGCGGCCCCTGTGCGGCGAGGCCCTGGTCCATGTGGGCCGCTACATGCAGAGCCTGATGCTGCAGGCGCGACGGCAGGGCTTGCACACATGTCCGCAGGCGGCCTGGAACATGTTCTGGCCGATCATCATGCCGCACCTCGGACTGGCAGACGACAAAGCGCTGGTATGCGCGATGGCACTGGGCCATGCGGATACCGCAGCACCGGTGAACACCTATTACACGCCGCGCCTGGAGGTCGCGGAGTTCAGCCACTGGTGCGCTTGACGATGCGCTAAAGAGCAGGCAGGCGCGCCGTCAGGCCAGCATGCTGCGCCAGCCAGGCCAGTCGCCTGCAGCGATCGCGAATTTGCGTGCGCTGCCACTCCATGACGCGCCATTGGCCATGGCTGCGCGAAAACCCGGCCCGTCGACGATGCGGGTGCCGCCGATCAAGGTGACGCCGCGCTCGAACAAGACGTCTGGCCACAGACCGGCCGACGGGCCAATGACGGCAAACTGCGTGGCGCCAGGCGCTGCGGCGAGCATCGCATCCAGCGTGTCGTTGAGCAGCATGGTCGAGGTTCCGACGATCTTGTTGCAGCTCGCCAGGCGCTTGCGATCGAGCGTGATGTCGACCGACGGGAACCGGGCCTGCTGGCGCAACACCATGGCCTGATCGAGTTCGATGACGGTCAGCCGGCAACCCAGGGCCTGCACCTGGCGCACCAGCGGCGGGAAAAACCCGATCATGCCCAGGTGGTCGGACCCGGCCAATACGACGTCACCGAGCGAATTGGCGGCCGGTGGCGGCTCATAAGCGATACGCCGCCAGACCGAGTCTGTCAGTGCATTGATACAGGCCAGGGCCAGCGCCCGATCCAGCGGGTCGGCGCTGGCAAAACGGCGCGCCAGCGTCAACGGGTCCGCGCCGTGCAAGGCATGCACGCCAGCGCCATGCGCGCCCAGCTGGCGCCGCTTGTCTCCCAGCATCAGATACGACAGGCCGAACGCGCCGTCCTGCAGTTCGATCGCGCAGAACGCAGCATCACGTGTATGACCGTCCGGCGATGCCGGGTCGGCCGGGACATGCAGGCAGCTTATGGGTGATGCCGGAAATTCGGCACAGATCAGGTCGAGTTGCGCCATCAGCGCCTGGGTGATCGGGGTCATGGTCATGCGGTCTGGATGGCGCATTGTGCGGCCGGCGCGCGGCGATCGGGTTTGATGCGCCGCAACACGGGTGTTCACTTACACTGCGCCTTCATGCAGACCACGCTCTGCAGCCGGAACCAAGCACCACAATGATCATCACCAGCCTACTCGACACGGATTTGTACAAGTTCACGATGATGCAGGCGGTGCTGCACCAGTTTCCGGGTGCACAGGTCGAATACCGCTTCAAGTGCCGCAATTCGCAGGCCACACCTGCGCAAGGTGGCCCGAGTTTCGATCTGGCGCCGTTCGCCGACGAGATCCGTGAAGAGATCCGCTTGTTGTGCACGCTGCAGTTCCGCGAGACGGAGCTGGCCTATCTGCGCTCGATGCGTTTCATCAAGAGCGACTTCGTCGATTTTCTGGGCTTGTTCTCGCTCAACGAAAAGTACATTTTGGTGACGGCGCTCGATTCGGGCGAGATCGACATCCGGATCCGGGGCCCGTGGTTGCACACCATCCTGTTCGAGATCCCGGTGCTGGCCATTGTCAACGAGGTGTATTTCCGCAATACCCGCAAGTTGCCGGACCTGGTGGAAGGTCGGCGGCGGCTGGACGTGAAAATCGGGCAATTGCGTGCGCCTGAATTGGCCGATCTCAAGATCGCCGATTACGGCACCCGCAGACGCTTCAGCAAGGCCTGGCAGGAAGAAGTGTTGCGCGTGCTGACAGCGCGGCTCGGTACCCACACGCGCCCGGACGGGGCGGCGAATGCGCCAGGGCAGTTTGCCGGCACCAGCAACGTGCTTTTCGCGATGAAACTCGGCCTCACCCCGCTGGGCACCATGGCCCATGAGTATCTGCAGGCCTGTCAGGCGCTCGGGCCACGATTGCGCGACAGCCAGATCTACGGCCTGGAGACCTGGGCCAAGGAATACCGGGGCGACCTGGGCATTGCGCTGAGCGACGTCTATGGCATGGACGCTTTTCTGCGCGACTTCGACATGTATTTCTGCAAGCTGTTCGATGGCGCACGCCATGACAGCGGCGACCCGTTCAAGTGGGGCGAACGCATGCTCACGCATTACGCAAGCAACCGGGTCGATCCGCGGACCAAGACGCTGATCTTCAGCGACAGCCTGACGGTCCCGCGCACGATCGAGTTGTACCAGCAGTTCCGGGGCCGTTGCCTGCTGGCCTTCGGCATCGGAACCAACCTGACCAACGATCTGGGTTACGAACCCTTGCAGATCGTCATCAAGATGGTGCGCTGCAATGGCCAGCCCGTGGCCAAACTGTCGGACACGCCGTCCAAGAACATGTGCGACGACGAACGATATCTCGCCTACCTGCGCCAGGTGTTCGACATACCCCAGGTGAGCTGACACCAGGCTGCCGCCCGCTGCGCCGATTGAAGGGCCACCGGCAGCTGCACCACAGACCGATTTCCAACCACTGCCAATATCCGCCAGACCCATGTCCAGACCGACTGTTGCCATTGCCCGTGCCATCTTTCCGGAGGTCGTCGAACGACTGCAAAACCATTTCGACGTGCGGGCGAACCAGCAGGACCATCTGCAGTCGCCCGATGAACTGGTGGCCATGCTGCAGGGCTGCGCCGGCTTGTTGTGTACCGGCAGCGAGCGCATCGACGCCGCCTTGCTTGCGGCCAACCCGCAACTAAAGATCTGCGCCAACATGGCGGTCGGCTACAACAACTTCGACCTCGGCGCCATGACCGCCGCCCGGGTGCTGGGAACCAACACTCCCGACGTGTTGACCGAGACTACCGCCGATTTCGGTTTTGCCTTGCTGATGGCCGCTGCACGCCGGGTCACCGAGAGCGAACATTTTCTGCGCGCCGGCCAATGGACCCGCTGGAGTTACGACATGTTTGCCGGCCAGGAAGTGCATGGCTCGACGCTGGGCATCATCGGCATGGGCCGCATCGGCCAGGGTATTGCGCGCCGTGGCGCGCTCGGCTTCGGCATGAAAGTGATTTACCACAACCGCTCGAAGCTCGATGCCGCAACCGAGGCCCAGTGCCAGGCCCGTTATGTGAGCAAGGACGAATTGCTCGAAACGGCGGATCACGTGGTGCTCGTGGTGCCGTATTCGGCCGCGTCGCACCACACGATCGGCGCTGCGGAACTGGCGCGAATGAAGCCGACGGCTGTGCTGGTCAACATCGCGCGCGGTGGCATCGTCGACGACGCAGCGCTGGCGCAGGCGCTGCGCCAGGGGCAGATCGCAGCCGCGGGCCTGGACGTGTTCGAGGGCGAACCCCGGCTGAATCCAGCGTTGCTGGACTTGCCCAACGTGGTGCTGACGCCGCATATCGCCAGCGCCACCGTGGCCACCCGCAAGGCCATGGCCAATCTGGCTGCCGACAACCTGATCCGCTTCCTGACCGAGGGGCGCGCATTGACGGCCCTCAATCCGCAGGTGTTGGCAACAACAGCCTGAGCCGGCGCGTCACCATGGCCGTGGCAACCTGTCGCTGTCGCCGCATGTGTCCCCGGCAAGGGCCGACGGATGCCCGCGCTGCAAACTGCAGTCTGCGTGAACCTGACGTCGTCGCATGAATGTATTGAGCGACTTCCCGGTACCGCTGTGGTGGCTGCTGGCGCTGGCTGCGCTCAACATCGTGCTCCTGCTGCTTTTGCTGTTGCGGCCGGGCGTGCGCGACCTGCGCGACGATCAGGCCCATGCCCATGGGCAGCTGATGGATGCCGTGCAGGCCGGTACCGAGCGGGTGGAGCGCCTTGAGCGCTCGCTGGGCCGCGACATGACCGAAGCATCACGCGCCTTGCGCCAGGAACTGCTGCAGACGATTGCGATGTTTCAGCAGACGCTGATGGCCCAGGGCGCCGAGTCCACCCGTACCCAGAACGCCCAGATCGACGCGTTTGGCCAGCAACTGGTTCTTCTCAAGCAGACCGTGTCCGACACACTCAGTTCGCAACTGCACAACCTGGGCGAGTCCAACGCCAGCCGACTGCTGGAGGTGCGCGCCACGCTGGAGGCGCAACTGAGCCAGTTGCAGGCCAGCAATGCGGCCCGGCTGGAGGAAATGCGCGCCACCGTCGACGAAAAATTGCAGGCGACGCTGCAGGCGCGGCTCGGCGAGAGCTTCCGCCAGGTGGCCGATCGGCTGGAGCAGGTGCACAAGGGGCTGGGTGAAATGCAGACCCTGGCCCAAGGCGTCGGCGACCTCAAGCATCTGCTGACCAACGTGAAGACGCGCGGCATCTTCGGCGAGGCGCAACTCGAAGCGCTGCTCGAGCAGGTTTTCGTGGCCGACCAGTACGCGGCACAGGTCGCCACCCGGCCCGGCAGCAAGGCGGTCGTCGATTTCGCGATTCGCCTGCCCGGCCGCAGCGAGGACGGTCAAACACTGTGGTTGCCGATCGATGCCAAGTTTCCGAACGAAGACTACGAGCGTCTGCTCGACGCCCAGGGGAGGGCGGATGCTGCCGGTGCCGAGCAGGCTGGCCGGGCGCTGGAGGCGCGGGTGCGGCTCGAGGCGCGTGCGATTGCCGACAAGTACATCGAGCCACCGTACACCACCGATTTCGCGATCCTGTTCCTGCCCACCGAGGGTTTGTATGCCGAGGTCTTGCGTCGTCCCGGCCTGATGCAGGCCTTGCAGCGCGAACACCGGATCACGCTGGCCGGTCCGACCACCTTGCTGGCGATGCTCGGTTCGTTGCAGATGGGTTTTCGCACGCTGGCACTGGAAAAGCGGGCCAGCGAGGTATGGCAGGTGCTGGGTGCGGTCAAGACCGAGTTCAACAAGTTCGGCGATGTGCTGGCCAAGGTCAAGAGCCAGACCGAGACCGTGCTCAAGACCATCGACTCGGCCCAGACGCGCAGCCGTGCGATGGACCGTGCGCTGCGCAAGGTCGAGGCGCTGCCGGACACGCAGGCCGGTGTGCTGATTGCCGCAGAAACCGGGCGCGGCCCGGTGGGCCCCGACAATGAAGTCGACTGAACTCGCGCGCATGATCGTCGGTCAAATCTGCCTGCATGCGTGCATGGCGGGTACCCGCATGGCCGCGCCGCTGCTGGCTTTGCGCGACGGCCATAGCGCGCTCAACGTGGGAGTCCTGCTGGCACTGTTTGCGCTGGCGCCGGTCTTTCTGGCGCTGCCTGCGGGGCGTTTCGCCGACCGTCACGGCATGCATAAACCGGTGGGTATGTCGGTCGCTGTCGCGGCCATCGGGGCCGGCCTGGCGCTGGTGTTTCCGGTGTTCCCGGTCCTGTGCCTGAGCGCCTTCCTGACCGGAGGTGCGACCGGTGCAGCGTCGATAGCGTTGCAGCGCCACGTGGGCCGGGCCGCGGTGGGGCCGACCGAACTCAGGCGCGTGTTCAGCTGGCTGGCCATCGGTCCGGCGGTGTCGAACTTCATCGGCCCGCTGGCAGCCGGGTTGATGATCGACTATGCCGGACCGAGTGCCGGCGACACCACCGGCTACCGCGCTGCGTTCCTGCTGATGATGCTGTTGCCGATCACCACCTGGTTCTGGATCCGCCCGGTCAGTGACCTCCCGCCGATCACCAGTGTCGCCGGCGCAGCCCCGACCCGGGCCTGGGATCTGATGCGCGAGCCGATGATGCGCCGCCTGATGCTGGTCAACTGGTGCATGTCGTCGTGCTGGGACGTGCACATGTTCGCGGTGCCGCTACTCGGCCACGAACGCGGCTTCAATGCCTCGGTCATCGGTGCGATCCTGGGCGCGTTTGCCATCGCCGCGGCGCTTATACGGGTGGCCATTCCGCTGGTGGCGGCCCACCTGCAGGAGTTTGTGGTGGTGACCTCGGCGATGGTGGTGTCGGCGCTGGTGTTTGCGGTCTACCCCTTCATGTATGGTGCGCTGGCGATGGGGACTTGTTCCGTGTTGCTCGGACTGGCGCTCGGAACGGTGCAGCCGATGGTCATGAGCATGTTGCACCAGATCACGCCGGAGGCCCGCCATGGCGAGGCGCTGGGCTTGCGGCTGATGGCGATCAACGCGTCGAGTGTCGCGATGCCGCTGGTGTTCGGCACGCTGGGTGCCGTGGTGGGCGTGTCGGCGCTTTTCTGGGCTGTGGGTGGTTTTGTCGTACTGGGTTCGCGCCAGGCCATGCGGCTGCGCGGCGACGAACGCCACGGGCACGGGGCGTCTGGTTAGCCCCCGCCACGAAGCGGGACACGGATCTGCGCCTGTGTAGCCGGGTTCTGCCGGTCACAGATCGTAGAACTCCTTGATGTAGTCCCATGCCGCCTCGGGCGTATCGACGAAGGTGAACAGCTTCAAGTCGTCGGGTGAGATGGCGCCGGTTTCGACCAGCAGGTCGAAATTGACCAGCCGCTTCCAGTAGTCCGACCCGAACAGCACGATGGGTACCGGCTTGGCCTTGCCGGTCTGCACCAGCGTGATGACCTCGAACAGTTCGTCCATGGTTCCGAACCCACCCGGGAACGCGGCCAGCGCCTTTGCGCGCATCATGAAGTGCATCTTGCGCAGCGCGAAATAGTGGAATTTGAAGCTCAGCGACGGTGTGACGTAGGGGTTGGCATGTTGCTCGTGGGGCAGGGCAATGTTCAGTCCGATATTGGCTGCGCCGAGCTCATGCGCGCCGCGGTTGGCGGCCTCCATGATGCCCGGGCCACCGCCGGTGGCGATATACAGCCGCTGCGCAGCAGGCTTGTCCTGGCTGTGTTTCACCACCAGTTGCGCGAACTGGCGTGCCTGTTCGTAGTAGACCGAATTGCGCACGCCCCGCTCGGCCAGTGCCAGCGCCTTCGGGTCGCCACTGGCGCGCGCGTCCGCCAGGGCCTTGTCCGCATTTTCAGGGGACGGAAATCGGGCGCTGCCGTAGATCACGATGGTGTTCTCGATGCCGGCGTCGGCTTGCTCAAGGTCCGGTTTGAGCAACTCGAGCTGGAAGCGGATTCCCCGGGTCTCGCGACGCAGCAGGAACTCCGGGTCCCAGAATGCCAACCGGTAGGCGTCGGCTTCCATCGGATTGCCCTGTTCCGCGTGTTTCTGCAATTCCGCCCAGGCGTCTGCCAGGCGGCGCTCGTTGAGTTGTTGGTGTTTTTTCATGGCGTCGATTGTGGATGAATTTGTTGGCCATCCGGTTGCGCCGATCATTCGGCGCGCAGTAGTGGCCCGGCTTTGCGTCGCATGAAGGCGGTCACCCGCAACAGCAGCTGCGAACATGAGAATATGCACGAAGTTGCATCCGGTCTGACCGGTGGTGGCCGCTTGTGGTCAGGTATTGCTGGAGTGTGCATGCAGTATTTCGATGTTTTCAACGGTGATGCCGATGGCCTGTGTGCCTTGCACCAGTTGCGCCTGTCGTACCCGCGCCGCGCCGCGCTGGTCACCGGTGTCAAGCGCGACATTGACCTGTTGCGTCGTGTGCCGCGGCTGCCCGCAGCCGTCGTCACCGTGCTCGATGTGTCGCTCGACCGAAACCGCGAGGCCTTGCAAAGCCTGTTGCAATGCGGGATGCAGGTCGACTATTTCGATCACCACTACGCCGGCGAGATACCGGCCGATGCCGGTCTCCATGCCCATATCGATACGGCGGCCCAGGTTTGCACCAGCATGCTGGTGGACCGGCATCTGGGTGGCGCGCAGCGCGTGTGGGCAGTCGTGGGCGCGTTCGGCGACAACCTGGGCGACGCGGCCTTGCAACTGGCGCAGTCCATAGGCCTTTCTGCGGCCTGCATTGCGGCGCTGCAGGATCTGGGCGAGAACCTGAACTACAACGCCTATGGTGAGAGCGAAGCCGACCTGTTTGCGCATCCCGCTGCCCTGTACGAATGTCTGCATCGGTATGCCGATCCGCTGCAATTCATCGCGCTCGAGCCGCTGCTGCAGAAGATCCGTGCGGGACGGGCCCAAGACCTCGAACTGGCGCGGCATGTCCGGCCGCTGATCGAATTTTCCAGCGGACGGGTTTTCCTATTGCCCGATGCCGCGTGGAGCCGGCGGGTGCGCGGCGTCTGGGGCAATGAACTGGCGCGTGAAGCGCCCGATTGTGCGCATGCAGTGCTGACGCAGAACCCGCAAGGCAGTTATGTCGTGAGCGTGCGTGCGCCGTTGCGCGCAGGGCGCGATGCCGATCGCTTGTGCCGGCAGTTCCCCGGCGGCGGGGGCCGGGCGGCGGCGGCAGGGATCGACTGTCTGCCGCAGGCAAGGCTGGAGCATTTCGTGCAGGCGTTCGAACAGACCTTTGGTGCGCCTGGTGATTGATGCATATCGATCGGCCTGGCCGTCGATTCCCTGGCATGCGACGGTGAGCGTGGGCCGCGCGTGCCTGCCAAAGGCGCTTCAGGCCGACGGCAGCGTCGACCCCAGCTGGGCCAGTGCGCCGGCCAGCAAGGGTGCCATTTCGACGGCGTTGCTGGCATGGGCAATGCAGTCGGTACTCCAGACCTCACCGATGCCACTGTCCTGCATGAGTGCCATTGCCTGCGGCGTGAACAGGGCATGGGTCACGGCTGCGTCGACCGATGCCGCACCAGCGTCAGTCAACAGCCGGGCCGCCGCAGCAATGGTGTGGCCGGTGCTGGCCATATCGTCCAGAATGACCACCGCGCGGCCCTTCACGCTGCCCGGTGGCAGTGCAACTGCGACGTCATGGTCGCCGCTGCGCACCTTGGTGCAGACCAGGTGATCCAAAGCATGGCGCCGGGCGGCCAGTGCGATCCATTGGGCAGATTCCGCATCGGGCCCGACCAGCAAAGGCTTTTGCCGTCGCTGCACGATCAGGTCGGACAGTACCTCGGCTCCGGTCAGGACAACGGCGCCGGCGCCTGGAACCAGTTCCTGCATGGTCGCAACCCGGTGCAGGTGCGGGTCGACCGAAACAACCGCGTTGACGATGGTTGACAGAAATTGCCCGACGACGCGCTGGCTGATCGCCTCGCCCGGGGCGAACGCCATGTCCTGGCGCATATAGGCGAGATAGGGCGCGACCAGCGTCAGGTGGCGCGCACCGAGCTGGCGCGCGGTCTGGGCCACCAGCAGCAGCTCGACCAGTTTTTCGTTGGGATTGTCCAGGCTGCGGTACAACACCGCGCGCGCCGGCACCATGGCCGGTAGTTTCAGCTTGAGCTCACCGTCCGGAAACCGATGGCGCTCGATGGCCACCGCCAGAAGCCCGGCGGCTTTTGCCAGCCGCAGCGCGGCGTCTTTCTGGTCGTCGAAATACAGCAGCATGGGGTTCGATTCTCAAAATTCGACCGATACCTGCGGCACATCCTGCGCCGCGCCGATGGCGTATCCGTTGGACGTTTGACAGGCCTTGCGCGCAAATTCCAGGTCGGCCGGGTAACGCGCATAGACACGGTACAACACCTCGCCCCTGGCCACGGTCTGGCCCAGTTTGCAGCACAGGTCGACACCTGCACTCTTGACCTTGGGTGCGCCGGCATGTCCGGCGATACGCGCCAATTGCTGGTTGTTGATCAGCGTGACGACGCCGGACGCGGGTGCCAGGACCTCGAAGCTGCGTTCCCCCAGCGCCGGATGTCGGTAGTCGAAACCGGTGGCGCCTTGTGCGGCAATGATGGCATTCATCCGGCGCAGGGCCCGGCCGCTGGCCAGGATGTCGCGGGCAATCTCCAGCCCCTGGCCGCCGCGCACGGCAGGATCCCATTCGATCATGCGGCCGGCAAGCCGCAGTGCTTTTTCGCGCAGGTCTGCAGGTGCCTCCCGATCATTGTGCAGAACCTGCATCACGTCGCGTGCTTCGAGTACCGGTCCGATGCCGTTGCCGATCGGCTGGCGCCCATCGGTGATCACAACCTCCAGCGCCAGGCCCATGCGCTGCGCCACGTATTCGAACAGGCGCTTGAGCCGCTGGGCCTGCGCCATGCCGTGCACCTTCGCGGTCGGACCGATCGGTATGTCGAGCAACAGATGGGTCGAACCTGCGGCAATTTTTTTGGACAGTATCGATGCCACCATCTGGCCGGGGGAGTCGATGCCAAGAGGCCGCTCCACCGAGATCAGCACGTCATCGGCCGGGGAGAGGTCGGCAGTGCCACCCCAGGCCACGCAGCCGCGCTGGGACCGCACGATGTCGCCCAGCGCATCCAGGCCGAGTTCGACCCGTGCCATCACTTCCATCGTGTCGGCTGTGCCGGCCGGCGATGTGATCGCGCGTGACGAGGTCTTGGGGCACAACAATCCGTGTTCGGCCACGATGGGCACGACCAGCATCGAAGTGCGATTGCCCGGTATGCCGCCGATGCAGTGCTTGTCGACCACCAGGTCAGCGTGCCAATGCAGCTTGCGGCCGACGGCCACCATCGCGCGGGTCAGGAAATACACCTCTTCCCGGTCGAGTTCGTAGCGATGGGTCGACACGACAAATGCCGTCAGCTCGATCTTCGAATACTCGCGCCCCGCAATGTCGGCAATCACCGCGCTGAATTCGGCCTGGTTCAGGCGTTCGCCGGCGATCTTGCGATTCAGGGCGGGCATCGATGCGGGTTGTTCGGCGTGCCAGAGGCTGGCCGTGTGGCCGTCGGCGACGCCGAGCTGCGCGAACGCGTCTTCGGACAATCCGAGTTCGTCGCAGCCCACGATGCTGGGGTCGTCGACCACGTTGAGCGTGGCCAGGATGCGTTGTCCGTTGGCGTGGACCGAGATCTTGCTCAGCGCCTGGAAACCTTCGGCCCGGTACACCGCGCAGTCGCGGTGCAGATAGGCCACGTTCTCGCGATAGGTATCGATGCCAATGCGGCGGATCGCCAGTTGCGAACGGGGCGTCAGGTCGGTTTGCGCCGACGCAGGAGTGGCGTTTGCTTGCATGGTCTTAGCCTACTCCGATTGCCATTCTCCGGTCCGGGCCGTCAGCGCCCGGAAACACAAAAGGCTCCTTGTGGAGCCCTTTGGCGCTGGCGTGGCGACACGCCGTCAGACACGTTTGCGGTACTCGCCGGTGCGGGTGTCGATCTCGACCTTGTCACCCTGGGACACAAACAGCGGCACGCCGATCTCGAAGCCAGTGGCGATCTTGGCGGGCTTGAGCACCTTGCCGGACGTGTCTCCCTTGACGGCGGGTTCGGTCCAGGTGATCTCGCGTTCAACGCTGGTAGGCAATTCGACCGAAATCGCCTTGCCGTCATAGAACACCACTTCCAGCGGCATACCGTCTTCGAGGTAGTTCAGTGTGTCGCCCATGTTCTCGGATTCGACCTCGTACTGGTTGAACTCCTCGTCCATGCAGACATACATCGGATCGGCAAAGTAGGAGTAGGTGCACTCCTTCTTGTCCAGAATGACCTGGTCCATCTTGTCGTCGGCCTTGAACACGACTTCGGTGCCGAAGTTGTTGAGCAGGCTCTTGAGCTTCATGCGCACGGTGGCGGAGTTGCGGCCGCCACGGCTGTATTCGGTTTTCAGGACGACCATCGGGTCCTTGCCATGCATGATCACATTTCCGGCACGGATTTCTTGCGCGATTTTCATACGGGTTCCCCATCAGTTTCCGCGCGACGGGCGCATTGCAGGCTGCAATGCTCAGTTCGACCCGTGCCAGCGGTGGATAGCTGCGACACCGGCAGGCAGAGCCCGGGCAGTTTTCGCAAAGCCTTGAATTTTAACGTTCTTCCGCTCGTCCAAAAGCGTCCTGGTACTTCAATGCGACAAATTCCTGCAATCGGGTCACCAGGTCGCGCTGCCGGAACAGCTGCTCGCACACGGCTGCTGCCCATGGTTTCCAGCCCGCCGCTGCCGTAGCCAGGTCCTGCAACGGATCGTTGTCGATGCCGTTCCAGGCCTGATGGGCCAGCCGCAGTGAAGCTGGCGCGTCAAGCACGTCAAGGAAGGCCTGCAGCTTGGCATGGTGTGCGTTGTCATGTTGCGGGTAGATTTGCCAGATCAGCGGCTTGCCGGCCCACAAGGCGCGGATCACCGAGTCTTCGCCACGAACCAGATTGAGATCGCTGGCCCAGAGCAGGTGGTCAAAGTCGGTCTGACTCAGTGGCGGCAACATGTCGATAACCAGCGCGCCGACACCCGTCACGCCATCACCGCATGTACCAAGGGCGCCCTGAACGGCGGCAGCTGCACGGCCAGGCGTCACCAGCAGGCGGGTCGGCTCGGCGCCGTGTTGCCAGTGCGCCAGCAGGGCTGGCAAGGCAGCGGGTTCGTAGCAGAAAAGCGAGACCAGGCGCTCACCCTGCCAGCGTATGCCCTGACGCTCCAGCCAGCGCGCGCGGTCGAATCCTGCCTTGCGTGCCGCCAGATCGCGCTCGCGCAGCAGGCCTCCGCTGGCCGGCGTGAATCCGGGGTAGTAGAAATATTTGGTCTGCCCGCGCGCGATACCTTGCATCACCGGCGATGCCAGCCGGTGCGAGCGTTCGGCATAAGGCTCGGCCGAAAGGTATTCCAGGTTGATCCAGACCGGCGCTGGCGCGGCCGCAGCCAGCCTGTGGCGGATGAAGGATGGCGCAAGCTCGCAGCCAAAGGCCTCGATCCACACATCGGACGGCTCCAGCGCCCGCAGCACCTGCGCATCACTGGCCTGGTCCCAGCCCAGCACGCGGATACCCGGCCACTGTCCCTGCATCGCCCCTGGCGCCATCCATGGCAGTGCGCTGGTGTCATCGACCCAAAGGCGGACCTGATTTCCCCGGCTGGCCAGGTCAGCCGCCAGGCGCCAGCTGACGCCGATGTCGCCGTGGTTGTCGATGACCCTGCAGAAGATGTCCCATCGGGTTGGCAGGTTCATGCGCCAGATTGTCCACAATACGGGTCTATGCCCAAACCCAGTGACGGACCCCTGCAAGCGGCGACCGAACCGCCAGCGAACCGCGGTGCGTCCGCGAATGGCACAGACGCGCGGCCCGGCCATGACGCGCAGCTGTTGTCGGAAGTGGCGGCCTTGCCCGGTCTGCCAGGTGTCTACCGCTTCTTCGATGCGGCTGGCGCGGTGTTGTATGTGGGCAAGGCGATCAACCTGAAAAAGCGCGTTGCCAGCTACTTTCGCAACACCCATGGCGGCACGCGTATCGGCCACATGGTGGGACAGATCACGCGTCTGCAGACCACGGTGGTGCGCTCCGAGGCCGAGGCGCTGCTACTCGAAAACAACCTGATCAAGACGCTGGGCCCGAAATACAACATCCTGTTTCGCGACGACAAGAGTTACCCCTATCTGCGGCTTTCCGGTACCGGGGTGGGACCGGCAGAACGCAGGCGCCAGACGGCAGCGTCGGCCGCTGCGGCGCAAGATGCAGCCGCAGCCGGTGGGGCGCCCTTGGCGCCGCAAGCAGAAGCCGCTGTGGCGCCGATACAAGCCAGTGCGTTTGCGCGGGTCTCGTATTACCGCGGATCGGTCGAGAAAAAACATCGCTACTTCGGTCCCTATCCCAGCGCCTGGGCGGTCAAGGAAAGCATTCTGCTGATCCAGAAGCTGTTTCGGTTGCGCACCTGTGAAGACACGGTGTTCAACAACCGCACGCGGCCTTGCCTGCTGTACCAGATCAAGCGTTGCTCGGCGCCGTGCGTGGGTCATGTGGGCAGCAGCGACTATGCGCAGGACGTGGCCAATGCCGAGCGCTTTCTGCAGGGTGATGCAGGTGAGGTACTTACCCGTCTGGAGGCACGCATGATGGCGCACGCCGAGCGGCTGGAGTTCGAGCAGGCCGCCGAGTTGCGCGACCAGGTGTCGGCGCTGTCCAGCGTATTGCACCAGCAGTCGGTCGAGAACGTGTCGGACCGTGACGTCGACATCCTGGCAGTCAAGGTGCAGGGCGGCAAGGCCTGCGTCAATCTGGCCATGGTGCGCGGCGGACGCCATCTGGGTGACCGCCCGTATTTCCCGGTGCACGTGGACGATGGCGTCGCGATGTCGGGCGAGGGCGACGATGCGCAGGACACCCGCACCTCGATCGAGGTCAAGGTGCTCGAGGCCTTCATCGCCCAGCATTACATCGACGTGGCCGTGCCAGCCTCGCTGATCACCAGCGAGCCGGTGCGGCCGTCGCTGGTGCAGGCCTTGTCGCAACAAAGCGGCAGCAAGGTGGGCGTGGTGCACCAGCCGCGCGAGCAGCGCCGTATCTGGCTGGAGATGGCGCAGACCAACGCGGCGCTGCAGTTGGCGCGCTTGCTGTCGGAGGAAGGTTCGCAACAGGCGCGCACGCTGGCCATGGCACAGGCGCTGGATCTGGCGGTCGATGACCTCGACGGTTTGCGCGTCGAGTGTTTCGATATCTCGCACACGGCCGGCGAGTCGACCCAGGCTTCCTGCGTCGTGTATCAGCACCACAAGATGCAGCCGGCGCAGTACCGGCGCTACACGATCGAAGGCATCACGCCGGGCGACGACTATGCCGCCATGCGCCAGGTGCTGAGCCGACGCTACAGCAAGCTGGTCGAGGCGGCGCGCGCCGCGCAGGACAGCGGCGAGCCGCTGGCCGATGGTGCCCGCCTGCCGGACCTGGTGCTGGTCGACGGCGGCAAGGGCCAGGTGGCCATGGCGCGCGAAGTGTTCGAAGGCCTGGGCCTGGACCTGTCGTTGATCGTCGGAGTGGAAAAGGGCGAGGGCCGACGCGTCGGACTGGAGGAACTGGTGTTTGCCGATGGGCGCGAAAAGGTCTACCTGGGCAAGGATTCGGCGGCGCTGATGCTGGTGGCGCAGGTACGCGACGAGGCACACCGGTTTGCGATCACCGGCATGCGGGCCCGGCGTGACCGGGTGCGCGTCGGCGGCGGGCAATTGCAGGAGATTCCCGGAGTCGGCCCCAAGCGGCGCGCTCGGCTGCTGCAACGTTTTGGCGGCGTGCGCGGCGTGGCCATGGCCAGCGCCGATGATCTGGCCACGGTCGAGGGTGTATCGCAGGCGCTGGCCGAAGAAATCTACCGCGCGCTGCACTGACAGATTGGCGCAGTTGCGCGCAGGGTGCGCCGCGGCTGCGGGCCGTGCCACAATTCGCCCATGTTTCTGACGATTCCGACCATCATGACCTGGACGCGGATTGTCGCGATCCCCCTCATTGTCGGCATCTTCTACCTGCCCGAAACGCTCATCACCCTGCCCAACAAGAACCTGGTCGCCACGATCATGTTTGTATTGTTTGCCGCCACCGACTGGCTCGACGGGTATCTGGCCCGCAAGCTGAACCAGACGTCTTCGTTTGGCGCGTTTCTGGACCCGGTGGCCGACAAGTTCCTGGTCTGCGCCTCATTGCTGGTGCTGGTGCATCTGAACCGCGCCGATGTTTTTGTGGGCCTGATCATCATCGGGCGCGAGATCGCGATTTCTGCGCTGCGTGAGTGGATGGCCCAGATTGGCGCTGCCAAAAGCGTGGCGGTGCACATGATCGGCAAACTCAAGACGGTCGGCCAGATGGTGGCGATTCCGTTTCTTCTGTATGACGGCGTGTTGTTCGGTGTGATCGACACCCGTCAATGGGGCCACTGGCTGATCTGGGTGGCGGCCGTGTTGACCGTCTGGTCGATGGTGTATTACCTGCAAAAGGCGGTTCCGGAGATCCGGGCACGGGTCAAATGAGCGTTTCGGGTCGGGAAGATCCGCTGCTGCGGGCGATGCCGCTGGTTTTTGTGCTGATCTGGAGCACCGGTTTCATCGTCGCGCGATATGGCATGCCGCACGGCCCGCCGTTCACGTTTCTGGCTATTCGTTACGCCTTGTCGGTGGTGTGTTTCCTGCCCTGGATCTGGTTGTCGCGCTCGCGCTGGCCGAGCGGCCGGCGCCAGTGGGGCCATCTGGCGGTGACTGGCATCCTGATGCACGCGCTCTACCTGGGCGGGGTCTGGGCGGCCGTCAAGGCCGGCATGGGGTCGGGGGTCTCGGCACTGATCGTCGGGTTGCAGCCGGTACTGACGGCGATCTGGCTGTCGTCGCGCGGAACCAGCGTCTCGCGCCGCCAATGGGCTGGCCTGGGCCTGGGCCTGGCCGGACTGGTCATGGTGGTCTCGCGCAAGCTGGGCCTGGGCAGTGCCGGCGACCAGATCACACTGGTCAACCTGTCGCTGGCCGTCGGTGCCTTGCTGGCGATCACGGTGGGCACTCTTTATCAGAAGCGTTTCGTCGGGCCCTGCGACGTGCGTACGGCCAATGCGATACAACTGGCCGCTGCGCTGGTGGTCACGCTTCCGCTGGCCTTGCTGGAATCCGAGGCCATGCGCTGGGACCCGCAGGCGATCGGGGCGATGGCCTGGTCGGTGCTGGTGTTGACGCTGGGCGGCAGTTCCCTGCTGTACCTGCTGATCCAGAAGGGGGCGGCAACCACGGTGACCAGCCTGTTCTATCTGGTTCCGCCGACCGCGGCAGTGATGGCCTGGGTGCTGTTCTCGGAGCCGATCACCGTGACCACGATTGTGGGTATGGCGGTCACGGCACTGGGGGTGAGCCTGGTGATAAGGTCACGGACGTGAATCGGATGGATGGCGCACTGGCCGCGTTGGCTTGCCGCGCAGGCGCCAGGATCGATGTGTTTGACAAGGAGCAGCAATGAGCACGAAGCGTATCGCCGTGATTGCCGGAGACGGTATCGGCAAGGAAGTCATGCCCGAGGGCATCCGCGTGATGGAGGCAGCGGCCGACAGGTTCGGCATTTCGCTGCAGTTCGACCACTTCGATTTTTCGAGCTGGGACTATTGCGAACGCCACGGCAAGATGCTGCCCGACGACTGGAAGGACCAGATAGGCGGGCATGATGCGATCTACTTCGGGGCCGTCGGCTGGCCCGAGAAGATTGCCGACCATGTGTCGCTGTGGGGCTCGCTGCTGCTGTTCCGGCGCGAGTTCGACCAGTACATCAATCTGCGCCCGGCCCGCCTGATGCCCGGCATCATCGCGCCAGTGGTGCGCCGCGACGGCAGCCGGCGCGACCCGGGCGAGATCGACATGTACATCGTGCGCGAGAACACCGAAGGCGAGTACTCGAGTATCGGCGGGCGCATGTTTGCCGGCACCGAGCGCGAGATCGTGATGCAGGAGACGGTGATGTCGCGCATCGGCGTGGACCGGGTGTTGCGTTTTGCGTTCGAACTGGCGCGCTCGCGGCCGAACCGGCACCTGACCAGCGCGACCAAATCCAATGGCATTGCGATCACGATGCCGTATTGGGACGAACGTGTTGCAGAAATGGCGCAGGCGTATCCGGACGTGACGGTTGACAAATTCCACATCGACATCCTGACGGCGCATTTCGTGCAGCGTCCTGACTTTTTCGACGTGGTGGTTGCCAGCAATTTGTTCGGCGACATCCTGAGCGACCTCGGACCGGCATGTACCGGCACCATCGGGATCGCGCCCAGTGCCAACCTCAATCCGACGCGCAAGCATCCCTCGCTGTTCGAGCCGGTCCATGGCTCGGCGCCCGATATCGCTGGCAAAGGCGTGGCCAATCCGATCGGTCAGATCTGGTGCGGCGCAATGATGCTGGAGTTTCTGGGCCACCGGGACGCCCATGACGCGGTTCTTTCGGCGATCGAGACCGTGCTGGCGCCCGCCAGCGGCGCGCCCCGTACGCCCGATATCGGTGGCAAAGCCAGTACCTCGGACCTGGGGCGTGCGATCGAACAGGCCTTGCGGGCGTGAGCCGTGCGGGCGGGTGAGCTGTTCAAAACCGAATAGAATTCGCGTCCGCACCGAAGATTGCCGTCTGGCAGGTTGACACGGTCGTGGTCCGTGGCTTTAATCACTCCAGCAGTACGGACTTCGAATTCTGTGATCCAGACCGATGGCTTCCTGTGCGACCGAGCCCACCACGCAGCTGATGCAGTACGCGCGGTGACCAGATTCTCGCGGAGATGTTCTCCCTGTCTCTGCACCCATACGAGAGGTTCTTTGTGAACAAGACTGAGTTGATCGAACACATTGCGAAACACGCCGACATTTCCAAGGCCGCGGCAACCCGCGCGCTGGAGTCCACCATCGGCGCCGTCAAGACCACGCTGAAAAAAGGTGGCTCTGTTTCGCTGGTCGGTTTCGGTACTTTTGCTGTCGGCAAAAGGGCTGCCCGCGTTGGTCGCAATCCGCGAACCGGCGCTGCGATTAAAATCAAGGCCGCCAAGGTTCCAAAGTTCCGCCCAGGCAAGGCATTGAAAGATGCGTTGAACTGATGCTGATGGTTTAAGTGGGGTTCTTAGCTCAGTTGGTAGAGCGGCGCCCTTACAAGGCGTAGGTCGGCGGTTCGAGCCCGTCAGGACCCACCACCCGGAAAAAGGCGAACATGATGTTCGCCTTTTTTGTTGACTTGGCGACAGCCCGGCTGCCAACGCATCCGCCAGCCAAGTCCGGTTCCCGTTTTCATGGAGAAGTAGCGCATGTTCGATCTCGTCCGCAAGCACACCAAGGTTTTGATGTTCCTGATGTTCTTGCTGATCATTCCTGCTTTCGTACTGGTGGGCGTTGACGGCTATAGCCGGCTGAACAACAAGTCGGTTGCAGTGGCGCGCGTCGGCAGCCAGGACATCACGCAAGCCGAATGGGACTTTGCCCACAAGAATGAATCAGACCGGATTCGCGCCTCGATGCCGACCATCGATGCCAAGCTGCTCGACTCGCCGGCTGCGCGTTATGCGACGCTCGAGCGTCTTGTCCGGGAGCGGGTGCTGGCCGAAGCCGCCGAAAAGCTGCACCTGACGACCAGCGACGCCCGACTGGCGCGCGAACTGCAGCAGAACCCGACCATTGCCGCCTTGCGTGGGGCCGATGGCAAGCTCGACATGGAGCGTTATCGCCAGTTGGCCGCCAGCCAGGGCCTGACGCCGGAAGGCTTTGAAGCGCGGGTGCGGCGCGACCTTTCGCTGCGCCAGGTCGAGGCAGGTGTGCTGGGCACCGAGGTTGCCACACCGGCTATCGCCGACGTGACCCTCGGCGCATTGTTCGAGAAGCGCGAGATCCAGGTGGCGCGTTTCGCGACGGCCGATTTCAGCGCCAAGGTGACACCCAGTGACGCCGATATCGAGGCTTACTACAAGGCCAATCCGAAGCAGTTTCAGGCCAGTGAGTCGGTGAACATCGAATACGTGGTGCTCGACCTGGACGCGATCAAGCAATCGATCACGGTCAACGAAGCTGACCTCAAGAGTTATTACGACCAGAATGTCGGCCGGCTCAGCGGCAAGGAAGAGCGCCGTGCAAGCCACATCCTGATTGCAGCACCCAAGGATGCGCCAGCGGCCGATCGCGCCAAGGCCAAGGCCCGCGCCGAAGAACTGCTGGCCGAGGTGCGCAAGAACCCCGCGTCGTTCGCCGAAGTGGCCAAGAAGAACTCGCAGGATCCAGGCTCTGCCGCCGCAGGTGGTGATCTTGATTTCTTTGCCCGCGGCGCCATGGTCAAGCCATTCGAGGATGCAGCGTTCTCGATGAAAAAGGGCGACATCAGCGATGTCATCGAATCCGATTTTGGTTATCACATCATCACGCTGACCGACCTCAAGACGCCCAAGGCGCTTGCCTTCGAAGACCTGCGACCCGGCATCGAATCGGATCTTAAAGCGCAGCAGGCGCAGCTCAAGTATGCGGAGGCGGCAGAAGCGTTCACCAACGGTGTCTACGAGCAGTCGGACAGCCTCAAGCCGGCAGCCGATCGCCTCAAGCTCACGGTCAAGACCGCCAGCAACGTCGGACGCACGCCCGCCACTGGCGCCAGCGGGCCGCTGGCCAACGAGAAGTTCCTGAGCGCATTGTTCAGTGACGATGCGGTCCAGAAAAAACGCAACACACAGGCAGTGGAATTCGGCTCGAACCAGATGGTGGCGGGCCGCGTCGTGTCGTATGCGCCAGCACGCACACTGCCGCTGGCCGAGGTGCAGGCCTCGGTGCGCCAGAAGCTGGTGGCGGACCGCGCGGCGGAACTCGCTCGCAAGGATGGCGAGGCGCAACTGGCCGCCTGGAAGGCAGATCCGGCCAAGGCGGCATCTGTGACGGCGGTGGTGGTATCGCGTGACCAGGCCCAGGGTGTGGCGCCCAAGATTGTCGACGCTGCGCTGCGCGCCGACCCGCTGAAGCTGCCAGCCCAGGTCGGCGTTGATCTCGGAGCAGCCGGTTACGCCGTGGTCAACGTCAAGCGCATCGTAAGCCGCACGCCGCCGGACGGTGGGGCAGCCAAACAGGCGCAGGATCAATATTTCCAGATCTGGGCATCGGCCGAGAATCAGGCGTATTACGAGGTCTTGAAAGAGCGCTACAAGGCCAAACTGATGGTTGCGCAGCCCGGGCCGCTGACAACGGCACCGTGAGTGTTCCTGGCCCGGTTTCACGGGCTATAATTCGCGCTCTACGGTGGCTGTAGCTCAGTTGGTAGAGTCCAGGATTGTGATTCCTGTTGTCGTGGGTTCGAGCCCCATCAGCCACCCCA
>JAGPBF010000203.1 GCA_018063505.1 Rhodoferax sp.
ATCGCAATGCGCCCTCGCGGTCTGGTGAGCGTTGGCTTGCACGCGCTGGGCATGGGGAATCTGGGGTGGTGCAGCTTCTCAGGGCGCGCGGGCCTACGCATCCGCCTTTGGGGGGATCAGCTACTCCGATTCCAGCAACACCATGCAACGCACCATCTTCTCCACACCCCGCGTCGACCGGCTGGCGGCGCTTGTGTTGCGGCACACGGTCATATCCCGGCTCATGCAGATGTTCACGCGCCGGGGCGTGCTGATCCAGAGGCCAATTTGTCACAGCGCCGTAGCGGCCCAGTTCGATCGTGGGCCGTCACCGGCGCCGTCGCGTACACAGCGACGAATTCAGCTCCAGGTAATAACCCTTGTTCAGAGCGGGCGGGCGGCGACCACCACTCAACAGCTCGCCGCCTTCGCTTTTCGCGATGTCGACGTAGGACATGACACGCTGGTAATGCGCCGCGTTCGACAGCGGCCCCACTTCGGTCGTGGCGTCGAGCGGATCACCGACCCGGATCTTGCGGGCGCGCTCGACAAAACGGCGGATGAAATCGTCCGCGATACTGCGATGGAGCAGGATGCGCGAGCCGGCAAAACATTGCTGGCCATTGTTGGTGAAGATCGACGTCAACGCGCCGTCCAGCGCGTCGTCGATGACAGCCGTTTCAGTGATGATGTTGGCCGACTTGCCCCCCAGCTCCAGGTCGACTCGTTTCAGTGCCGGGCTCGCGGCCGCAGCAATGGACCGTCCGGTGGCGGTGCCGCCGGTGAACGACACCACGCGCACCTGCGGATGGCGCACGAGAGCGTCGCCGGTGACCTGGCCGCGGCCATTGACCATGTTCACTACGCCGGGCGGAACACCGGCTTCGGTCAGCAGTTCCATGAAGCGGGCCACCGCCAGTGGCGTGGTCTCGGCGGTCTTGACGACACAGGTGTTGCCAAACGCCAGTGCGGCGGCGATCTTGGTCGAGGCCAACGCCAACGGCGCGTTCCATGGCGAGATCAGTGCGGCAACGCCTGCAGGCTCGCGCACCACGTAACGCAGGTAGGCATCGTCCGTGGTGCCGGCCTGTTCCGTGTTCTGGGAAAGCGCGTCGGCGAAAAAATCGAAATTGCGCACGATGCGCGGCAGTTGCCTATGACGCAGGTAGTGCAGCGGCAGGCCGCTGTTGAGCGACTCGATCCAGGCCAACTCGTCCAGATGGTCACGCGTGAGCGCAGCGATGCGGTGAAACACAGCGCGCTTCTCCGCGGCCGGCAGCTTCGACCAGACGCCGGCTTTGTGCGCCTGGTGCGCAGACGCGACGGCGCGAGCGGTCTCGTCTGCGTCGGCCTCGCTGACGTGGCTGACGATTTGTTCGGTGGCCGGATTGACCACCGGCAGGCGGTGTGTCCCCACCGCCTGCCATTGGCCGTCGATGTAGCTGGTGACCGTGTCGGGTACCGGGTAGGTCGTATGGGTGGTCATCCTGTGTAGCTCCCGCCGTTGATGTGCAAGGTCTGGCCGTGGATATAGCTGGCTGCGGGGCCGAGCAGGAACAAAATGGCCGTAGCCATCTCGGAGGGTTGCCCGAGTCGCTTGAGCGGGACACCTGCCAGGAATTTCTCCATGTCCAGGTGGGTCTGCTTGGCCGGCCGACCGGTGCCGCCCTTCAGGAATGCGGTTTCGATTACACCCGGCGCCGCACCGTTGACCCGGATGCCAGGCGCCCACTCGGTGGCCAGTGCCCGGACCAAATTGATCACGCCCGCCTTGGATGCGGCATACGGCCCGTAACCCACATGCGGCACACGCGCGCCGAATGTCGACGAGATGAGCACCACCGCCGGTTGCTTGCCCAATGCGGCCGAGGCACGCAGCAGAGGTGCTGCTGCGCGTGCCACCAGGAACATGCCCCGCAGGTCGGTGTTGACGATGTCATCCCATTCATGGGTTTTCATGTCTTCGATGGCCACGCGTTCCCCGGTGTAACCGGCCAGGTTGACCAGGGCATCGACATGGCCCCATTCCGATTGCACCTGCGCGAATGCCGCCTGGACCTGGTCCTCCTGGCCGACATCGCAGGCGATTGTCATGACATCGTCCGGTGGCGGAAATTGCTGCAGTGCTGCCGGGATGTCGAGTACGGCGACGCGCATGGACAAGGCCCTTGCGGCCTGCACAAGCGCCCGCCCCATGCCACCGCAACCACCGACCACCAGCAAGCGGGTGCCTGCGGGTGGCGTGAACGAGGCCAGACTGATTGGCGTGTCGGTCATTGCAGTGTCGCCTGGGTTTGGGTCACGGGCGGGTAGGTACTACCTGCGCTCGGACCATTCTGCGATGGTCTTGTTCTGCAGCAAAGCCATAGCCACCAGGGTTCCGGCATGCGGAACTGCGAAGTCCGGGTCGTTCGTGATCTGTGCGGCGGCTGAGTCGATCAAGGGTGGTGGTTCCGGGACTCGACCAGTACGCTGCGCGGCTCACCCATGGCATGGCGTATGTCACTGATCATGCACAGCAGCCGCGGGCCGATCTCGCGCCGAATGCGCGGCATGGGCAGCTGGCGCGCCGGCCCGGCGCAGTGAAAGGCGTACAAGGCATTTCGTTCTGGCAGCCGCATCGGAACGCCGACACCATTGACGTCGCGGCCCCAGGACTTCTGCGTGATGATGAAGCCCTGCCGCTCATATTCCAGGTGCGCCGTTTCGATGTTCAGGCGCAACTGCGGCCACTCATCCTTGTGGCGCTTGCTCAGGCTCTGCAGGATCTGTGTGCGCTCCTTGACCGGTGCTGCGACGATGTAGGCCAGGCCAATGGAGGTCGACGCCAACGGCAACACGGATCCGACATCGATATTGGTGATCAGTCTGGCATTGGAAGGAGGGCGTGCCACCTCCAGGAACACAAGTCCCGTGCGGTCGCGGGTGCCGAACGACACGGTCAGCTCGAGTTCGCGGCTCAGTGCCTCCATGAACGGACGGGCCACGCGTTGCAAGCCGATTTCGCGCTGCACCGTGACGCCCATGCCGAGCACCCGCGTGCCCATTTGCAACTTGCGTGACTGCGAGTCCGGCTGGAGGTATCCCAGCGTGACCAGTGTCGTGGTCAGACGCGAAACGGTGGCCTTGGGCAGCCCGGTCAAATTGACGAGCTGCTGGTTGCCCAATGATGCGCCGCCGGAGAACGCCGACAGTATCTCAAGGCCTTTCGCAAGCGACTGGACGAAATCCGGGTTGTCCCGGGTCGCGCCATCTTGATGATGAGTGGAGAGGGTACGCATGACGGGCACGGCCTTTGTCAGCACTATGGAACAATCACCTACCTGCAATCGTCAATGCCCCCGCAAGTTGGCGACCAGCGCGTCCCCAACTGGCAACGAGACGTTGCTGCCGGATCGGGGGCCCGCTGCAACTCCAAGTCCAATGAAAGGGCACTGGAGTTGGATTGAAGATTGACCTCTCGCTCAATGCGCCATGCAGCAACTTGAAGCCCGGCTAGATCACCCGTGCTTGTCTGAGTTGTTCGATTTCTTCCGCCGACTTGCCCAAATCGCGGGACAGGACTTCGTCGGTGTGTTGTCCCAGCATGGGTGGTGCCTTGTGTTGCACCGGCGATGCGGACAATCGAAAAGGACTGCGCAATACCGGCACATCGACGCCGCTGGCATGCGGTACCTGCAGCACCATTTCCCGGCCCTGGACATGCGGGTCGGCAAGCAGTTGCTGCATGTCATAGATCGGTGCGCATGGCACGTTGGCCGCAGATAGCGCATCGATCCATTGCATCACCGGTTTTCGCACGGTCTGTGCTTCCAGAATCTCGTGCAGTTCCTTGCGGTGGCGGATTCGTTCGATGTTCGTGACGAATCGCGGATCCTGCGCCGTGGCCGGATCGATGCCGAGGGTCGACAGCAGGTTGACGAACTGGCCGTTGTTGCCAGCCGACATGCTGAAGTAGCCGTCAGCGCCGCGAAACACCTCGGACGGCGCCGTGATCGGGTTGTTGTTGCCCTCGCGTTTGGGCACGGTGCCCGTCATGAGATAGCCCAGCGCCAGGTGACCGTTGATGGCGGTCGTCACATCGATCATCGCTGCGTCGATGTATTGGCCTTCTCCGGTCTGCTTGTGGTGGATGACCGCAGCCAGGATGCCGATGGCCGCATACAGGCCGGTGAAGATGTCGGTGATCGGTACCGCCGCGCGCATCGGGCCGGCACCGGGTTCGCCATCGGGCAGGCCACAGGTGCTCATCAGGCCGCCCATGGCCTGCAGGACCGAGTCGTAGGCAGGTCGCGATGCATAGGGGCCTTCCTGGCCGAATCCGGTGACGCTGCAATAGATGATGTCCGGCCGGATCGCCTTGATGCTGTCGTAGTCCAGCCCGTAGCGCTTGAGCGCACCGACCTTGTAGTTCTCGATGAACACGTCGCATTGCGCCGCCAGTTCACGTATCAACTGCGCACCTTCGGGCGTGGCGATATCGACCGTCAATGAACGCTTGCCCCGGTTGCTGCCCATGAAGAAGGCCGAGTCGTTGGTTTTGGTGCCATCGGCGCCAACGACAAACGGGCTGACGCGCCGCGTGTCGTCACCGCCCTCAGGCCGCTCGACCTTGATCACGTCCGCGCCCAGGTCGGCCAGGGCCTGGGTGCACCAGGGGCCAGCAACGACCCGCGTGAGATCCAGCACGCGGATGGATTTGAGGATGCTCATGATCAGTCCAGGTCGATCTTGAGTTTCTTGTTGAGATCGATAGTCTCGGTCAGCTCGGCATTGACGCGGGCTGCGAATGCGTCCCCAGTGACCGCACGCGGTTCCAGGCCCGCCTTTGTAAACGTAGCTACGATCTCCGGGTCCTTGGCGGCTGTCGTAAGTGCGGCAATGAGTTTGTCGCGAACGGCAGTTGGAATGCCTGCCGGTGCCGCAAATCCGAGCCAGCCGGAGCTGACATAGGGAATGCCTTGCTCTTTCGCCGTGGGCACATTGGGCATCAACGGCGAGCGCGTTTCACCGGTGTAGGCCAGCGCCACCAGCTTTCCAGATTCGACCATCGATCGGTTGGCCAATGAATTGATCGCGATTGTGACCTGTCCGCCGATCAGGTCGGTGGTCATCGGGCTTTCGCCCTTGTACGGGACATGCAGCATCTCGAGTCGGGCCGCATTGACGAAGCGTTCGATCGCCAGGTGAAAGCCGGTACCCATGCCGGTGGAGCCGAACGTCAGCTTGCCGGGCGCGGCTTTGGCCTTCTGCTGGAGCTGGGCAACTGTCGTGATGCCCGAGCTGGGCTGGGTGTTCACGAGGTAGTGCGATTCGAAGCTCATTGCGAGGTAGGTCAGGTCCTTGCGGGGGTCATACGGCACTTTCGTGCTGAGTGCCGGTCCGGAAACGACGCCGGCGTTGGTGATGACGCCGATCGTGTACCCGTCGGGCGCGGCCTTGGCCACCGCGTCAGTGCCGATGCGCTGACCTGCACCGGCCTGGTTCTTGACGACCATCGGCTGGCCCAGGATGGCACTGGCCTTGGTGGCAATCAATCGGGCATAACCGTCGACCACGCCTGGAGGAAATGGCACGATCACGGTGATCGGTTTGTCGGGGTAGCTTCCTTGGGCCGCGGCCAGGCCAACGGTCAATGTGGCTGCGATGGCGGTCAGTGTGCGTGCAAGTGATTTCATGGGTGTCTCCTTTTGGGGGTTGGTTACTGGCTAAAGAGGTTGGGGAAAGCTGCGCGAAAGAAAGTCGAGCATGCTGGCGTTGAACCGTTCGGGATCCTCTGCCCAGCCGAAATGTCCAAGACCGTCAAGACTGACAAATTCCGCGCCGGCGATCTTGCCGGCCATCTTTTCCATCACGGCTGCGGGTGCCGTGGCGTCCAGTTCGCCAGCAATGCACAAAACAGGTACGTCGAGCGTCGGCAGCAGATCCCGGCCCTCGAAACCGACAATCGCTGCAACGGCAGCGCGGAAAGTGGCTTCGCTCATCTGGCTGACGGTTGTGATGACCAGGTCGACAGCCGGGCCTTGGGCATCGGGCCCCATCATGGCGCGCAGCATCGTTGGGGCGTATTGCGGTATGGACTGTCCCGCGTCGAGAGGCGCAACCCGCGCTCGCACGAATTCTTTCTGCCAATCGCCGTCCGGCTTGCCGAACGACGCACTGGTGGCTGACAACACATAGCCGTGAATGCGCTCGCGGGCGTGACGCCAAGCCTGCTGGGCGATCATGCCGCCCATGCTGTGGCCCATGACCACATTGCGTTTACCGCCTTCGCGCTCCAGCAGTTGAGCCAGCACACGCGCGCAATGGTCTATCGTCAGCGGCACCGGCAGTGCGGACAGGCCATAACCCGGTGCGTCCCACGACACCACCCGGTAGCCGGCGCCGACCAGCGCCCTCAATTGCGCGCGCCAGTATTCCTTGGCACCGAATGCGCCATGCAACAGAAAGACGGTGGTGCCGTTTGCGGCGGCCACCGGATGGTGGATCGCGTAATCTGGCAATGTCAAGTTGTTCGCGTTCATGCAGCCTCGGGAATGTGCAGCGTCGATTGTGGTGCCCAGCATGCGTGTGCGCCCATCGGAATATGTCCCGGCAGGATGATGCGACAGATAGGCCCGGTCGTGATGTCCTTCGCGTCGAAGATCGCGCATTCGCCCTTGCCGGAGTTCAGGTTGGTGACGTAGGTGACGAGGTAGCCATCGTCCTCTTCCACCGCGTTGTCGCGCGGTGCAAATGGGGTCTCGCTGACAAAGCAGCCCTTGGGCGCTTCCCAGCGCTGGCTGTTGCCGGTCTTCCAGTCGTACTTCTTGAGTCCGTCGAGTTGCCAATGCGGCTTGGCCAGCGCGTTGTAGACGTAGCGATTGGGTAGACCCT
This sequence comes from Rhodoferax sp., assembly GCA_018063505.1. Taxonomy (GTDB): domain Bacteria; phylum Pseudomonadota; class Gammaproteobacteria; order Burkholderiales; family Burkholderiaceae_C; genus CAISIP01. Next base: position 6,856 of record JAGPBF010000203.1, read on the forward strand.
TGACGTTGCGGTTGATCATCGAGAACTCGGTCACTTCGTCGTCCAGGTCTTCTTCCGTGGTCTGGCCGGTCACCATGTTGAAGCGCCAGCGGTGCATGCGGGTTTCCTGCAAGTCCATCGACAGCAGCGCATGCATGCGGTCGTAGCCGTCTTTTGGCAGACCGCTGAGGTCAGGCACCGGATTGGTCTGGATCGCACCTTCCATGATGACCTCGTCGCCCAACTCGTAGGTGTTGGCCAGGTGCAGGATGTAGCACGGCAGGCCTTCGAACCACTTGACATCGCGGCTGGTGCCCAAGCGCGGAATGACGCCGAAACGTGCCGGCCTGTCGCGGTGGAACTTCAGGCGGTGCTGGCCCTTCTTCAGGCCTTCCGGGTCGAAAAACATCGACAGATCGTGCAGCACGCAATAGTGCTCGCTCATGCCGATGTCGTGCGGCCAGGTGGCATGGGGCAGCTCGATCGGCTCGTAGTGCACCAGCTTGTTGCTGGCATCCACCACGCCGTAGTTGAAATACGGGGCATGCTCACCGAAGTTGAAGAACATCATCTCGCCGGTGCGCGGGTCGACCTGGAAATGCGAACAGATGCCGCGCTCGCCGAGCGACCGTGCCCAGGACGGGTCGGGGCCCAGGGTTTCCAGCGTCACGGGGTCGAGCCGATAAGGTTCGCTGCATTGGCTCATCGCCGCCAGCGCCCGTCCCGCATGGACTTTGACGTCGGTCCCGGCGTTGTCCTTCATCGCACCGATCGAGCCCCAGCCGCGTCGCACGGCACGGCGTGGCTCGATGATGCCGGGCCACATGGATTCCCCGGCTACTTGTTCTGCGAGGTAGCCTGTGGTGCGGATCCAGCGGTTGC
>JAGPBF010000204.1 GCA_018063505.1 Rhodoferax sp.
CTAAGTGCCGCCACCTTGACCGGGGGTTTGCTGATCGTCAGTGCCAGTGTGCTCGCCATCATGACCTGGGGTCCGAAACCGCAGGCGGCGCACTAAGTAACCCGGACGCTGGCAGGTACATCACCAGGTGCCGGGTCCTCCCTCATGGAGCAGTCGCAAGAAATGCTCGGCCTGAGGAGATTTCGGGCGATCGGCTCTGACGATGCTTCCGTAAGAGGCCAGCCGATTTCGCACGAGATAACGTACCAGGCCCAGCATCCGGTGCTTGTGAAATCCTCTTGCAACCGATTGGGGCAGGGCCGCGATCATGCGGGAGCGGGCCACCAGGTGTACGGTAATCATGGTCGACGACGTTTCGAGCAGCCCGGATGGAAGTGGCGTATGGTGCTCCATGAACTCTTGCACGATCACGTCGTGCATGGGATTGCCCGCGGGCTGCAACACCCAGGGATATTCGGTCAATCGATTGAACGCCGGAGCCCGCAGCTTGCCAAGCGGGTGATCCGGCGCACAGACCACGGCGATAGCCTCTTCGGATAGTGGCTCGAACAGGTATTCGCCGGACGCGCCAGGCACCCGGCCGATCACGGTGTCCAGCTTACCCTCGTCGAGTTGCTCCATCAGGCCTTGGCTGGTTCCCACCTCGATATTGACCGAGAGAAGAGGGTATTGGTCCTTGAGCTTGGCAAGAGCACGCGTCAGGTAGGTGGGCGACGCAGCCATGATGCTGCCCACGGACAAGCGACCGGCGCTGCCCAGACTCAGTTCGTGGAGATCGCGCTGCAGCTGCTCGAGCGTTCCGGTCATGCCGCGGAAGCTCTGCGTCGCCAGTTGCCCGGCCGCATTAAGCTTCAACACCCGCCCGACGCGATCGAACAGGTTTTGCCCGAGGGTTGCCTCGAGTTCGTGCAGCATCTTGGTCGCCGCTGGCTGGGTCATTCCGATTGCGCGTGCCGCCGCGCCGAGCGTGCCGCTGGCCTCGATCGCCAGCAACAGCGCTACCTGGCGCATGCGCAATCGGTTCAGCAGCTGATTGACGGCATGTGAGGTCATCGGAATCTATATAGCTACAGGATATGCATTCATCAATTAGTTTCATTTTACGGACATGGATTGCGGGCCCATCATCCAACCGTCGATCCGGACCGGACCTTCCACACTGCATAGACAAGGAGACACCCATGAAAAAGCCGACCCATCGCATCGTCTGCCGCATCCCGATACTTGCCTTGGCGCTCACGGCTTCCGCCGGAACCGCTTGGGCCCAGGGCGCATTCCCCTCGCACACCATCAAGATCGTCGTCGGATCCCAGGCCGGCAGTGCACCCGACGTGCTGGCGCGCGTGCTTGCCAACGAAATGGGTCCCCTGCTCGGACAGTCGGTGATTGTCGACAACAAGGCTGGCGCGACCGGTACCATCGGCGCGATGGCTGTCGCCTCGTCACCGGCCGATGGCTATACGCTGCTGATGGGCACTGTTTCCAACGTGGCGCTCGCGCCGTCGTTCTACCCGGTCAAGTACGACCCGGTTTCCAGCTTCACACCCATCGGGATGGTGGCATCCGTGCCCCTGGTATTGGTCACGACACCATCCCTGCAGGCCACGAGTTACGCGCAACTGCAAGCGACGGCGAAGCTGATGGCCTCGCCGGCCCAGCTGAGCTATTCTTCGCCCGGCGTCGGCGGTCCGCAGCACCTGGCAGGTGTCTTGTTGCAGCGCCAGCTCGGTGTTGCGCTGCTGCATGTGCCATACAAGAGCGGCGGAGCGGCAACGACAGCAGTGGCTGCTGGCGAAGTGCAAATGGCGTTCGCCGGTATTCCTGCCGCAGCGGGTCTGGCGCAGGCGAAAAAGGTCGTGCCTGTCCTGGTGACATCGCGCAAGCGCTCTTCGACGATGCCCGACGTCGCAACGGCGGTGGAAGCCGGCCTGCCGGACTTCGAGATCGACAACTGGCATGCCTTGTTCGCCCCTGCCAACCTTCCGCCAGCGACGCGCGCGACGCTGGAGGCTGCGTTGCAGAAAGTGCTGGCATTGCAAACGGTCAAGGACCAGTTCCAGAAGTTGGGCGCGGAGGCCACGCCAGGCACGGGCACGCAACTCGAGACTTTCGTGGCATCGGAGGCCAGGCGATGGGCACAGGTTGTCTCCGATAACAAGTTGAAAGTGGAATGATGCAGGCGCAGAACCTGCTGATCATCATGGACGACGAGCACAACAAGAATGTGCTCGGTTACAACGGACATCCAGTAGTCAAGACGCCCCATCTGGACCGACTGGCAGCCGGCGGTACGGTCTACGCCAACGCCTATTCCAGTTCGCCCATCTGCGTACCGGCGCGCGCGGCGTTCGCCACTGGAAAGTATGTGCATGACAATCGTTGCTGGGACAACGCGATTGCGTACGACGGCCACATACCCAGTTGGGCGCATATGCTGCGCGGCGCTGGCCACACCGCCACGTCCATCGGCAAGTTGCACTACACCAACGACGACGTCGACGGTGGCTTCTCGGAGCAGATCATTCCGATGCATATCGAAGCCGGCGTGGGCGACCTGTATGGTTTGATACGTGACCCGCTTCCGGTCCGTCACCAGTCGGCCGACCTGGCCCGCAGCATAGGGCCGGGCGAAAGCAGTTACACGCGTTACGACCGTGACATAGCGGCCAGGACCGTACGTTGGTTGCAAACCACCGGGCGCCAGGCACATGACAAGCCCTGGGTGCTGTATGCGTCTTTCATGTCGCCGCACTCGCCGCTGATCGCGCCGCCGGAGTACTACGCCTTGTATCCGCCAAAGGACATCGAGCTGCCGACCAAGCGTGTGGTGTATCACCCGTGGATCAAGGCATGGAACGATTGCTATCGCTTTGATTCCTATTTCGAGAGTGATGAACAGCGGAGCATCGCCATTGCGTCGTACTTCGCACTGTGTTCATTCCTTGACGCGAACGTGGGCCAGATCATGTCTGCGCTGGAAGAGACCGGACTCATCCACAACACGCGTGTCGTATTCCTCTCCGACCACGGCGACAACCTGGGATCTCGCGCGTTGTGGGGCAAGTCGACGATGTACGAAGAATCTGCGGCAGTGCCGATGGTGAGCTTTGGTCCGGGAGTCCGCGCGGGTGCGAAGGTCCAGACGCCGGTGTCGCACGTCGACTTCTTCCCGTCGATACTGCAGGCGGTCGGGGCGCAGTCGTTGACGCCGCCCGATCTCCCAGGTACTTCATTCTTCGACTTGGCAGATGCTCCCTATGATCCCGACCGTGTCGTCTTCAGCGAATACCACGCTGCCGGCGGTGTGAGCGCCGCATACATGCTGCGCAAGGGTGACTACAAGTACATCCACTACACGGGATTTGTCCCCGAACTGTTCGACCTGCGGGCCGATCCGGACGAAGTGAACGATCGCGCGGGCGACCAGGCCATGCGCGGGGTGCTGGTCGACTTCGAACGGGAACTCAATGCGATATGCGACCCGGTTGCGGTCGATCGCGAAGCCAAGCGCGATCAGTCGGCGTTGATTGCTGCGCACGGCGGCGTGCAGAAGATTCTGGCGCGCGGCGGCAGCAGCTATACGCCCATTCCGGGCGAGGCCGTCAGCCTGATCGGCAACGCCAACTGAGCCAGTGCGGTGTTGCTGGAGTCATTCGCATGGCTGTCGACGCCGATCAGCGGCGCGACAGAGCACCTTGTCAGTGTCGCCGTGTCCTGGCACGGGCGCCTCATGGTGATTGCCTGGGGACTGCTGGTCCCGCTGGCAGTGCTGATGGCGCGATTCTTCAAGGTGACGCCGAGGCAGGACTGGCCCGCCGTTTGCGACAACCCGCTTTGGTGGCACATCCACCGATTGTTCAACTACGGTGCGGTTCTGGCCAGTTCAATCGCCGTATGGCTGGTCTGGCGCGGCGATGGCGGTCGGGTTTCAGATGGCGGCGTGCGTGACCTGCACGTTTTGTGTGGCTGGACCATCATGGTGCTGGCCTTGTTGCAAGTGCTTGGCGGCTTGGCCAGAGGAAGCAAAGGCGGACCTTCGGCCCCTCGGCTGAACCCGGACGGAACGGTTCTCGACCTGCACGGAGACCATTACGCCATGACGCGCCGGCGCATCGCTTTCGAACGCCTGCACAAGGCCATGGGTTACTGCGTTCTTGTGTTGGCGATGGGCACGATCGCCATGGGACTGTGGATATCCGATGCGCCGCGCTGGATGTGGTTGGCAATCGTCGGGTGGTGGAGCGTGTTGCTGGCATGGGCCTGGTCCCTGCAGGCCCGCGGCTATTGCCTGGATACCTACCAGGCCATCTGGGGCACCGACCCGGCCTTGCCCGGCGCCTCGGCCGGGCCTGTGGGTTGGGGTGTGCGAAAGGCGGCACATGTTGCAGGGCATGCAGGCGCAACTATCGCCGACCAGAAAGGATGACGCGCGCGTGATGTCCGGAATCGACGTATTTGATTCGCGCCTGGAATCGGTGGTACGGGGCGCTGTCCTGGAGCGGTTGTGCATTGGCGCCACCTGGGGTGAAGGGCCGGTGTGGCTGCGCGAGGATGACTCGGTGTTGTGGAGCGACATTCCCGGCAACCGGATGCTGCGCTGGTCGCAGCGCGATGGTATGTCGGTCTGGCGCAATGGCGTCGAGTTCACGAATGGACACACCCGCGAAGCCAATGGTGATTTGCTGCACTGCTCCCACGGATTGCGCGCAATCGTGCGAACCAGGGCCGGCGGCTGCGGCATCGATGCGCTTGTGCGCGACGAGATCGTCGTCGACCGGTTTGGCGGGCGGCGGTTGAATTCGCCCAACGATGTCGTGGTGCGCAGTGACGGGACCATCTGGTTTACCGATCCGCCATATGGCATCGCCAGCGATCGGGAGGGCCACAAGGCGCCATCGGAGCAAGTTGCCAACCATGTGTTCTGTTACGACCCGCAAACTGGGCAGCTTCATGCGGCCAGTGCCGCGGTCGAGGAGCCCAACGGATTGGCCTTCTCGCCCGACGAAACCGTGTTGTATGTGAGCGATACGTCGGCAGCATCACGCACCGATGGCAGCGGGAACCACCGCATAGTGGCGTTCGACGTCGACGGAACAACACTTGCGGGTATGCGCCTGGTGGCCGACATATCGCCGGGCTTGCCCGACGGCTTGCGTGTTGACCGACAAGGCTGGATCTACACCAGCAGCGAAGATGCGGTGCAGGTGTTGTTGCCGGAGGGCAACTTGCTGGGCCGCATTGCCGTGCCGGAGCGAGTCGGTAACCTGACATTTGGCGGAGTCCAGGGTGACGAACTGTTCATTGTCGCGACGACGTCGCTGTATCGGATCCGGCTGCACACGCGTGGGGCTCAACGCACTTGAGATCCTGCAAATCGGCCCATGGCTTTCGCCATGACGTGCATGTCGACGGCGGCATGACAAGCTGCAGGCAAGTGCTGCGGGTCGATTTCCGAGTTCACTCCACCGCCTCGGGCAGCACCTGCAGCCGGCGCAGCGGCGAGGCCCAGACCAGCCAGGCCTGCAATACGAAGCCGGCCATGGCCAGGACCAGGCAGGCCGGCTCGCCCCAGGTGGCACCGACCAGGCCACCGAGCGCCGCGCCCAGCGGCCGTACGCCCCAGCCGCCGGTCACGAAGATGGCGCTGACGCGGCTGAGCATGGCATGGGGCGTGACCGTCTGGCGCAACGTGGTCGAGCTGATGGTCCACAGGATCGGGCCGGCGCCGAACAGAAAAAACGCCAGTCCGGCGAGCAGGCCGGACGGCAGCAGCAGGGTGCTGACCATCGTGAACTGCGCCAGCACCGACACCGACGGGCCGAGCACGATGGTGTGGCCGAAGCTGATCGCGCCCATGATGCGGCGTGCCACCAGCGCGCCGACGATCATGCCCGCACCATAGGCCGCCAACGTGAACCCGACGCCGCGGGCGTCGAGCCCGAGCAGGCGCATGGCGTACGGCACGTAGGCCGCCTGCAAGATAAACCACGACATGTTCCATGCGACGCTGGTCGTGAAGACCGGTCGCAGCAGCGGATGGCGCCACACCAGCAACGCGCCGTCGCGCAACTCCAGCAGCGCGTGGCGCGGGGCCGCCGGTGGCCGGGCCGGCTCGCGCAGGCGCAGCAGCAGTGTGATGGCGCAAACCGACAGCGCCGCCGCCAGCACGAAGGCCGCGGATGCGCCGGCCCAGGCCACCAGCGCACCGGCCAGCGCCGGCCCGCCGGCGAAAGCCACGCTGCGGGCCAGTTCGAGCCGGCCGTTGGCCTGTGCAAGCTGGCTGCGCGGCACCAGCGATGGAACCAGCGCCGGCGCCGCCACGCTGAATCCGACCGTGCCAACGGCACCGAGGAAGCCCAGCAGCGCCAGCATGGTGAGCGACAGGCCGCCAGCGAGCAGCACTGCGAGCAGGCCCAGGAACGCCAGCAGGCGCAAGCTCTCGGCCCACACCAGCAGGCGCAGCCGCGAGGTCCGGTCGGCCCACAACCCGAGCGGGATCGACAGCAGCAGGAACGGCAGCGTCTGCGCCGTGCCCAGCAGGCCCACCTCGCCAGGGCCGGCACCCAGCGCCAGCACCGCCACGATCGGCGTTGCCGCCAGGCTCAGCTGCTCGGCCGACTGCGCCGCCAGGTTGGACCAGGCCAGGCCGTTGAAGGAGCGGGGCAGAGGCGAGGGCATGGGCGGATGTTGCGGCGTGGGAACAGGCGCCGATCATGGCCGATATGCCGCCCGGGAGTGGTCGTTTGCGGACATTCGATGGCGGTAGTTGCCTGCGCGTCGTCAGCGGCGTGGGTGCCACCGTCAGAGCCGGTGGCGGCCCTTGCCAGCCGGGGACAGGCCGCCCCTGGCAAAGACGTAGATCCCGGCGATCACCAGTGCCGTCCCGAACGCCACCCATACGGTGAAGGGTTCGCCCAGCAGCAGGGCCCCCAGCGCGATCGTCGCCATGGGGCCGACCATTCCCGCCTGTGATGCCAGGCTGGCACCGACGCGCTCGATGGCCATCATCACCAGCAGTACCGGCATCACGGTGCAGGCGCTGGCGTTGAGGACCGAGAGCCAGATCACCTCGGGCGCGACCGCGGCGGCGCTCAGCGGGCGCAGCAGCAGAAACTGCCCGATGCACAACACACAGGCCACGGAGCTGGCCAGCCCGACCAGCCGCAGCGCGCCCAGCCGGCGCACCAGCTCGCCGCTATAGACCAGGTACACCGCGTAACTCAGCGTGCTGCCAAAAACAAGCAACGCGCCCTGCGCAGCATCGGCGCCTTGTGCGGACAGCTCCATGCCGAACACCAGCAAGACACCGCCGTAACTGATTGCCATGCCGAACATCTGCAGCGGCCGCACACGGCGCTGGTACAACCACCAGCCCAGCGCCATCACGAAGGTCGGGTTCAGGTACAGGATCAGGCGCTCCAGCGACGCGCTGATGTAGGCCAGGCCCAGAAAATCCAGAAAACTCGCCAGGTAGTAGCCGGTGAACCCGAGGCCGGCGACACCGAGCCAGTCCTTGCCGGTCAGGGCCGGCTTACCGCGGCCGGCCCACCATGCCATGGCCACGAACAGCGGCAACGCAAACAACATGCGGTACATGATCAGCGTCACCGCATCGACGCCGTAGCGATAGGCCAGCTTGACGATGATGGCCTTGCCGCTGAAACCGATGGCGCCGA
>JAGPBF010000039.1 GCA_018063505.1 Rhodoferax sp.
GGCCAGCCAGCAGAAGGCGGCTGCCGCCCAGGAAGCCGGCCGTTTCAAGGACGAGATCGTGCCGGTCAGCATACCGCAGCGCAAGGGCGACCCGATCCTGTTCGCGGCCGATGAATACATCAACAAGAAAACCAGCGCCGAAGCATTGGCTGGCTTGCGTCCGGCCTTTGACAAGGCTGGCGGCGTCACCGCCGGCAATGCCTCCGGCCTCAATGACGGCGCCGCGGCAGTGATGGTCATGACGGCCAAGAAGGCTGCATCACTGGGCCTCAAGCCGCTCGGTCGTATTGCCAGTTTCGCCACCAGCGGTCTGGATCCGGCATTGATGGGCATGGGCCCGGTGTCCGCGTCGACGAAAGCGCTGGAGCGCGCCGGCTGGAAAGCACAGGAACTCGATCTGCTGGAGATCAACGAGGCGTTTGCCGCCCAGGCATGTGCCGTGAATCAGGAGATGGGATGGGACACCAGCAAGGTCAACGTGAACGGTGGGGCAATTGCCATCGGGCATCCGATTGGTGCGTCCGGATGTCGCATACTGGTGACATTGCTCCATGAGATGCAGCGTCGCGATGCCAGGAAAGGCATCGCCTCGCTGTGTATCGGCGGTGGTATGGGTGTTGCGTTGACGATCGCGCGCTGATCGACCAAGCCCATGGATCAGGATTTCAACAAGAGGAGAACAATATGAGTCAAAAAGTTGCGTATGTAACCGGTGGCATGGGCGGCATCGGAACGGCGATCTGCCAGCGGCTGCACAAAGAGGGCTTCAAGGTCATCGCCGGCTGCGGGCCGACCCGCGACCACGCCAAGTGGATTGCCGAACAGGCTGCGCTGGGCTTCACCTTTCATGCATCGGTCGGCAACGTCGGTGACTGGGATTCCACGGTGGCCGCTTTCTCCAAGACCAAGGCCGAGCATGGCGCCATCGATGTACTGGTCAACAACGCCGGCATCACCAAGGACCGCATGTTCCTGAAGATGACGCGTGATGATTGGGACGCGGTGATGAATACCAACCTGAACTCCATGTTCAACGTCACCAAGCAGGTGGTTCCAGACATGGTCGAAAAAGGGTGGGGCCGCATTGTCAACATCAGTTCGGTCAACGGCGAAAAAGGCCAGGCCGGTCAGACCAACTATTCGGCGGCCAAGGCCGGCATGCACGGGTTCACGATGGCGCTGGCACAGGAAATGGCCACCAAAGGCGTGACGGTCAACACCGTCAGCCCGGGTTATATCGGCACCGATATGGTCAAGGCGATCCGCGAGGACGTGCTGGCCAAGATCGTCGCGACGATTCCGGTCAAGCGCCTTGGCGAACCCAGCGAAATCGCATCCATCATTGCCTGGCTGGCCTCGGATGAGGGTGGTTATTCCACCGGCGCCGATTTCTCGGTCAACGGTGGCCTGCACATGGGCTGATCGGCCTGACGGATAGTTGCTGTATTGCAAAGCAAACCCCGCCCCGGCGGGGTTTGCCGCCTCTGGAGCCCAGGAAGCTGCCATGAACGACCCGTTTCTCGCCTATGTCCGTGGCTTTGAGAGTCTGCTGCACCAGGGCGACCTGTTGGCCGCGGCTGATGGCCAGGCTCCGGTGCTGCCTGAAGTGGCCGAGCACGCCCCGGTGTGCCTGGTGTTCTCGCCACATCCGGATGACGAAGCGATTGCAGGCGCCTTGCCCTGGCGCCTGCGTGCCGAGAACGGATGGCGCGTGGTCAATGTGGCGGTCACGCTGGGCAGCAAGCGCGAGAGAAGGGCCCAACGCTGGCGCGAACTCGAGCGCTGTTGCTCTTTTCTGGGCTTCGACCTGCTCAGCGCCAGCGGTACCCCTGGACAGGCGTTCGAGCAGGTTCGCGCCTTCGATGGCAGCGACGACCTGCAGCAGCGCGATGCCCAGGTGGCCCGTGTGGCAGCGCTGATCCGGCATTACCGTGCGCGTGTCGTGGTCTGTCCCCATGGCCTGGATGGGCATCCGGCCCATATAGGCACCCACGCGCTTGTCATGGCCGCCGTGCAGCATCTGGCGCCCGACTGGCGGCTGCATTTGTTGTTCAGTGAGTACTGGAATACGCAGATGGCGCCAGCGCTCATGCTGGCCCTCGAAGCCGCTGATGTGGCGACGCTGGTCGCGGCCCTGTCGCTGCATATTGGCGAAGTGGCGCGCAATCCATACCACCTGAGCCTGCCAGCCTGGTTCATCGACGCGGCCAGGCGCGGTGCCGAGCGTGTCGGGTCGGCAGGTGCGCCGGCCACCGGCATCACGTTCGCAGCACTGTATGGCTGGTCATGCTGGCACCAGGGCGCGCTGGTACCGATGTCCGGGCAAGTGGCTCCGGCCGGCCAGTCCATTGCGCGGCTTTTTGCCTGAGCGTTGCAGCGCGCACCAGCGCCAGCCGGTTGTTGCCGACGTACATGTCGGCGCAGATGAACATCGTCGGTACGCCGATTTCGCCGGCCAATGGCTGTGCATGGTGAAACGCCAGACAGGTCCGGGGACTGGAGCAGTCGAGGAAAAATTCGATCGGGTTGGATGGGGACGGGTTGTTGGGCATTTTGCGCGCGTCCTTTTGACCTGAAGGTGTCGCGTGCGGGGTACAACGGATTACCGCAATGCTGAAGTTTTGTCCATGGCAGGGGCCGACGGCATTGGCAGGGAGTAAGCTCGCCATCAATGTCTGCCATTGACTGTTCAACTTCTGCTGCACGTGGGTTGCCCCGTTGCGCGGACCGTGCATGATGGATTCCGGCTACGACTACATCGCACCTGACAAGTTGCGGCTCGGCCTGTTTGTCGACCTGCAACTGGGCTGGATGTCGCATCCATTCCCCAAGGGCAGCTTCAAGATCAGCTCGCTTCGGCAGATCGAGACCTTGCGCAGCCTGGGTTTGCCGCAGATTCGTTATGTGCCTGCGCGCAGTGATCCCGCGCCTGCGGTAGCAGTGCCTGGCGAGCAGCATGGTGCAGAGTCTGAGTTCGAGTCCGATGACCAGACACAGGGGCTGGGTTCAGGCACTCTGGTCGACGACGCAGCGCAACAGGCTGCCCGCCTGCAGGAGGAAGAGCTGCAGCGGCGGCTGGAGCATGGTGAGCTGATCCGGACCCAGAACGAAAGCCTGGCCCGTTGTGACAAGCAGTTCGATTCCGCCATCCGGCAATACCGGCAGGTAATCGAGCGGCTCACCGACACGCCCCAGGACGCAGCTGCCCTGTGCCGGCAGTTGGTCGACGGGCTGGTCGGCGACATGCTGGGACAATCCGAATCGTCGATCCGCTTGTTGTCCGAGACCACGGGCGACCGGGCCTGGATGCATCCGGTCAACGTCACGGTGTTGTCGCTGTTGCTGGGCAAGGCGCTGGGACTGCAGGCGCCAGAGCTGCAGTCGCTCGGTGTTGCTGCATTTCTGCATGACATCGGCAAGATCCGTCTGCCCGACCGGGTGCGGTTGGCCGACACCAATTTTGCGCCGGCAGAATACCGTGTCTACCAGACCCATGTGGCCAAGGGCGTGGACATTGCCATGCAGATGGGTTTGTCGAGCGAGGTACAGCACACCATCGGCGAGCACCACGAAATGATGGACGGCAGTGGTTTCCCGCACAACGTGCCTGGCACCAGAATCAGCCTGGCTGGCAAGGTGCTGGCACTGGTCAATCGCTACGAGAACATGTGCAACCCGGCCCGACCATCGACGGCCGTCACACCGCACGAGGCCTTGTCGCTGATTTTTTCGCAGATGAAGGACCGCTTCGACCTGGCCGTGCTGGCGGCGTTCATCCGCATGATGGGTGTCTATCCTCCGGGCTCGGTGGTGCAGTTGTCCGACGGTCGCTTTGCGCTGGTGGTTTCGGTCAATTCGGCGCGTCCGCTCAAGCCCCGGGTGTTGGTGCATGAAGCCTCGGTGCCAAAGGAGCAGGCCTTGATTCTGAACCTGGAGCAGGCACCGGCGTCGGGAATTCGGCGCAGTCTGCGGCCCGATACCTTGCCGCGCGCGGCGATTGACTATCTGTCGCCGCGGCTGCGTATCTGCTATTTTTTCGAGCAGGCGAGTGATCCGGCACGCGGCGGGACAGCCCCGTGACAGCGGCATCCAGCCGTGTGCTGATCGATGCACTGATCGACGCGGTATGGCTGATCGAGTCGGTCAGTCTGCACATCGTCGATATGAACCAGCCGGCGCTGGACCTGTCGGGTCTTGCGCGCACGGACATGATGGGGCGGCCAGTGGTGGAGCTGACGGGTGCGCCCGAGGACCAGTATTTCTGGGAAGACGTTGCGGCCGGTCTGAGCGAGAGCATCCACTCCGAAACCTTGATCCGCAGTGCCGACGGCATTGCGATACCCGTCGAACGCAAGGTCAGCCGGATCTGGCTCGATGCTGCGACGCCGGTGTTCATGATGGTCTTGCGCGATCTGCGGCAACAGCGTCGCACCGAGCTCGAGCTCGAGCACATCGTGTCCGAACTGCGAGCCACGCTGGAGTCGACGGCTGACGGCATCCTTTCGTGTGATTCCGCCGGACGGGTGCAGAATTACAACCGCCGATTTGCCGAATTGTTCGACCTGCCCGAAGTACTGATGGTTCGGCGCAATGACCCGGCCCTGTTTGCCCATATGGCCCAGGCGGTGACCGAATCGCAGCAGTACCAGGAACGGCTGGCCGAGATCGCATTGACGCCGCTGCTCGAGGCCGAGGACGTATTCAAATTGCGCTCGGGTCGTACGATCGAGCGGTGCGCGCGGCCGCAATACAGCCGAGGGCAACCCAGCGGGCGCGTATATGCGTTTCGCGACATATCGCGTCAGGTCCAGGCGCAGGCCCGGCTGCGTCTGGCCGCCAAGGTGTTTGATTCGAGTCTTGATGCGATCTTCATCACCAGTGCCGAATACGTCCTGCTGGCGGTCAATCCGGCATGCGAGCGCCAGACCGGGTTGCAGCAGTCGCAACTGCTGGGCAGTGCAGCATCCGGATTTTTTTTCGATCCGCATGACCAGGGCTTTTTCAGCCGGATTGAGCAGCAGCTGACAAGCGAAGGATTCTGGGAGGGGGAGGTCTGGCGCCGCAACAACGGGCGTGAGCCGCACGCCGTCCAGGTGTCGTGGGTGTTGCTGCGCGACGAAGTCGCAATGCCAGTGCACAGCATCTGCTTCTTCAAGGACCTGAGCGAAAAATATGCGGCCCAGCAACGCATCGAGACGCTGGCCTATCGTGATGTACTGACCGGACTGCCCAATCGTCTGCTGCTCAGCCAGCGGGTGGATTTCGCGCTGCGGATGGCCGAACGCAATGGCGGGCAGTTTGCCGTGTTCTTTCTCGACCTCGACCGGTTCAAGAATATCAACGACTCGATGGGTCACTCCTTCGGGGATCGGGTACTGGTCGAAGTGGCCTCCCGCATCGGCTCCTGCCTGCGCGATGTCGACACCTTGTGCCGACTCGGTGGCGACGAATTCGTGCTGTTCCTGCAGGAGGCCGACGCGCCAGGTGCCGAAGCCTGCGCCCAGCGCGTTCTCCATGCCGTGGCCGAACCGTTCGTGCTCGATGGCATGAACTTCTCTGTCGGTTGCAGCATCGGCGTGGCCTTGTATCCGGATGACGGCAAGACGCTCGATGAATTGATCCAGTACGCCGACACCGCCATGTACCGGGTCAAGGACCGGGGCCGCGGAAGTTTCCGGTTCTACCAGCCGCAGATGAACGTGGACGTGTTGTCGCGCATCAAGATGGACCATGCAATGCGCCAGGGCATGCAGCAGGGCAATTTCCGGATCCACTACCAGCCACAGATCGAGATCGCCAGTGGCCGACTGATCGGCGCCGAAGCGCTGGCGCGCTGGACCGATGCCGAGTTTGGCGAAGTGCCACCCAACGTGTTCATCCAGCTGGCCGAGGAGACCGGCTTCATCACGACGGTTGGCAGCTGGGTGCTGGAACAGGCCGTGCGGCAGGCTGCGTTGTGGCAGCGCTCCGGAACACCGCTGGTGGTGTCGATCAACGTGTCGCCGCTGCAGTTCCAGCAGGCCGATTTCGTCGATGTGGTCGGCCAGGCACTGCGCAGCGCCGGCCTGGCACCTGAGTTGCTCGAACTCGAGCTGACCGAGTCGATCCTGGTGCGCGATGCCGACGAGGCCCTTGAGCGCCTGCATGCGCTGGCAGCCATCGGTGTCAACCTGTCCATCGACGACTTCGGAACCGGTTATTCCAGCCTGTCGTATCTCAAGCGATTCCCGATCGGCAAGCTCAAGATCGATCGCTCATTCGTGACCGGATTGCCCGAGGACGACAGTGACCGGGCGATCGTCAGCGCCACCATTGCCATGGCACACGCGCTCAGACTCAGTGTCGTGGCCGAAGGGGTTGAAACCCAGGCGCAGATGGATTGCCTGCGCGAACTCGATTGCGCCGCGTACCAGGGTTTTCTGTGTTCTGCGGCATTGCCGGCGTCGGAGTTTACCCGCTGGATGACTGGCCAGAGCGGCACCTGAGGACAGGCAATGCGGCAAGCGCATGCGGCCAGCATCCGGTGGGTATGTCTATCGCAGAATGAAATACACCATCAGTGCGTACAGCACCACGGCAAACACCTGCTTGAGCGGCGCGATGTCCAGGCTGTGCGCCACCCGTGCGCCGATCGGTGCCGTGGCCATGCTGGCGGCCGACAGCACCAGAAAGCCGGGCCAATACAGATAGCCCAGTGCACCAGGCGGCATCTCCGGCAGGTTCCAGCCGGCAACCAGATATCCGATGGTGCCAGCCAGCGCAATCGGGAAACCCAGTGCAGCCGAAGTGGCCACTGCCGAGTGGATCGTGATGTTGCACCAGGTCATGAAGGGCACCGAAATGAAGGCGCCGCCGGCCCCGACAAGCGCCGAGATCACGCCGATCAGATTGCCGACTCCGAACATGCCGCCCGTTCCGGGCAAGGTTCGCGACGGTTTGGGTTTTCGGTTGAAGATCATCTGGGTCGCGGAAAACCCGACGAATCCGGCGAACAGATAACCCAGCACCCGAGCCGGCATAGCGGCGGCGATCTGGGAGCCCAGGAATGCACCAAGCAGGATGCCGGGTGCCAGCTTGCGCACGATGTCCCAGCGTACGGCGCCACGGCGATGGTGGGCGCGCACCGACGACAAGGATGTGAAACAGATCGTCGCCAGCGATGTGGCCACCGCCATCTTGATGACGTGGGCCTGCGGGTAACCGCGCGCAGTCAGGATGAAGGTCAGAAACGGCACCATCAGCATGCCGCCACCCAGCCCGAGCAGACCGGCGAGGAAGCCGGTGCACAAGCCCAGCAAGGCCAGTTCAAGTATGAGGGTGAGAGAGAAGTCCACGTGAAGAGCGGTGACGCGATGGGTTGTCAGGGGCCGGTGCGCAGGCAGCGCTGGATGAATCACGGCAACCGCGCCGGCATTGTGGCATGAGTGCAGCGGCCCCTTTGGTGGCGCGAGCCGCGAAGCGGCCGACGCGGGTTGATGAACGCCCGGGCCACTCGACCCACGGCCCTTGCGGCCTGCGTGACTTGGGTCAATTCAGGGATTAGACTCACCGCAGATGAAAAGCAAAGCGCGTGGGGATTCTTGTGGCAAATGATCGCGCCATCAACATGGTTGTTGTCGCTGCCGACGGGGTAATGCCCGACGACGGCGCTGATCGTCTTTTGTCCGCGGGTTTTCTGCTGAACTCGGTGGCTGACGGCTCGGCGGCGCTGGCGCTGGCTGCGCAATCGGTGGCCGAACCGGTGATCTGCGTCTTTGACCAGACGACGGTCGACGGCTACGGTTTGTGTGATGCAGTCAGGGCCGATCCGGCACTCGGCGCAGTTCGGGTGCTGTTGCTGACCAGTACTTCACATCCGCTCGATGCGCAGCGCGCCATGCGAAGTGGGGTCGACAGTTTTCTGCAGCAGCCGTTTGACATGCGGTCATTGATCAAGCGTCTGGAGGATCTGCGCGGCCATTCGCACCGCCGTGCCGCAGCCAACGCGGGGTCGACCGGCAGCAATGCAAGAATTTGCGTCACGCAGACGGCGACGGAACAGGCGTCTTCGCACGAAACCCTCCTGCGCGCCAGTCTGGACCACGCTGCAGGCGTCGACGCGCTGCTGCGCCAGCGCGAGGTCGCCCTCACCCGTTCGAATGCGGTACTCAATTCTCTTTACCGGATCGCACAAGCCTTGAACAGTGCCACATGCGAGTCGGACGTGCTGGAAATGGCGCTTGACCGCGCGCTGGAACTGCCGGGCATACAGTCTGGATGGATTCAGATTCTCGAGCCCGATGCGAGCTTCCGCCTGGGCTCCGCACGCAACCTGCCGCCCGCGTTGTGCCATACCGATGCCTTTGCCGGCATCTGCGAGTGCAAGCGGCGCGTGCTCGAAGGCGAGCACGGACAGGTTGGCGGTGTTATCGAATGCGCACGGCTGGCCAAAGCCGCCGGAGATGCCCGGGGATTGCGCTACCACGCCAGTATTCCGTTGTGGCTGGGCGGTCAGCGCCCGTTGGGCCTGATGAATCTGGTCGGGCCGGACCAGGGACTTTTCACGGATGCAGAGCTCGAGGTCTTGTACAACGTCGGCAACCAGGTCGCGGTGGCGCTGGAGCGTGTCCGATTGCGTGGCGGGCTCGAGCAACTGGTGCGCGAGCGGACTTGGACACTGGAACAGGAGATTGAAGAGCGCAAGCGTGCAGAACGCAACCAGGCCCGGCTGGTGGCGATCATTGAGGCGACGCCGGACATGGTGGCCACCAGCCGCGCTGACACCACCGCGCTGTACTGCAATCCTGCGGGGCGCCGCATGGTGGGTGTCGACCCGGACGAGGCGCTGTCCATAATCGCGCCGTATCCGCCGCGCCTGGCGGCGATGATTCGTGATCAGGCCATTCCGTACGCGATCGCGCATGGCTCATGGAGCGGCGAGGCAGCGTTCGTGCGCGCCGACGGCCAAGAGGTTCCTGTATCGCAGGTCATCATCGCCCACAGGGATGACGATGGCGCGATCGAGTATCTGTCGACGATTGCCCGAGACATCACCGAGCAAAAGCGTGATCTCGAAAAGCTGAACCAGATGACCAGCAAATTGCGGGAAACGAACCTGGCGCTGGAGAACGAACGTGCGCATCTGTCCGAACGCGTTGATCAGCGAACTGCGTCGCTGACGCTGGTCAATGCCGAACTGGTGCAGGCCAAGCTTGCCGCAGAGCAGGCTTCACGTGTCAAGAGCGCCTTTCTGGCCAGCATGAGCCATGAGATCCGAACGCCGATGAACGGGGTAATCGGCATGATCGATGTGCTGGCCGAGAGTGCCCTGACCGAGTACCAGCAAGACCTGGTCAATACGGCCAGGGAGTCGGGCAATGCCTTGCTGGGCATCATCAACGACATTCTGGATTTTTCCAAGATCGAGGCAGAGCAGCTGGAACTAGAGCGTGCGCCGGTTTCCCTGTTCGATCTGACCGAAGGCGTCTGCAGTGCGCTGGTGCCGCTGGCAGCGAGCAAAGGTGTGGACCTGTCGTTGTTCGTCGCGCCGTCGATTCCGCAGAGGATTCTGGCTGACGATGTGCGCCTGCGCCAGATACTTTACAACCTGCTCGGCAATGCCATCAAATTCTCTTCGGGCAACCCGGCCAGGCAGGGCAGGGTAGCACTGCGGCTGACGGTATCAGACGCTGCCGTGCCAAGTCTTGCGTTCGCAATATCGGACAATGGTATCGGCATGTCGGCCGCGACGATTGCCGAGCTTTTCACACCGTTCAAGCAAGCCGAGATCACCACGACACGCCGATTCGGTGGCACCGGATTGGGGCTGACGATCTGCAAGCGGTTGGTCGACATGATGGGCGGAGCGATCTCGGTGGAGAGCGTACCGAACGAGGGTTCGGTATTCACCGTGACGTGGCCTGTCGAGATTTTGCCCGACCCACCCGTGCGGGTGCTGCCCGATCTATCCGCTCTGGTGTGCGTCATTCTGGAAAGCCCCCGATTTGAGGCCGGCGATCTGCGGGTGTATCTGGAATATGCCGGTGCCAGTGTGCACCTGGCCGCCGATGTCGGCGCATTGCAGCAGACCATCAAGGGCTTTGCGACAAAGCCGATCGTGGTCGTGATCAGCCAGGCCGGCGTCTTGTCCGAGGCGATGCGCGCCGATATTGCCCGGCCTGCAGATGTCCGTCATCTGCTGATCGGATTTGGCCGCCGCAAACGCTCCCGGGTCGAAGACGAGCAGACCATCAGCATCGATGGCGATGCGCTGCGGCAACTGGCATTGCTGCGCTCCGTGGCCATCGCCGCCGGCCGCGCTTCGCCAGAGACGTTTCACGACCGACTTGCGACGCGGCTGGCAGTGGACACCGCGCCGCCGACAGTGTCCAGCGCGCGGGCCCAGGGCCGCTTGATCCTGGTTGCAGAAGATGACAAGGTCAACCAGATGGTGATTCAGCGGCAACTGGCTTTGCTGGGTTATGCCATAGAGATCGCCGGCAATGGCTCGCAGGCCTTGCGGATGTGGCGCGACGGATCGTATGGGATGCTGCTGTCCGACCTGCACATGCCTGAAATGGACGGGCTGGCGTTGGCCCGCAGCATCCGCGATCAGGAGCAGGAGCGGGGTAGGCGCCCTATGCCGGTCGTCATCCTGTCGGCCAATGCCATGCGTGGCGAGACGCTGCGGGCCAAGGCGCATGGGGTCGACGATTACCTGACCAAGCCGGTGCCGCTGGCGCTGCTCAAGGCGACGCTCGAGAAATGGTTGCCCCGTGATGAGGGCGGACCGGTGCCACTGGTGGAACAGGAACCGGGCATTGACGGCAAAAAATCACCGGTCGTCGATGTCGATGTCTTGCGCCAACTGGTGGGCTCGGATCCGGCGGTTCTGCGGGACTTTCTGGCAGCATACCTCGATGCCGCAAGGCGCCAGGCGGGTGAGTTGCGCGGCGCGGTGGCCTGCCGTGAGCCGGGCAAGGCACGCGCGATTGCACACAAACTCAAATCCGCATCGCGCAGCGTTGGTGCGATGTCTTTGGGCGCGTTGTGCGCGCAACTGGAGCAGGCCGGCCAAGAGCTTGACATGCCCGGACTGGAGCGCATGATAGATGCGTTCAATTCAGCCATCGCGCAGGCGGATGCCGAAATTGTGCATTGGCTTGCGCAGCACCCATGATGACCGCCGTAAATTGATTGCCGGAATGAAACTATTGCTCGTCGACGACGAAACCTTTGCACTCAAGGTCCTGACGCGGCAATTGGCGCAGCTCGGTTACGACGACGTGCTGGCATTCGAGCAGGCCGCAGATGCGATGAAGCTGCTCGAAGGGCCCGAACATGGTGTAGCCCTGATTTTCTGCGATCTGCAGATGCCCGATGTCGATGGTGTCGAGTGTGTTCGCCATCTCGCGCACATGGGTTATCAGGGCGCGCTGGTATTGGTCAGCGGGGAGGGCGACCGCATTCTGCACGCTGCCGAAAAACTGGCTGTCGCGCACCGGATACCGGTGCTGGGTGCATTGTCCAAGCCAGTCACTCCGCAGCGCTTGCGCGGGGTCATGGATCGCTTTGCCTCCATGAGCGCGTCGGTGCGGTCCAAGGCGCGCCAAATATTCTCGGCCAGTGAGGTCAAGCGCGCGATTGAACGCCGGGAGCTGGTCAACCATTACCAGCCCAAGGTCGCGATGGGTACAGCTGCATTGATCGGCGTGGAGGCGCTGGTTCGGTGGCAACACCCGAATGCTGGATTGGTTTATCCGGATCAGTTCATACCGGTTGCTGAGGAGCATGGCCTGATCGATGCGCTGACCGATGTGGTGCTCGATAATGCGCTGCAGCAAACGCGCCAATGGCTGGACGGGGGCTTGGCGCTGCACATGGCCGTCAATGTGTCGATGGATAACCTTGCCTCGCTTGAGTTTCCGGACAAGGTGGCGCAGCAGGTTAAATCCGCTGGCATCGAGTTGGCGGCATTGACGCTGGAAGTCACGGAATCGAGGCTGATGAAGGACATGCGGGCGCAGTTGGACACGCTGGCGCGGCTTCGGCTCAAGCGCATCGGCCTGTCGATCGATGACTTCGGCACCGGCCATTCTTCGCTGGTGCAACTACGCGATGTTCCGTTCAACGAGTTGAAGCTTGACCGAAGTTTTGTCACTGGCGCGGCGAGCAACGACTCCCTCAAGGCCATCGTTGGAGCGACACTGGCGATGGCGGGGCAGTTGGGCATGACGTCTGTGGCCGAAGGCATAGAAAGCGTCGAGGACTGGCATTTTCTGCGCCAGCTCGGTTGTAATGTGGCGCAGGGATACTTCATCGCGCGGCCGATGCCAGGTGATGCCTTGCCGCAGTGGTCGCAGCAGTGGGAAACGCGCAGGGACGCTTTGACGAAACCGTTGTCGAGATGAGCTCGGACCATCGCATTCTGATTGCCACCGACGTGACCGGTGACGCCGAACTTGTCCGCCGGATGCTGGCGAACGAGTTCAGCCATGTCGACAAGTCGGTCGATCCGGACAAGGCCGTGCAGGACTTCGATTCGCTGCGACCGAATGTGCTGATTCTGGCGTTCAACAGCCTGGACAAGGCCGAGACGTATTACCTGGGTCTTTGTCGCCTGGGCAAGCAGGTTCATGCGCTGGAGCACCGGACCATCATCCTGTGCAACAAGGACGACCTGCACCGCGTGTATGGCCTTTGTCGCAAGCAGTATTTTGATGACTATGTGTTGTTCTGGCCCATGGGCCATGATGCGCCTCGCCTGCCGATGGCGGTGCACCATGCGCTGCGCCAGCTCGATGCCTCGGCCGCCACCGGACCGTCGGTGGCCGAGTTTGCCAGCCAGGCGCGCAAACTCGCTGGCCTTCAATTGCAGCTCGAGCAATATATGGAACGTGGTACCGAGCACATCGACCATGCCAGGGATGCCTTGCAAAGTGGCACCCAGGCGGCCTCCGGCCTCGACGGTCTGGCAAGCCGGCTCCATCGCGGGGAACTGGGCAGCATGGTGGAGGTCAAGGACGCGCCGGGACTTCAGCGTGAAATCAATCAGCTCAAGGCAATGGAACTGGTTGCGTTCAACAAGACGATCGAATCCGCGGTGGAACCGGTTCGCGGTTGGGCCAACGACCTCAAGGGCGCTTTATCGCCGGGTCTGGAGTCCATCCACAAGCTTCAGGCGCTGGTCAAGCGCGTGCGACCACTGGTATTGCTGGTCGATGACGATGAGTTTCAGCACAAGTTGTTGCGCCGCCTGCTGCAGGAGGCGGGGTGCGATTTGATGTCGGCCATGACCGGAACCGAAGCGCAGACAGTCTTGCGCAGTCGGCTACCGGACCTGATCCTGATGGATGTGCAACTTCCCGATACCGATGGCATCACGCTGACCCGCCGTATCCGCGCCACCGAAAGATTTGCCGCCATTCCGGTCCTGATGATCACCGGACAGAGCGACAAGGGCGTCGTGGTCAAGAGCATCCAGGCCGGGGCGGCAGGATTTCTGGTCAAGCCCTTCAACAAGGACCTCTTGCTGGCCAAGATAAGTGCCAATCTGCGTGGTGCGGAGTCGCCGTCGGGCGCAGACTGATGCAGCGACGCCCGCGGACGCAAACAAGGTGCCTGCAGATACCACCGGACCCGCATCCTGAACCGGGGTTCAGGTGGGCTAGGTCAGCGTTGGCCTCGGGTTCATCTGACGCGAGATGATCACACCAGCCAGGCGATGTGCCAGGCCCGAGCTACGAGAGCATTGGTTCAAGGAAATATAAAGCCCGATGCGCACTGCAGGCAGATGCATTGTATGGGCAATGCCTCGCGTCGGGGCGGGCGCAGATGCAGCTGCGCAATCTGCGCGTTCGATCAGATCAGCTGACCGTCTTCGCCCAGCGCCCGGTCGAGCCGGTCGAGCAGCGAGCTGAGCATCAGGCCGTCGTCGGTGTCGCCATTGGCGCCGGACGAGGCGGCCGGCTCTTGCGTCGCGGCTTGCGCCGGCATGCCGCCGCCATCACCAAGATCGAAAGCCAGGTTCAACGCGGCCAGTACTGCGATCCGGTCGCGTGCGCGCACCTTGCCGACGTCGCGGATCTTGCACATGGCGGTATCGACCCGCTCAACCGCCTCGAGCAGGCGCGATTCGCCGCCTGCAGGGCATCCGAGCAGGTAGTTCTGCCCCATGATCTGAACTTCGAGCTGCTTCATGACGCGTCTTTGCTGGTATTGCCCACGCCGGCCTCCGGCAGCCGGTCGAGCAGGGCATCGACTCGCGCGCGTGCTGCACCCAAACGCGACTTGAGCGAGTCGCGCTCATTGGCAAGTGTTTCGATCTGGCTCGTCAGAAGGGCGTTGGTACGTTGCAGTTCTGCATGACGCACCAGCAAACGTTCGACGCGCTCGGCTATCTGGTCGATTTTGGTCTGGTTCGACATAGCGTTCGATTGTAGGGTGCGCATGGCGCGAGTTCGCCTAAAATCGCCATGTTGGTGCTCGCAGTGTGGTTCGCATGCTGCAGTTCAACGGGAAGCAGGAGGGAATGCCGGCAACGGCGGACTTAACCTGCGCTGCCCCCGCAACGGTAAGTGGACGAGTCTTTGCGACTCTGTTCCCGTCAACGCCACTGGGCGCCTCGAAAAGGCGCCTGGGAAGGCGACGGGAATTGCGCCACCAGCCCGGATACCGGCCAACAAGGGGGGTGCCCGCGTGCGGGCGCCCATGACGCCTGTGCTGTCGGGGACGACGGCTGGGTCTATGCAGTCGGGTTTTTCCAATGTTTTCTTTTTCTTCTCTTGCTTCGCATGGTGCAGGCGTTCGCCTGGCGCTTGTTCCACTGGCATGCGGCGCTGCCAGTGCCGGTTTTGCCCAGTCCGTCCTGCCACCGGTCACGGTCACCGCGACCCGGTTCGCGGAGTCGGCCGATGCCTTGCCCTTTGGTGTCAGTGTGATCACGTCCGAGCAGATAACGCGTTCGGGCGCGGCCACGGTCAATGAGGCCATCATGAAACTGCTGGGGGTCGTCGGTCGGCTGGACACCTCCGGTGGTAACAACTACGACCTGGACCTGCGCGGTTTCGGCTCGACCGCCGGCAGCAACCAGGTCGTGGTCGTCGATGGCCTGCGGCTGAACGAGGGAGACCTGACCAGCGCCAACCTGGCGTCGATTCCGATTGCGACGATCCAGAAGATCGAGATCCTGCGTGGCACCGGTGCCGTGTTGTATGGTGAAGGCGCCACCGCAGGCGTGATTGTCATCACCACCAAGGCCGGCATCGGTGCCGAGCGGACCAGCCAGGCGCAACTGTATGCGGCCGCCGGCAGCCTGGGCTTGCGTGAAACCCGTGCCACCGCGACGCTTGCCGGCGGTGGTTTTTCCGTGGACGTGGCGGCCAACAACCGCGAGAGCGACGGACATCGGGTCAATTTTGCCTCCTCCACCAATGCCACGGCTGTCTCCGGTCAATGGAGCAATGACTGGCTGCGCGTGGGAGCCCGCACCGGCCGCGACGCTACGCACAGCGGATTGCCCGGCGCCCTGAGTGCAGCGCAGTACGCCAGCGATCCGCGCCAGGCGATTTCATTGACCGAATACGGTGCCGTGCACAAGTCCCACTCCGGCATATTTGCAGAGGCGCTGCTTGGCGACTGGCAACTGGTGGCAGATGCCAACCGGCGCGACAAGGATTACGACACGGTGACCTTTGGATCTCCTTATGCCTACACCGTGCAGGCCGAAAACTACAGCCTGCGCGCGCGCCATGAACATCAGCATGCGGCGTTTGGCAATGCCTTCGTGCTGGGTTACGACAAGGGTTCATGGGAGCGTACGATCACCGCGTCCATGTTTACGCCCAAGGGGGCACGCGCACGGACGGATACCTCGGCCTGGTACCTGAAGAACGATGTGACGCTGGCGTCCTCCGGAACACGGTTGTCGGTCGGTTGGCGGACCGAGGGACTGGACAAGTCGGAGGCCTCGTCGGCAACTGCGCTGAACCAGCGCGAGCAGGCCTGGGAGCTGGGCATCAGCCAGCCCTTGGGTTCTGGTGTCACGGCTTATGGCCGGCTTGGACGCAGTTTTCGCCTGGCCAACGTCGATGAGTTCTCGTTCACCAATCCGGGTGTGCCATTGCGGCCGCAGACCTCGCGCGACCGGGAACTGGGCGCGCGCTGGAAGCAGGCATCGACTGCACTCGAAGCACGCTGGTACCGCAGCGATCTGCGCAACGAGATCGGTTACGACCCGGCCGGCAACGGTCCGTTCGGCCCCTTTGGCGCCAACGTCAATTTCGACGACACGCGCCGCCAGGGCCTGGAGTTTTCGTTGACACAGTCGGTCGCCGCGACGCTGGACCTTCATCTCAATGCCGCGTGGCGCCAGGCCCGGTTCACATCGGGCGCCTACGCCGGCAACGACGTGATGCTGGTGCCCAAGCGCACGCTGGCGCTGCGCGCCGACTGGCGTCCTGCAGCGGGCCATACGATCGGTGCCGGTGTGGTCTGGGTGTCGAGCCAGAGCCCGGATTTCGACAACCGCTGCACGATTCCCGCGTATGCCACGGCCGACCTGCGTTATGCCTATGCCTGGCGCAATGCGCAATTCGCGCTGGGAATCGCGAACCTGGCCGACAAGAAATACTACACACAGGCCTTTGGCTGCACGCCGGCAGGGGTGACAACCGGCATCTATCCCGAGGCTGGCCGTACCATCACAGCCTCGATGCTGTTCAAGTTCTAGGAAAAGTGATGAACCACGATGTGTCGGATGCCGCCGGCCTGGTGCCCCGGCGCATCGTCTGCCTGACCGAGGAGACGACCGAATGGTTGTACCTGCTCGGCCAGCAGCACCGCATCGTCGGCATTTCCGGCTACACGGTGCGTCCGCGCCGGGCGCGCCAGGAAAAGCCGCGGGTCAGTGCCTTTCTCAGCGCCAAAATCGACAAGATTCTTGAACTCGAACCCGATTGCGTCTTCGGATTCTCGGACCTGCAGGCCGATATCGCGTCGGCGCTGATCCGCCGTGGCGTGCAGGTGACGGTGTTCAATCAGCGCGGCATCGATGAAATATTCTCGATGTTGTACCAGGTTGCTGCCATCGTCGGCGAGGCCTCGCAGGGCCTGCAGAAAATCGCCGCGATGCGTGACGGTCTCGATGCCGTGCGCGCCGCAGCCGGCGCGTTGCCGCGGCGCCCGCGCATTTATTTCGAGGAATGGGATGTGCCGGCGATCAGCGCGATCCGCTGGGTATCGGAACTGATGGCGGTCGCCGGTGGCGACGATTGTTTTGCGGAGCTGGCGCGGGAGAGCCTTGGCAAGAACCGCATCATCAGCGACGCGATGGAAATCGTGCGGCGCAATCCCGACATCATCGTCGGCTCATGGTGCGGCAAGAAGTTCCGGCCCGAGAAAGTGGCGGCGCGCGAAGGCTGGTCCGGCGTGGCGGCGGTGCGCGATCGGCAATTGTTCGAAATCAAGTCCGCAGACATCCTGCAGCCCGGTCCGGCGGCCTTGACCGACGGCGTGGCGCAGCTGCATGCGATCGTCATGAACTGGGCAGAACACCATGGCTGATAGCCGGGGCGATCTGGCGCACGACTTGCCACCGGGACACAGCGAGTTGATCCTGGGCGGCCAGAGAAGCGGCAAGTCGCGCCGGGCCCAGGCTCTGGCGGCGCACTGGCTGGCAGCGTCCCCGGGCCACCACGCGGTATTGCTGGCGACGGCGACCGCCAGCGATGCAGAAATGGCCGAGCGCATAAGGCGCCACCAGCGCGACCGCGCAGGCCACTGCCCGGACCTGCGTTGTGTCGAGGTGCCGCTGGCGCTGCCGCAGGCGATTGCGCAGCATGGCAAAGCGGATACGCTGGTGGTGGTGGATTGCCTGACCCTGTGGTTGACCAATTTGTTGTGGCCGCGCCAGGACCATGGCAGCGCGGCGTCGAGCCTGTCCGCCATGGACCGGACACAACAAGCCATGGCGGCGCTGGAGTCGGTGATCGCACAGGCACCGGGCCCGCTGGTGCTGGTGGGCAACGAGATCGGCCAGGGGGTGATTCCGCTGGGCCCGCAGGTGCGTGCATTTGTCGATACCCTGGGGCAATTGAACCAGGCCATGGCACGCTGCTGTACGCGCGTTACCTGGATGGTGGCGGGCCTGCCGGTTCGGGTCAAGGGGCCATGATGAAGGGCCTTGTTGGGTGTCGCGCAGGCCGTGTGGCGACAGTTCTGGCAGGTCTTTGGCTGCTGCTGGCCCCGCTGGCCCACGCACTGGAGATGGTCGATGACCGCGGGGTGCGGGTCATGCTGGCGCAGTCGCCGCAGCGCATTGTCAGCGTGTTGCCATCGCTGACCGAAACCGTGTGCGCGCTGGGCCGGTGTTCGCGTCTGGTGGGTGTCGACCGATATTCCAATTTCCCCGAATCGGTACGCAAATTGCCGCGCGTGGGTGGCGGCCTCGATCCAAGTATCGAGGCCATCGTCGCACTGCGCCCGGACCTGGTGCTGCTGGCCGCGTCTTCGCCGGCGGCGGCCCGGCTGGAGTCGCTGGGCCTGAAGGTGGTGGCACTGGAGCCCAAGAACTATGCCGACGCGCGGCGGGTGCTGCTGCAACTGGGCGTATTGCTGTCGGTCACCGATGCGCCACAGCTGTGGGCCGGCATCGAAGCCGGGGTTGATGCGGCAACCCGCTCGCTGGCACCGTCGATCCGCGGCAAGCGCATTTATTTCGAGGTCAACAGCGGGCCTTATGCCGCCGGGGCTGATTCGTTTCTGGGTGAAACGCTTACGCGCCTGGGGGTTGTCAATATCGTGCCGGCCGGGATGGGCCCGTTTCCGAAGATCAACCCGGAGTTCGTGGTACGGGCCGACCCCGATCTGATCATGGTCGGTGATACCAACTTTGCCGGCATGAAACAGCGCCCGGGCTGGTCCAACATGCGCGCCATCCGCTACGACCGGGTATGCGTATTTCCGCCAGCGCAGTCCGATGTCATGGTGCGACCGGGTCCGCGCATGGCCGAAGCCGCTCGGGCAATGGCGTTATGCCTGTCGCGCCACCTGCCATGAATGCAGTTGCGCTGTCGCAGCAACGCCAGTGGCGCCAGGCCCGCGTGGTGAGCGGGGCGTTGCTCGCGGTGTCACTGCTGCTGCTGCTGCTGGCCACCGCCATCGGCAGTACCGGTCTGGAAAACCTGTGGAACGCGCGCCATGACCCGGTGAGCCTGCAGATCATCCGCGACATCCGCGCGCCGCGCGCACTCGGTGCCTGGCTGGCCGGCGCCTTGCTCGGCCTGGCCGGTGCCATAGCCCAGGGTCTGTTCCGCAATCCGCTGGCCGATCCGTATCTGCTGGGCAGCGCCTCGGGCGCCGGGTTTGGTGTGGGGGTGGCGCTGGTGTTGATGGGCACCTCGCCGTACGCCACCGGCTGGCTGGCACGGGTGGGCATCACCAGTGCTGCATTTGTCGGTGCGGTCGGTGCGGTCCTGCTGACACTGTTGCTGGCGCGGGGTGTGCAACACACCTTGCGCCTGCTGTTGGCGGGCATCGTGGTCGGCGTGGTGCTCGGAGCCTTGGGTTCGCTGGTCATGATGATGCAGCCCGAAGTGATGTTGTCGATGCAGGGCTTCATGCTGGGCAGCACCGGTTTTGTCGGCTGGGCATCCTGTCTGCTGATGGCCATTGCCTGGGTGCTCTGCACGGCGGCGGGCATGGCGATGAGCCGTGTGCTCGACGGCCTGTCGCTCGGTGAGGCCACCGCGACCAGTCTGGGGCTGCCGCTGCCACGCATGCGCGCTGCGCTGGTGGCGGTGCTGGCCCTGGCCACCGGCGCAGCTGTGGCGCAGACCGGCCTGATCGCCTTTGTCGGACTGGCAGCGCCACATCTGGTGCGTTCCATGATCCGCGGCACACATCGGATGTTTCTGCTGGCGGCCAGCCTGATGGGTGGCGTGTTGCTGCTGGCGGCCGACACGCTGGCCCGGTCGCTGATTGCGCCGCAGGAGTTGCCGGTCGGTGTACTGACCGCCGTGCTCGGCGGCGGCTACCTGTTGTGGCTGATGAACCGGCGCGGCCAACCGCGCCGCAATCCATGATGCAGGCCCCGGCCTCTGCGGTTGCGATCCGGGCGCGTGGCATCCGGGCCCGTCTTGGTGGCACCGAGGTCTTGCATGGCATCGACCTGGACTTGCCACGCGGACGCTGGACCAGCGTCGTCGGCCCCAATGGCGCCGGCAAGTCGACGCTGCTCAAGGCCCTGGCGCAGCTGATTCCACACCAGGGCAGCGTGCAATTGCTGGACCGGCCCATGACCGGCCTGGCGCCGCGTGCGCGTGCGCGGCAGCTGGCCTGGCTGGGTCAGAACGAGTCCAGTGGTGACGATCTCAGCGTCTGGGACGTGGCCATGCTCGGACGTCTGCCACACCAGGCGTGGCTGGCCGCACCCGATGCCGCCGATCACCAGGCCGTGGAACAGGCCTTGCGCGCCACCCAGGCATGGGACTGGCGTGACCGTGCATTGGGCCAGCTATCGGGGGGTGAACGCCAGCGGGTGTTGCTGGCGCGTGCGCTGGCGGTGCAGGCCGACGTGTTGCTGATGGACGAACCGCTGGCCAACCTTGACCCGCCGCACCAGGCGGACTGGCTGGAGGTGGTGCGCCAGCTGCTCGCGCAGGGTCGTACCGTGGTCAGCGTGTTGCACGAAATTTCGTTCGCCCTGCATGCCGACACCTTGCTGATCGTCGACCAGGGCCGGGTGCTGCACCACGGCAACTGCAGTGATGCCGACACCCACCGCCAGCTCGAGCGGGTCTTCGACCAACGCATAACCATCGTGCCTGTGGCCGGCCAATGGGTGGCGCTGGCCCGAGTATCGGCAGGCACCGCAACCTTAGCCGGAGTACCGCAATGATTCCCTTGCAAGCGCCGGTGCGCGCCGCCGCCCCCGGCCGTGCGCGCGCGGTGATGGTGTTGGGCACCAGCAGCAACGCCGGCAAGAGCTGGCTTGTCACCGCGTTGTGCCGCTGGTATGCCCGCCAGGGCTTGCGCGTGGCGCCGTTCAAGGCGCAGAACATGAGCAATAACGCGCGTGTCGTGGCCGCCACTGGTGAGGATGCACCGGCCGGCGAAATCGGCAGCGCCCAGTATTTCCAGGCGCTGGCAGCAAGGGTCGAGCCCGATGTGCGCATGAATCCGCTGCTGCTCAAGCCCGAACGCGATACGCACAGCCAGGTGGTGTTGCTGGGCCAGGTCGATGCAGCACTGACCGCAGCGCCCTGGCGAGGGCGCTCCGAGAAGGTCTGGCCGCGGATTGCTGGCGCGCTGGACGCACTGATGGCCAGCCATGATGTGGTGGTCATCGAAGGCGCGGGGTCGCCGACCGAGATCAACCTGATGGACAGCGACATCGTCAACCTGCGGGTGGCCCGCCATGCGGACGCTGCCTGTCTGCTGGTCACCGACATCGATCGTGGCGGCGCCTTTGCCCACCTGTACGGCACCTGGGCCCTGATGCCGCAGGCCGACCAGCGCCGGCTGCGTGGTTTTGTGTTGAACAAGTTCCGCGGCGACGCGGCCTTGCTGGAGCCGGCGCCAGCGATGTTGCAGGCGCGCACCGGCATTCCGACGGTGGCAACCCTGCCAATGTGGTGGCAACATGGGCTGCCCGAGGAGGATGGTGTGTTCGACGAGCGCAGCATCCAGCCCGGGCCGGTGCGCACGCGGATCGCCGTCGTGGCATTGCCGCATATCAGCAACCTGGACGAGTTCCAGCCCTTGCGCAACATCCCCGGCGTGCAGTTGTCGTGGGTCCGCAGTCCCGCGCAACTTGCCGCCCTGGGGCCGGAGGACTGGATCATTCTGCCGGGCTCCAAAAGCACCAGTGCCGATCTGGCCTGGTTGCGCACCCAGGGCCTGGACCAGGCGGTGGTGCAACATGCCAATGCCGGTCGGCGGGTGCTCGGTATCTGCGCCGGCCTGCAGATGCTGGGCGAAGCCTTGATCGACCTGCATGGCATCGACGGCAACGGACCGGGTCTGGGCCTGTTGCCGCTGGTGACCGTGTTCGAACAGGACAAGACGGTGCGCCGCTCCGGTAGCCGGTTCGAGCGGCTGGACGGGGCCTGGCAAGACCTGTCCGGACTGGCCGTGCGCGGCTACGAGATCCACCACGGGCAGACGCGCCAGCATGCCGGCATGGCAGCAGCGGGCGACATGTGCCGCGCGGTACTGGAACCAGAACTTGGCTGGCTCAATGGCCAGGGCAATGTGCTGGGCATCTACATGCACGGCCTTTTTGAAGACCCAGCCGCGCTGACACGGCTGTTTGGCGCCAGCACGCCCACGCTGGAGACGGTGTTCGACGGCCTGGCCGATTTCATCGGGCAACACTTCGCGCCAGGTGCCCTTGAGGGGCTGATCCGCTGAATCGGCAATCGCGCATCTTGTGCAGACCACCAGGTAACAAACCCATGACCCGTGAATCCGATACCTCGCTTGCCGGCGCCAGAATGCGCGGCGTCATCCCGCATGTGCCCGACATCGCCGATGCCGCGCTCGGGGCGGCGCTGCAACATCGGCTGGACCAGAAGACCAAGCCGCTGGGTTCGCTCGGCCGCCTGGAAGCACTGGCGCGTCAGCTCGGTGAGGTGCTCGGAGAGCCCTTGCCGCAGCTCGAGCAGCCCCAGTTGCTGGTGTTTGCCGCCGACCACGGATTGGCGCGGCAAGGCGTGTCGGCCTATCCCAGCGATGTCACCTGGCAGATGGTCGAGAACTTCCTGGCCGGCGGCGCTGCAGTGAGTGTGCTGGCGCGCCAGCATGGCATAACGCTGACCGTCATCGACTGCGGCGTGGCGCATGATTTCGCATCACGCCCTGCGCTGGCGCCAGGGCGCGCCCAATTGCTGGTGCGCAAGATTGCCGAGGGCTCAGCCGACAGTTCCCGGCAGCCGGCCATGACGCAGGCGCAATGCCTGACAGCCATCACCAACGGGCGCGAGGTGGTTCGCTCCCTGCCTGGCAACGTGGTCCTTTTGGGCGAGATGGGCATTGGAAACACATCGGCAGCGGCAATGCTGCTGGCACGTCTGACAGGCAGGGACATTGCTGCCTGCACCGGTGCCGGCACCGGGCTGGACGCGGCTGCGCTCGCGCGCAAGATCGGGGTACTCGCGCGGGTTCTGCAACACCATGCCGATGCGGTGGAGCCACTGGCTGCGCTGGCCGCATTCGGCGGATTCGAGATTGCCAGCCTGGTCGGCGCCGTCCTGCAGGCAGCGCTGGAGCGCCGGGTGGTGCTGGTGGACGGATTCATTGTCGGTGCGGCCGTGCTGGTGGCGCAGGCCCTGGAACCGGCGGTGCTGCAGCGCTGCGTGTTCGCGCACCGCTCGGGCGAGCGCGGCCATGCGTGGATGCTGCAATATCTCCATGTGGTGCCATTGCTGGAGCTGGACCTTCGGCTCGGTGAAGGTTCGGGCGCGGCGCTGGCCTGGCCCCTGCTGCAGTCGGCCAGCCTGCTGCTGTCGGAGATGGCCAGTTTTGCGACCGCGGGCGTCGCGGTCCGGTCAGGGTCGCCGCCATGAACTCCATCGGGCCAGGGCGCGCCGCATGCTGACATTTGTTCGCCACTACCTGCTGGCGCTGCAGTTTTTCAGCCGTGTTCCGGTCACCGGACGGCTGGCTTCCTGGGTCGGCTACAGCCCGGCGATGCTGCGCGCCAGCGCTGCGCATTTTCCGGGCATAGGCTGGCTGGTCGGTGCCATCTGTGGCGGTAGTGCTGTGCTGTTGCCACTGGCGTTGCCGCAGACGCCGATGTCCGCGATGGTGGCGGCGGTGCTGGTCACCATTGCCAGCGTGCTGCTGACCGGCGCGTTTCACGAAGACGGCCTGGCCGACGTGGCCGATGGACTCGGTGGCAGTGCGGACCGGATGCGCGCGCTGGACATCATGAAGGATTCCCGCATTGGCGCGTTTGGCGCGCTTGCACTGTTGCTGGTGATAACGCTCAAGCTGGCATTGCTGGCCGTGTTGTGGTCGGTGGGGCCGTCGGTCATGGGTTGGGCCTTGTTTGCAGCACACGTGGTGTCACGCTTTTTTCCCTTGCTGCTGGTACGCACCATGCGGCACGTGGGCGACGAAGGGCGATCCAAGTCCAAGCCACTGGCCGACCAGATTTCCACGGCCAGCGTGCTGGTCGCCTGTCTGTGGACCTTGGCTGCGTTGCTGCTGGTGATACTGGCAGCGCCCGGCATCGCACTGGCCTGGCCACTGGCGGCCGCAACGCTGGCCTGCCTTTGGATGTGGCGCTGGTTCCGGCGTCGCCTGCAGGGTTTCACCGGCGACTGCCTGGGCGCTACGCAGCAGATCTGCGAACTGGCCTTTTACCTGGGTCTGGTGTCGACGCTGTGACGCTGACAACCGACACTGCCGCCGATCCGCCGTCCAGTCCGGTGTTGCAGCTGGTGCGCCATGCCAGGGTGATGTTGCCCGCGGGCACCTGTTACGGGGCCACCGATGCGATGGCCGATCCGCAGCAAACGGCGCAGGTGGCCGCCACGCTGATCGACGCGCTGCCGCAGGGGGCCAGCATGCTGAGTTCGCCGCTGCAACGCTGCGCGGTGCTGGCCCATGCAGTGGCGCGCGCGCGCACGGATCTGAGCCTTCGGTTCGAGCCGCGAATCACCGAGATGGATTTTGGCTGCTGGGAGGGATCGCGCTGGGACGCCATTCCCAGGTCCGCGTTCGAGGCCTGGACCACACAGTTCGCCCACCACCGGTTCGGTGGCACCGAGAGCGTGCAGGCGCTGATGGAGCGGGTTGCAGCGGTCTGGGATGAAAGCTGCGACACGCAGGCGCCGCAGGTGTGGATCACCCATGCCGGCGTGATGAATGCGGCAGCCCTGCTGGCGCAGGGCATCACCGCGGTCGGCCAGGCCGACCAATGGCCGCGCCGGTCGCCGGCGTATGGTGCACGGGTGCTTTTGCCGATGCAGCGCATTGACCGCGCCTCGAGCCGGCAGGTGTGACAGGTTCGCCGCCGGCAGCGTCAGATCCGCACGACCTGGTCGCGACCGTTGGCCTTGGCCTGGTACATCGCACGGTCTGACCGTGCCATCAGCTCGTCGACCGAATCGTTTTGCGGCCGGTTGGTCGTCACGCCGATGCTGACGGTGAACTTCTGCGGGTTGGACGATTGCGCTACCGTGGCCCGGATGCGTTCGGCCACGACCAGTGCCACGTCCAGGGGCGTCTCGGGCAGCAGCACGACGAATTCCTCGCCGCCGATCCGGCCGATCACGTCGGCACTGCGCAGCAAGGTCTTCACCGATTGCACGAACTGCACCAGTACCTGATCGCCGGCCTGGTGGCCGAAGTTGTCGTTGATGGACTTGAAGTGGTCGATGTCGATCAGCAGCACCGACATCATGCGACCGTGGCGGTTGCAGCGTGCGAGTTCCTGCTGGCAGATTTGGGTCAGGTTGCGCCGGCTCAGCGCGTTGGTCAGCGAATCGTGCGACGCCAGATGCTCGAATTCCGCGCGTACCCGGTCCGTGGCCATCAGCACCAGGCTGATCGCGGTGAGCAACATCAGGAACGGGTAACTGATCACATAGACCAGGTTCTGCGGCGTGTTGTCCAGGATGCCGGTACCCAGCGGAAGCAGCCACGCGGTTGCCAGACGCAACACCTGGCTCAGGAACGAACATACCAGTACGGCGATGGCCATGCGATATGCGAAGCTGCGCACACCGTGGACGTGGATCAGACGGGCGTGGGCCGAGAACAGCCAGGCCAGGACAACCGTCGAAATCATCAGGCGCACCCGGTACTGGGGGTCTGCCACCAGGAACCATGTCGAGAGCAGCGTCATCGCGACGATGACGGCATAACGTGGCCAGAATCTGGGCTTTAGCCCGAAGAAATGCTGGCTGCCGAAATACTGCAGATAGACGCCGGAAAAAATCAGCAGGTTTGCTACCGAGATGCCGAACAGGTCGGGCAAGATGCCGCGAGTCGCAGCTGTCAGCCCCGCCATGAACAACAAGGCCGTACCGCCGGCCCAATGCGACAGTCCGCGCACGCTGGCCGGATAGTTGCGTCGCAGAAAGAACAACACCACGGCCATCAGGCCGCCCATGACGCCAGTGAGCAGCACGATGGTTCGAGGGTCCACGAAGGCGACAGGTGAACTCGGTCCCATGGTCACATTATGGATGTGTGGCCATGCCGGTGATTTGCTGGCTCAATGAGAACGCCGGGAACTCAGCGGGTCCGGGTCCGAAGTGATCACCTTGTCCGGGAAATCGCAGAAACTGCGTACAGCGCAGTGCGCACAGCGTGGTTTGCGCGCCAGACAGACATAACGCCCATGCAGGATCAGCCAATGGTGGGCATGCAGCAGG
>JAGPBF010000205.1:0-4941 GCA_018063505.1 Rhodoferax sp.
GCGCCGGACTTCGAAAAGACCGTCGTACACCAGACGGTGCCGCCAGCAAAGCCGCAAGCCGAGTTTGAGAAAACCGTAGTGCACCAGTCCACGCCGTCGGCGCGGCCCGAGCCGGGGTTCGAAAAGACCGTCGTGCACCAGGCGGCGCCGGTGGCAAGACCCGATGCAGGGTTCGAAAAGACGGTCGTGCACCAGACCAAAGGCGCCGATAAACCGGCACCGAAAAGCAGTGGCACTGTGCCGGATGTCGAGATCTGATCCGGCTGCCATGATCCACTACACCTTTCTTGCCAGAACAGACCCGGGCAGGGCCAGAGACAACAACGAAGACGCTGTTCTCGTCGATGAAACTGCCAGCCTTGGCGTATTGGCCGACGGCATGGGTGGGTACAACGCCGGCGAAATCGCCAGTGGCATGGCGACCGCGTTCATCAAGTCGGAAATGTCGCGCTGGCTGGCCGAAGCCGGCAAGAACGCCAAGCTCAAGGAAATCAAGCGCGCACTGGAGATCTGTGTCGACAACGCGAACCGGTCCATCTTCAATGCGTCCGGCTCCAACCCGCAGTATTCGGGCATGGGCACGACGCTGGTGGTTGGCGTGTTTCACGACACCACGCTGATCCTGGGTCATATCGGCGACTCGCGTTGTTATCGGCTTCGCAATGGAACCCTGGTGCAGATCACCAAGGACCACTCCTTGTTGCAGGAGCAGATCGATGCCGGCCTGATCACGCCCGAGCAGGCGGTCGGCTCCTCCATCAAGAACCTGGTGACCCGGGCACTGGGTGTCGAAGACGCCGTGATGATGGAGGTCAACGAGCATCAGGTGGAGCCCGGCGATTGTTATCTGATGTGTTCGGATGGACTGTCCGACATGGTTGACGATGCCGAAATTGCCAGTATCCTTGGGGGGCCTGTGCCCATGGACCAGAAAGCGGACATCCTTGTCGCCGTCGCGAACGAGCATGGTGGGCGAGACAACATATCGGTACTGCTGGTGCTGGCGGAGCCGGCGGCAGAAAAGCGTGGCCTGATCTCCAGACTGTTGGGAAAATAGGAAGCTCGTGTCTAATATGAATATGCGTCAGATGAATAGGAGTCGGTCATGCCGAAAATGATCGTATCGATCGATGGTGTTGTCATCAAGGAAGTCCAGCTGACAAAAGATCGGACCACCCTTGGCCGTCGGCCGTACAACGATGTCGTGATCGACAACCTGGCAATCAGCGGCGAACACGCGGTGTTCCAGATGGCTGGAACCGACGTATTCATCGAAGATCTCAACAGTACCAATGGCACCTACGTCAACGGCAAGGCGGCCAAGAAGCAGCAGTTGCACAACGGTGACACGGTAGAGGTCGGTAAGTACAAGATCAAGTTCGTCAGTGAAGCGCCGGCCGATGGCTTCGAGAAGACCATGATGGTCAAGTCGATGCCCATGTCGGCGCCGGCGCCCTTGTCGCCTTCTTCCGGCTATCCGTCTGCAGCAGCCGCTCCGATGGCTGCGGGGCCCGCCACGCAGGCGCAGGCGTCGATCAAGGTGTTGTCGGGCGCTGCGTCGGGCCGCGAGGTGCCGCTTACCAAGGTGGTCACCACCATCGGAAAACCCGGTGTCGCGGTGGCGGCCATTACCCGGCGCCAGCATGGATTTGTCGTGCACCATGTCGAAGGTGCGGGCAATCCTTCGCTCAATGGCACGCCGATAGGGACCGATCCGGTATCGCTGAAAAACGGTGACCTGATCGAACTGGCCGGCACGCAAATGCAGTTCGTCCAAAGCTGATCTGAAGGATTCACTGCTGATCCCCGCGGCTTTCACGCCTGTTTGCTGACGCCGTCATGGGAGCACTCGTCAGGCACTGGCCGCGAATTCTCGTCACGCTGCTTCCGCTGGTGATCGTGCTGTTGCACGCCACAGGCGCGGTGCGCCTGGGTGTGCTGGACCGGTTGGACAGCATCATCTACGACTCGCGTCTGCGCGCCACGATGCCCAAGACGCTTGACGACCGCGTGGTGATCGTCGACATCGACGAGAAAAGCCTGGCCGATGTAGGGCGCTGGCCCTGGGGACGCAACCGACTGAGCGAACTGACGACCGAACTGTTCGAGCGCCAGAAGATCGCGTTGCTGGGTTTCGACATCGTGTTTGCCGAGGCCGACGAGAGCTCTGGCCTGAAGCGGCTCAATGAGCTGGCACAGCGCGAATTGCGCGACCAGGCCGGTTTTGTCGACAAGCTCAGGCAGCTGCAGACGGCGCTGGACTACGACGCCATGTTTGCCAAGTCGCTCGAAGGCCGGCCCGTGGTACTGGGCTACTACCTGACAGGCGACCGTGACGGCCACACCTCGGGCGTATTGCCTGCGCCTGTCATGACCAAGGAAGCGCTGCAGGGTCGGCCGATCAAGTTCACCAGCTGGAATGGCTTTGGCAGCAATATCGCGCAGATCGCCAAGGCTGCCCCGGTGGCCGGCCATTTCAATCCGATTCCGGAGGCAGACGGTGTCGTGCGCTCGCTCCCGCTGATTGCGGAATACAAGGGTGGCTACTACGAGTCGCTGTCGTTGGCGATGTTCCGCATGCTGGCCGGGTCCCCGACGGTCGTGCCGGGTTTCCCGAAGGACCGACTGCTCGGTCGCAGTTACCAGGGGCTGGAAAGCATACAGCTCAAGCTTGGCGGCAAGACGCTCTCCATCCCGGTCGACGACCAGGTTTCCGCGTTGATCCCGTTCCGGGGATTCGGCGGACCCAGGGGCGGATCGTTCAAGTATGTGTCGGCCGCGGACCTGTTGTCCAAGTCACTGCCGGCAGAGTCGCTGAAAAACAAGATCGTGCTGGTCGGAACGACGGCACCCGGACTGCAGGACCTGCGGGTCACGCCGGTCAGTGAAATCTATCCTGGCGTCGAGGCCCACGCCAACGTCATCTCCGGCCTGCTGGACGGCAATACCCTGGTCAAGCCGGATTACGCGATCGGATACGAGGTGGTGGTGCTGCTGCTGGCCGGATTGTTGCTGGCGTTTGCGCTGCCGCTGGTGTCTGCGACCCGGGCCGTGATCCTCAGCGTGGCGGTCGCGGCGGTCGTCGGTGGCCTCAATCTCTGGCTGTACCTGGGCGCCGGTCTGGTATTGCCGCTGGCGGGCGCGTTGATCATGGTCGCCACCGCGTTTGCCCTGAACATGAGCTACGGCTATTTTGTCGAAAGCCGTTCCAAACGCGAATTGGCAAATCTCTTTGGCACCTATGTGCCGCCCGAGCTGGTCGACGAGATGGTCAAGGACCCGGACAGCTACAGCATGACGGCGACCAACCGGGAAATGACGGTGATGTTCTGTGACATGCGTGGCTTCACCAAGATGTCCGAACAGATGGAGCCAATCCAGTTGCAGTCGCTGCTCAACGGGGTGTTCACCCGGCTGACCGGAATCATCCGGGCCAACCGCGGCACGATTGACAAATACATGGGCGACTGCGTGATGGCCTTCTGGGGCGCGCCGGTCGAGACACCGGAGCATGCCCATCTGGCCGTCAAGTCTGCGATGGAAATGGCCAATGCAGTGCGCGGCATCAATGAGGAGCATCGGGCCAAGGGAATCCCGGAGATCGGCATCGGAATTGGCGTCAATACCGGCAACATGTGCGTTGGAGACATGGGCTCCAACATCCGCAGGAGCTACACCGTCATCGGTGATGCGGTGAACCTGGGTTCCCGGCTGGAAGGCCTGTCCAAGGTCTACGGTGTCGATATCGTCGTCAGCGAATCCGCGCGCAAGCTGGCCCCCGCATTTGGCTGGCAGGAGCTCGACCGTGTCCGCGTGAAAGGCAAGGACCAGGCAGTGGCGATATTCTGGCCGGTGGCTCCCGCCAATCGGGTTGGCGCGGAGACCGAAGCCGAAATCAAGGCATGGGGTTCCTTCCTCAAGGCCTACCGTTCGCAGGATTGGGAACAATGCGATCTTTTGATGATGAATTTGTTGCGGATGAATGCCAAAAAGTACCTTTACCACCTTTACTCGGATAGGGTAGCCTCCATGCGGCTGCTTCCATTCGATCTTGAATGGGACGGCGCGACAAATTTTGAAACCAAGTAAGGGTCGCCATGAAAGTGCGTGTGTTGGGCTGCTCGGGCGCCATAGCCAAAGACTGCCGAACCACGTCTTTCCTGATTGACGGCGACATACTGATCGACGCGGGCACAGGCGTCGGGGATCTCACGCTCGACGAGATGCGTGGCATCGGGCATGTGTTCCTGACCCACTCGCACCTGGACCACGTGGCAGCCTTGCCGCTGATGGTCGATGCGGTGGCGGCGATGCGCCAGCAGCCCCTGAAGATCCATGCGCTCGCCGGCACCATCGCCGCCCTCAAGGCCCATATCTTCAACGACGTGATCTGGCCCGATTTCAGCCGGATTCCGACACCGCAGGCGCCCTTCATCACCTTTCACGAGATATTCACCGGCCAGACGCTGGAGGTCAACCGCAAGCTGATCGAGGTGCTGCCAGCGGTTCACACCGTGCCCGCCGTGGGGTATGCTGTGACCGTTGGAACCGGTTGCTGGGTTTTTTCTGGCGACACCGAGCGCAATCCGGCCTTCTGGAAGCGCGTCAACCAGCTCAACGTGGCGATGCTGGTGATCGAAACAGCGTTCAGCAACCGCGAGAAGGACCTGGCCAAGCTCAGCCTGCATCTGTCGCCCGGTGTGCTGGCCAATGAACTCGACAACATTTCAGTCGACCGCAAGTATCCTATTTACATCACCCATACCAAGCCCGCAGAAACCGATCTCATCATGGCCGAGATCCAGAAATTCGACGAAACCTCGGTGTCGGGCCCCAACGTGACCCACGACATCCGCTGGCTGCGCGCCGGGCAGGAGTTTGAGATATGAGCCGCCGGGCCGCTCCCAAGGCGAATGGCGCCGCAGCGCGCAGCGCGGAGGC
>JAGPBF010000205.1:5041-7651 GCA_018063505.1 Rhodoferax sp.
AAGCGCGGCATCACGTTCGAGGCGCTGTTCTACAAGCAGCTGCACAACGTCACCGCGCGGATCCACGATACCGAGAACCTGGACCAGATCATGCTGGATGCCAGTCAGGACATCTGCAAGTTGCTCAATGCAGACCGGTTGACCCTGTATGCCGTCAACGAAGACCGTTCGGCGATCGTCTCCAAGGTCAAGACCGGGCTCAACAGCAGCCGCGACCTGAAGTTGCCGATATCGCCGCAAAGCCTGGCCGGTTATGTTGCCTTCAGTCGCAAGCAGCTCAACCTGGCCGATGTCTATGACGATGACGCGCTCAAGCAGATTCACCCGTCGCTGACCTTCCTCAAGGAAGTCGACAAACGCTCCGGCTACCGGACCCGCCAGATGCTGGTGGCGCCGATTCTCGATGGTGACGTGTTGCATGGCGTATTGCAGATCATCAACAACAAGAGCGACCAGAGCTTCGGGGCGCTGGAAGTCGAAGGTGTTGCGCAGCTCTGCAAGACGCTGGCGACAGCGATCCGGCAACGCGTACAAAAAGCCAACGAGTCATCCCGGCACAGGGCCACCAAATACGATGGCCTGGTGGTGGAGGGTCTGATCACCGAGAGCGAGCTGGAGCAATGCCTGGTCGACGCGCGCAATGCGCACAAGCCGGTCGAGCATATGCTCATGGCCAGCTTCAAGCTCAAGCCGGCGCAGATCGGGTCTTCGCTGGCGCGCTTCTTTGGCGTGGCCTATGAGCCGTTCAGCTCCGGTCGCATCCGCTCCGAGGCCTTGCACGGTCCGCTCAAGCGCGAGTTCATCGTCGAGCAGGGCTGGATTCCGCTAGAGGAGTCGCCCGACGGCCTGGTCATCATGTGTGTAGACCCGGAGGCCGTGCGCGGTGCCCGCGTCGTACCGCAGGTTTTCCCGCGTATCGCCAAATTCGCCTACCGTGTCACCACGCTGACCGAGTTCGAGGAAACGCTGGCGCAGTTGTATGGCGCGGGCAATGAAGGCGGCTCCATTGACCAGTTGCTGGCCGACATGGACGGTGGCCCGATCGACGATGGCAGCAATGACGATTCGCTGGAATCGGCGGCGGCCGACAACGAACTGGTCAAGTTCGTCAACAAGGTGATCATCGACGCCTACAACCAGAAGGTGTCCGACATCCATATCGAACCGATGCCGGGCAAGCTCAAGACCGGTATCCGCTTTCGTATCGACGGCACGCTGGTGCCGTACATCGAAGTGCCGGCGCATTTCCGCCAGGCGATGGTCACGCGGCTCAAGATCATGTGCGATCTGGACATCTCCGAGCGGCGCAAACCGCAGGACGGCAAGATCAAGTTCAAGAAATACGGCCCGCTCGACATCGAATTGCGCGTGGCCACGATTCCGTCGACCGGCGGCGTCGAAGACGTGGTGATGCGGATCCTGGCGGCCGGTGAACCGATTCCGCTGGAAAAACTCGGTTTGACCACGCACAACCGCGAGCGGCTGGAGAAGACCGTCACCAAACCCTACGGCCTGTTTTATGTTTGCGGCCCGACCGGTTCCGGCAAGACGACCACGCTGCATTCGATCCTGAAGTTCCTCAACACGCCCGATACCAAGATATGGACGGCGGAGGACCCGGTCGAGATCACGCAAAAAGGCCTGCGCCAGGTCCAGATCAACAAGAAGGCAGGTATCGACTTTGCGCTGGTCATGCGTGCCTTCCTGCGCGCCGACCCGGACATCATCATGGTTGGCGAGTCGCGTGACAAGGAAACCGTGTCGATGGGTGTCGAGGCGTCGCTCACCGGCCACCTGGTGTTCTCGACGCTGCACACCAATTCGGCGCCGGAGTCCATTACGCGGTTGATGGACATGGGCATGGACCCGTTCAACTTTGCCGATGCACTGCTCGGCATCCTGGCCCAGCGCCTGGCCAAGAAGTTGTGCGACTGCAAACAGTCGTATGTGCCGGACGCTGAAGAAATGCGCCTGTTCGTCACCGAATACGTCGAGGAATTGCGCCATTCCAAAGCCTGGCAGGCAGACCATGCCGGCGAGGCGCGCAAACTGGTCGAGCGCTGGAACGAGATCTACGGGCAGGACGGCCAGCTCAAGCTGTACCGGGCGGTGGGTTGCGACAAATGCAACGGCACCGGCTACAAGGGCCGCATCGGACTGCACGAACTTCTGATTGCCGACGATGCAGTCAAGAAGCTGATCCAGGAACGTGCCCGGGTTGCCGAACTGTTCGCACAATCCGTGGAAGGCGGTATGCGCACGCTGAAGATGGACGGCATGGAAAAAGTCATGATGGGCCTGACCGACATCAAGATGGTCCGGCAGGTCTGCATCAAGTGACATAAATGGCATGACATTTATGTCATGCTGCTGCGAAGCAGCGTTATCAGGCCTTGCGGTTGCAGTCGTAGCTGCCATAAATGACGCAAATGCAGCGCGAATTCATGGAAATCAGCCTGGCACGGTTTCTGCTGTAAGAGATCGTCCAGCCAGTTTCCCCAACCCCAGGAGTTTTTAAATGAAGCGTTCCATGCAAAAAGGTTTTACCCTTATCGAATTGATGATCGTTGTCGCGATCATCGGTATTCTGGCCGCCGTGGCCCTGCCGGC
>JAGPBF010000206.1 GCA_018063505.1 Rhodoferax sp.
CGCACGTAGCCGCTTCGACATCCAGAGCGATGCGATGCGTCTGGTGCATGGTGAATCGGACGGCCTGCCCGGACTGGTGGTGGACCGCTACGGCGACACACTGGTCGCGCAGTTCCTGTCTGCCGGCACCCAGCGCTGGAAGGCGGTGCTGGCCGACGCGTTGCTGCGCCATACCGGGCTGGAACGGCTGTACGAGCGATCGGACGCCAGCAGCCGCAAGCTCGAAGGCCTCCCCGAAGAAACCGGCTGGCTGCGCGGCGACGGGCCGCTGGATCTGGTGATCCGGGAGCATGACTGGCAACTGGCGCTCAATATCGCCACCGGCCACAAGACCGGTTTCTACCTCGACCAGCGCGACAGCCGCGCCTTGTTTGCCCGCACCACGCGCCAGCGCGGATTCGATCAGGTGCTCAATTGCTTCTGCTACACCGGCGGCTTCAGTGTGGCAGCGCTGACCGGTGGTGCCGGCCATGTCACGTCGATCGACTCCTCGGGACCGGCACTCCAGCTGGCGGCCAGCAATCTGGCGCGCAACGGCATCGACGCCAGCCGATCCACGCTTCAGGAAGCCGACGTGAACGCGGCATTGCGTCAATTTGTAATTGAAGGCAGGCTCTTCGATGCGATCGTGCTCGATCCGCCAAAGTTTGCGCCCACTATCGCACATGCTGAGCGTGCGGCACGCGCCTACAAGGACATCAACCGCCTGGCACTGAAACTGCTCCGTCCGGGCGGGTTCCTGTACACCTTCTCGTGTTCGGGTGGTATCAGCGTGGACCTGTTCCACAAGATCGTGGCATCGGCCGGCACCGACGCCGAAGTCGACGGGTTCATCATCGGCCACCTGGGCGGGGCACCGGACCATCCGATGACGATCCGCTTTCCGGAAGGTGAATACCTCAAGGGTCTGGTCGTGGTGCGCAAATAGGGCTTGCAATAGGCCGGTA
This sequence comes from Rhodoferax sp., assembly GCA_018063505.1. GTDB lineage: Bacteria > Pseudomonadota > Gammaproteobacteria > Burkholderiales > Burkholderiaceae_C > CAISIP01. Next base: position 948 of record JAGPBF010000206.1, read on the forward strand.
CACTCCCCACCTTGCTTTTTTGATTGCGTCGGGCCGCCATGGCCTGTCTACCGCAAGCAATCAGCCACAGACCGTCAGGAGCACCCCCCATGAGCCTCATCCCCGCAACCATCCTCACCGGCTTTCTCGGTTCCGGCAAGACAACCCTGCTCAAGCGGGTGTTGTCCGAAGCCCACGGCCAGAAGATCGCCGTGATCGAGAACGAATTCGGCGAAGAGAACATCGACAACGACATCCTGGTGTCCGACGTCAAGGAGCAGATCATCCAGATGAGCAATGGCTGCATCTGCTGCACCATCCGCGAAGACCTGCGCAGCACCTTGCAGGACCTGGCCGCCAAGAAGCGCCGCGGCGAACTCGATTTCGAGCGCATCGTCATCGAGACCACCGGGCTGGCCGATCCGGGCCCGGTGGCGCAGACCTTTTTCATGGACGAGGAAATTGCCGAGAGTTTTCTGCTCGACTCCATATTGACGCTGGTGGACGCCAAACACGCCGCAACCCAGCTCAACGACCGCCAGGAGGCGCGCCGCCAGGTGGGTTTTGCCGACCAGATCTTCATCAGCAAGACCGATCTGGTCAGCAAGGAAGAAGTCGATGCGCTCAAGCACCGCCTCACGCACATGAATCCGCGCGCGCCGCAGACGGCCGTGCATTTCGGTGAGGTGCCGATCAAGGATGTGTTCGACCTGCGCGGCTTCAACCTGAACACCAAGCTGGAGATCGACCCGGACTTCCTGAAGGAAGACGAACATGACCATGACCATGATCACGGGCATGACCACGCCCATGCGCATGATCACGACCACGGCGAGCACTGCGACCACCCGTCGCACAAGCATGAAGGCGGCCATCACCACCACCACGACGATGACGTGAAGAGCTTTGTGTTCCGCTCCGAGCGCGCTTTCGACGCCGCCAAGCTGGAGGATTTCCTGGGCGCAATCGTCAACATCTACGGTCCGCGCATGTTGCGTTACAAGGGCGTGCTGAACATGAAAGGCACCGATCGCAAGGTCATTTTCCAGGGCGTGCACCAGCTCATGGGCAGCGATCTGGGTCCCGAGTGGAAGCCCGACGAGCTACGCCTGAGCAAGATGGTGTTCATCGGCATTGATCTGCCCAAGGACATCCTGCTGCAGGGCCTGGAACAGTGCCTGCTCTGACAAAAAGCAACCGAGTGTTGGAATTGCCCATCATCCGCACACTGTTGCTGCGGAATATGGGGTTCGTCAGCGATAAAGGGTACACTCGCCCGCCGAAGACAGGGTCCGCTGACCGCGGAAGCACCTGATCCGGGGATCACCAACCCCGGCAAACGAGGTATGGAGGCGTCAGTCAGTGGCAGGTCTGACGTCAACAGCCATGGACAGTCTGGTTCTGTGAGGAGTCGAGAAGTGAAAGCCATGCCAGCCAAGGTCAAATCGGCCACAAAAACACCCGCCAAGCGGACCACACCGGCGGCCAAGACAAGCACGGTCAAGGCCTCCAGCAGCAAAACCGCTGCCAAGGTCGCCGTGAAAAAGCCTGCCCCCCAAGCTGCGACCCCGGTCACTGCAAAAAAGCCGGTGGCCAAGAGCCCCGCCACCAAACCGTCCGCCAGCGCCGTCAAACAAAAGCCGGCACCGGCCAAATCGACTCCTGCCACCCCCGTGAAGAAGCCGGCAGCCAAAAGCCCCGCCGCAACCAAGAAGACAATGCCCATTTCAACGACCGCCGCCTCCAAGACCGACACCAAGGCCGCCGCCTCCAAGACCGACACCAAGGCCGCCGACAGCAAGGCCGCCGACAGCAAGGCCGATACCCGCGTGATGCCCCCCACCACCGTCATGACCGCCTCCGGAGTGCCACAACGCACCGGCCGGCCGTCATCGCGCCTGGCCTCGCTGACCGTGCCATCGATGGCGCAGTCGGTCGCCTCAACCGCAGCCAAGGCCAGTTATGCGCCGCTGCCGGTGACGCAGGTCATCATTCCGCCGCTGGCGTCGTCAACCCACAAGGACCCCAAGCTGGCGAACAACTGGAAGACCAAGCCGGTGGATCAGTTGTCGGATGCCGAGTTGCTGGCGATGCCCGACGACGAATACATGAACGAGAAGCAGCTGGCAGCGTTCCGCCTCAAATTGACCTTGCTCAAGCGCGAGATCCTGGCCAGTGCCGGCGAAACCACCGAGCATCTGCGCGAAGACACCGTGGTGGTGCCCGATCCGGCCGACCGGGCCACGATCGAAGAAGAACACGCGCTCGAACTGCGCACCCGTGACCGCGAGCGCAAACTGCTCAAGAAAATCGAACAGTCGATTGGCCGCATCGACGCTGGCGACTACGGCTATTGCGATGAAACCGGCGAACCCATCGGTGTCGGCCGCCTGCTGGCGCGTCCGACGGCCACGCTTTCGCTCGAGGCCCAGCAGCGGCGCGAACTCAAGCAAAAGATGTTCGGCGACTGAGCTTGCCGGGACACCCCGGCTGACGCGTAGAATCTTTCGCACACTCCGACCGCACAATGTCCGCGAAAGACAACAACCCCAGCCTCCTGTCCAAGGTTGCGAAATTCGTTCGCAACCCGACCACGAACTGGACGGATCTCGACAAGCAGGATCCGGAGCCCGAAGCCGGCTATAGCAAGCAGGCGCTCAAGGAAATGATCGAGCGCAAGCGGCAGAACGATTTCGTGCGCAAGCGCGAATTCGACCAGCTGCGCAAGTTGCGCAGCCGCGACCCTGCCTCCAGCCCCGATCTGGCCGGACGGCCGTCGTATTTCCAGAGCAGCATGCCGTCCAACTCGGACGAGCGGGCGATGACGATCAAGAAGATCGACGAAATCGAAGCCCAGATGTCCAACCAATGGTGGCAGGGCAAGAACAGCGGTGTGCCTGCCCCTGGCGCTGCACCAGCAGCAGCGCGCCCAGGTGACTCCGGCGAGTCTCAGGCGCCCGCGCAGGCCGAGTCGGACCCATCTTATGCACCCACCCGGCTGAGCCCGATGCGGCCGGAAACAGCCGTGGCCGATGCCGAGGCTTCCGATTTCCCGACCACGCAGAGCCATTCGGGTTTCGGACCCAGCACCGGGCCCACGGAACTGCCTGTGTCGCAGTCACCGGTCGAGGACTCAGCACGCGCCGCACCGGCGTCCGGACTGGGGCGTGGATTCATGCATTCGCGCCCGGCGCCGGTGGAATGGGTCGAAGGCATGTCCGACCCTGATCTGGAGGAGGCGGCGATCCGATTTGCCAATGGCGACGAAGGTGGCGCAGAGGCCAGCCTGCAGACGGCGCTGTCCAATCCGGACGCCAAACCTGACCGTGCCGTTCGGTGGGCCATGGCCTTGCTCGACCTGTACCGTGCCACCGGACAGCAAGGCCACTTCGACATTGCTTCCATCGAATTTGCAGAACGATTCAACCGCTCCGCGCCGCCGTGGTTTTCGATACCTGCAAACCTGGGGCTCAAGAACGCCAGCGCTCTTGTGCGTACCTTGCCATCACGGCTCAGTGCCGAGCCGCTTTGGCGCAGCCCGGAGCAGTTTGGCGCCGGGTCGGTCGATGACCTGCGCCTTGCCGTCGCCAACGCGGTGCCGCCCTGGTTCATCGACTGGGAGCCCATCACGCGGGTCGAGCCCGGGGCGACCGATGCGATGGCCGTGCTGTTTGACGAATGGTGCAGCACACCTGTGAACCTGCATTTTTCGGGGGTCAAGGCCTTGGAATCGGCCTTGCGGCGTTGCGCCCCTTCCGGCGATCGCAGCGTGAGCCCATCGGGCTGGAAGCTGCGGCTCAACGCATTGCGCATCATGGGCATGCGCGACGAGTTCGAACTCGTCGCGCTCGACTACTGCGTCACCTTCGAGGTGTCTCCCCCCACCTGGCAAGATGTGCGTTGCCAGTTCACACAGGTCGGTGCGGCGGATACCGACGCGGGCCCGGCTGACACCGACCGCAGTGGCCTGGACGCCAGATCCGATGGCCCGGGCTTCGCGCAGGCACCGACCTTGTACATGGGTGTCGAATCGACCCAGGCTGCGGTATCGGAGTTGTCGGGCGAGGTGCTGGGCGATGCCGCAGAAGCCCTGGCCCGCATGGAAACCGAACGCAAGGGTGCACAGCGGCTGGTCGTGTCGTGCGCCAACCTGGTAAGGGTTGATTTCTCGGCGGCTGGCAGCATATTGAACTGGGCGGCCAATTTGCAAGGCGAGGGTTGCCAGGTGCAATTCCTCGACCTGCACCGCTTGGTGGCCGCATTCTTTGGCGTGGTCGGCATCCATGACCACGCCAGGGTCGTAATGCGCGCAAATTAGGCTGCCATCCACTGGTAGCGGGCCAGACTGGCCCTGACAACGAGTAATCATGGAACAATTTCACGGAACCACCATCATCAGCGTGCGGCGCAAGACTGCCGACGGGTACGACGTCGCCATCGGCGGCGACGGCCAGGTCACACTGGGCAACATTGTCGTCAAGGGCACGGCGCGCAAGGTCCGCAAGCTCTACCACGGCAAGGTGCTGGCAGGTTTTGCCGGCGCCACGGCAGACGCGTTCACGCTGTTCGAGCGCTTCGAGGCCAAGCTCGAGAAACACCAGGGCCATCTGGTGCGCGCAGCCATCGAACTCACCCGCGACTGGCGCACCGACCGGGTGTTGCGCCGCCTCGAAGCCATGCTGGCGGTGGCAGACAAGGATGCCTCGCTGATCATCACCGGCAACGGCGACGTGCTAGAGCCCGAGAACGGCATCGTGACGATCGGCTCCGGCGGCGCGTATGCACAGGCCGCGGCGCTGGCGCTGCTCAACCACAGCGAATTGCCGGCAGTCGAGATCGTGCGCAAGTCGCTGGAAATTGCCGGCGAGTTGTGCATCTACACCAACATGCACCACACCATCGAGACCTTGCCGTAGCAGCAGCACTGCGCTGCCGCGCCCCTGGCGCAGCGGCGCCCGCTGGCAATGGTGAAATCTGAAACTGCAGGAACGCGATCACGCGTGAGCCCATGAACATGTCTTCCCTTACCCCCCAACAGATCGTGGACGAACTCGACAAGCACATCGTCGGGCAAAACCAGGCCAAGCGCGCGGTGGCGATCGCGCTGCGCAACCGCTGGCGTCGCCAGCAGGTGCAAGGCAGTCTGCGTGCCGAGATCACCCCCAAGAACATCCTGATGATCGGGCCCACCGGTGTCGGCAAGACCGAGATCGCCCGGCGCCTGGCACGCCTGGCCGATGCGCCGTTCATCAAGGTCGAAGCGAGCAAATTCACCGAGGTGGGTTATGTCGGCAAGGACGTCGACTCCATCATCCGCGACCTGGCCGACGTGGCGATCAAGCAGACCCGGGAATCGGCCAAGTCCGCGGTGCGCGAACGCGCGCTGGACGCTGCAGAAGAGCGCATTCTCGATATCCTGATACCGCCACCCCGCGGCGAGGAAGGTGGCAAACGCATTGCCGACCAACCCGAGAGCACCGCCCGCCAGGCGTTTCGCAAGAAACTTCGCGAGGGCCAGCTCGACACCCGCGAGATCGAGATCGATCTGAGCCAGTCCAGCCCGCAGGTCGAAATCATGGGGCCGGCGGGCATGGAAGAGATGACCGAGCAGCTGCGCGGTCTATTCGGCCAGATGGGCCAGCAAAAGCGCCAGACCCGCAAGTTGCCTGTGGCCGAGGCCTTCAAGCTGGTGCACGACGAAGAAGCCGCCAAGCTCGTCAACGAAGACGACATCAAGGCGCAGGCGCTGGCAGCCGCCGAACAGAACGGCATCGTGTTTATCGACGAGATCGACAAGGTGACTTCGCGATCAGAGGGGAGCAATGCCGGTGAGGTGTCGCGCCAGGGCGTGCAGCGCGATCTGTTGCCACTGGTCGAAGGCACGACAGTGTCGACCAAGTACGGCATGATCAAGACCGATCACATCCTGTTCATTGCATCGGGCGCATTCCATCTGAGCAAACCCAGCGACCTGATTCCGGAATTGCAGGGGCGTTTTCCGATCCGGGTCGAATTGCAGTCGCTGTCGGTGCAGGATTTCGAATCGATATTGACGCAGACCCATGCCTCGCTGGTCAAGCAGTACCAGGCCTTGCTGGCTACCGAGAACGTCACCGTCGAGTACCGGCCCGACGGGGTAACGCGCCTGGCGCAGATCGCGTTCGACGTCAACGAGCGCACCGAGAACATCGGTGCGCGCAGGTTGTCGACGGTGATGGAACGGCTGCTCGAAGAAGTCAGTTTCGAGGCCAGCACGCTGCAAGGCAAGACCATCGTGGTCGATGCGGCTTATGTCAACCTGCGCTTATCCGAACTGAGCCAGGACGAAGATCTGTCCCGTTACATCCTGTAGGCACTACACGCCAGGGGCGCGCCAGTCTCATGCGTCACTTTCATATATCGCTGTAAGTTGTTCATTTAGAAGGGATTTTGCCGTCATATTGACTGCAAAACACCGTCTAAGTCGTTGATTTCATTGGAAAAAATTCACGCGACGCTTGTTGCATCGGTGGTAAATGCTGCTACAGTGCAAAAAAGTGCAATTAAGTGGTGTTTGGTGTCAATCCAGCACCCGATCGCGCGTATTTCAACATCCTGGGGTCAATCGCCGTGTTTCAAGGGGCTTCGTCGTTAACGCTGGATGCCAAGGGTCGCCTGTCGGTGCCGACCCGGCATCGCGACGCCCTGGGCGGCGCTGCCGGCGGCCAACTC
>JAGPBF010000207.1 GCA_018063505.1 Rhodoferax sp.
TTCGCCAGCTACGCCACCCAGGAACTGGCGCTGCACGCTGGCGCCGATGCCTTCGTTGCACAAGGCGTCGGCCCACAAGGTGGCGATAGCGAGATTGGGGGCTTGGGTGAGGCGTTGCATCGGCCTTCAGCATAAGCCTTTGTCGCGCTGCAGGCCAATGTCGTTCGGCAAGGCCACCAGCGGCGCCGATGGCGGCCGGCTTCCCGCACAATCTCGCCATGGCGATCACGACGAATCAAGGTTTCGGCGCAGCAGTGGAAATCGCCAGCCGGTGGCGACGGGGCCTGCGGGTGCTGTTCGGGATCGCAGCGCTGGCGGCGTTGGCCGGATGTGCCGACACCCGCTATTACTGGCAATCGGTCCATGGCCATCTGCAGCTGATGCAGGCGTCCCGGCCGGTGGAGCAGTGGCTGGCCGACCCGCAGACGCCGGCCGACCTGCGCCAGCGCTTGGCGCTGGCGCAGCGCATACGGGCTTTTGCCGTAACGTCGCTGGCTTTGCCCGACAACCCGAGTTACCACCGCTACGCCGACCTGCACCGCAACGCCGTGGTCTGGAACGTGGTTGCTGCGCCACCGCTGTCGCTCAAGCTCAAGACCTGGTGTTTTCCGGTGCTCGGCTGTGTGTCGTACCGGGGTTACTTCGACGAGGCTGACGCCCGGCGCGAAGCGGCGGCGTTGCAGGCGCAGGGGATGGAAGTTGGCGTCTACGGCGTTCCGGCGTATTCGACACTGGGCTGGATGAACTGGGCCGGTGGTGACCCGCTGCTCAATACCTTCATCACGTATCCCGAAGGCGAACTGGCGCGTTTGCTGTTCCATGAACTGGCGCACCAGGTGCTGTATGCCCGTGACGACACCATGTTCAATGAATCGTTTGCCAGCGCAGTTGAACGCTTGGGCGGGGCGCTCTGGCTGCAGACGCGGGCATCGGCCCAGGCGCGGGAGCAATATGCGGCGTTCGATGCACGGCGGCGCGCGTTCCGGGCCCTGACCCTGGCGACCCGCACCCGGCTGGAGCAGGTCTATGCCCGATCCGGTCAACCCGACGAGGCCGGCTTGCTGGCACAGAAGCAGTTGGTCATGCAGGAGTTTCGCGCGCGCTACGAGCAGCTCAAGCAGCAGTGGGGCGGATATGCGGGTTACGACCATTGGGTAGCCGGGGCCAACAATGCCAGCCTGGGCGCGCAGGCGGCCTACGACGCGCTGGTGCCGCAGTTCGAGGCCTTGTTCGAGCAGCAAGGACGCGACTGGCCCGCGTTTTATGATGCGGTCAGGCGCATCGCCGAACTGCCGTCGGAAGAGCGCAGGCAGGCGCTCAAGTCGCTGACCCCATAACCGGAACCGGAGAAAAAACGTGTCAGATCTGCATATCGAGCGCAAACACACACTGGGATTGGCAAAGGCGCGCAAGATCGCGTTCAACTGGGCCGAGCAGGTCGAGAGCGACCTGGGCATGCAATGCACCTACGAAGAGGGGCCCAGTGCGGACCGGGTCTGCTTCAGCCGCTCCGGCGTCAAGGGCGAACTGCAGGTGACCAAGGACAGTTTCGCGCTCGACGCCAAGCTCGGTTTCCTGATCGGCGCCTTCAAGGAGCGGATCGAGGCCGAGATCGGCGACATGCTCGACAAGATGCTGCCGGCGCAGGGCGCTGCGCCCAAGGCCGCGGCCGCGAAGAAAGTGGCCAAAAAGAAATGACCCCCGCCAGCGGACCGCTCGCAGGGCTGCGGGTACTCGAACTCGGACAGCTGATTGCAGGGCCGTTCGCGGCCCGGACCCTGGCCGATTTTGGCGCCGACGTCATCAAGATCGAAGCGCCACCCGATGCCATCGACAAGACCCGCGGCGGTGGCGACCCGCTGCGCCAGTGGCGTCTGCTCAAGGATGGGACCTCGGTCTGGTGGCAGGTGCAGTCACGCAACAAGCGCTCGGTGGCGCTGGACCTGCGCCAGAGCGATGCGCAGGAGATCGTGCGCAAGCTCGCGGCGCAGGCGGACGTGCTGATCGAGAACTTCCGTCCGGGCGCGATGGAGGCCTGGGGCCTGGGGCCGGAAGTCTTGCAGGCGGCCAATCCGGCGCTGATCATGTTGCGCATCAGTGGCTACGGGCAGACCGGCCCGTACCGCGATCGGCCCGGTTTTGGCGTGGTGGCCGAAGCCATGGGGGGCTTGCGCCACCTGACCGGCGAGCCGGGCCGCGTGCCGGTGCGGGTGGGCGTGAGCATCGGCGACACACTGGCATCGCTGCACGGCGTGATCGGTATCCTGATGGCGTTGCAGCACCGCCACAAGACCGTCAGCGCAGATGCGCCCAGGGGCGTGGGTCAGGTGATCGATGTGGCCTTGTACGAGGCGGTATTCAACTGCATGGAAAGCCTGCTACCCGAATACAGCGTCTTTGGCGCGGTGCGGGGCCCCTCGGGCAGTGCCTTGCCCGGGATCGCTCCGACCAATGCCTACCAGTGTGGTGACGGCTCCTACGCCATCATTGCCGGCAACGGTGACAGCATTTTCAAGCGCCTGATGCGTGCGATCGGACGCGACGATCTGGGCCAGGACCCGGCATTGGGCGACAACGCCGGCCGGGTCGCCCGGGTGCAGGAAATCGATGCGGCGATTGGCGCCTGGGCCGCCACCTTGCCGGCCGAGCAGGTGTTGCAGGCGCTGGAGCAGGCTGCTGTGCCGGCGGGCCGGATCTACACCATCGCCGATATTGCGGCCGACCCGCACTATGCTGCGCGCGGCATGCTGGCGCAGGTCCGGCTGGATGACGGAACGCCGGTGTCGGTGCCCGGTTTCGTGCCCAAGCTGTCGTTGACGCCCGGCGCGCACCGGCGCAATGCACCTGCCCTGGGGCAAGACACCGAGGCGGTGCTGCGCGAGGTCGGGCTGACGCAGGCGCAGATCGACGCGCTGCGCGAGCGCGGCGTGATCAGCCGAGCGACTTGATCAGGTCGACGTATTGCTGCATCGCGTCGTTCTGCGACGTGCCTTTGAGTCCGTTCCATGCGTCCCACTTGGCGCGCCCGACCATGTCCGAGAAACCGGGCTTCTTGTCGGTGTTGTCGCCGCTGCTGCCCTGCTTGTAGAGCGCATAGATCTTGAGCAGCGTGGCGTTGTCAGGGCGTTCGCTCAGGTTCTTGGACGCGGCGGCGGCGGCTTCGAAGCTTTTTTTCAGGTCGGCCATGGGGATGCTCCATTGTGGGTGTCTTGGATCGTGCAAGAAACCGGTGCCAGATGCTGCCGGTCTGCGACGACGGGTGAAGCCGGTATCTTAAGGCCCCAATTGCCGACACAATAGCGTCAGAACAGGAGCCGCTGCCTTTTTCAGGCCGGTACAAGGCAGACGCGATCAAGGAGACATGACGCATGGTTACCCGAATCATGAACGCGCAGACGCCCCGGGGTGTCGGCAATGCGGTGGCGCCGGTCGTGCGGCGTTCTCGCAAGATCGCCGGCAAGGCTGTGCGCCAGGTACGTGACAACGTGAGCAGTGCGGTGGGTGGAACCCTGGGCCTGCGTGGTGAGCGCATGAGCAAGGTCGATACCGCATGGTTGCGGATGGACTGCGATGCCAACCTGATGATGATCGTCGGCGTATGGGTGCTCAAACCGGGGATCTGCCGGGCCGACCTGTGCCAGCGTATCACCGAGCGGCTGCTGCAGTATCCGCGCTTTTGCCAGCGGGTCGAGCAGGATGCGGCCGGCGCGACCTGGGTGCACGACGACAACTTCGACATCGACCGCCACGTGGTGCTCGAAAAACTGGCGCCCAAGCCGCGCGGCCGTGAGCAGGAGGCCTTGCAGGAACGGCTGGGGGAGCTGGCGATGGCGCCGCTGGACATGGCACATCCGCTGTGGCAGTTCCATCTGGTCGAGGACTACCAGGGTGGCTCGGCGATGATGGTGCGGATCCACCACTGTATTGCCGATGGCATCGCGCTGATTTCGGTGACGCAGTCGCTGGTCGACGGCGGGATGCCGCCGCCACGGCGCAATCGCGAAAAGGCGCAACGCGACGGGATCGATGGTGCCCAGGACTGGGTGGCAGACACACTGGTAAAACCATTCACCGGTATGGCTGTCAAGGCGCTGGGCAGCGCCGGTGCCGGTGTGGCCAACGCATTCGATTTGCTGGTCGAGCCCCAGAAGGGGATGGAAAAGGGACTGGCCGGTGGTGCGGAGATGGCCCGTATCGCGATGCAGTTGCTGCGCGATGCTGGCGCGCTGGCGCTGATGCCGGACGATTCACCGACCCGGCTCAAAGGCAAGCCCGCCAATCGCAAACGCGTGGCCTGGTGCGCGCCGATTCCGCTGGAAGAGGTCAAGGCGGTGGGGAAGGCGCTCAATTGCTCGATCAACGATGTCCTGCTCAGCTGCGTGGCCGGGGCCATCGGCGCGTATCTGCAAGGCAAGGGCGACAAGGTCGCGGGCAAGGAGATCCGCGCCATGGTGCCGGTGAATCTGCGCCCGCTGGCGGACGCCTACAAGCTTGGCAACCGTTTCGGGCTGGCGCCGGTGGTGTTGCCGATCGGGCTGGAGAACCCGGTCGAACGGGTGTACGAAGTGCGCCGGCGCATGGCGCAGCTCAAGGGCAGCATGCAGCCGTTGCTGGCGTTTGGCCTGCTCGCCGTGGCTGGCTTGCTGATCAAGCCGGCGCAAGACGCGATGCTCGGCCTGTTCGCGCGCAAGACCACCGCGGTGATGACCAACGTGCCGGGTCCGCGCGAAAAGTTGAAGTTCCTGGGCTCGACACTGGAGCAAAGCCTGTTCTGGGTACCACAAAGCGGCAGCGTCGGGCTGGGTGTGTCGATCCTGAGTTACGGCGGTGGTGTGCAGTTCGGCGTCATCACCGACGCCGGCCTGTGCCCGGACCCGCAGAAGATCATCGACGGCTTCGAGCCTGAATTTGCCAAGTTGTCACTGCTGACCCTGATGCTTCCCTGGGGGGAGTGAATCCCCGCCCGGGTCTGCGTAGGCGCCCACCAGGCTCAGCAGATGCATGCGCTGGCCTTGTTCCAGATACGGTACCAGCAGGTTGAGCACGTGGTGCGCACCACGCAGCAAGGCTGACTGCGCGCTTTCGGGCTCGAGCGCCTTGCGCGGGTCGCGCGCATATTCGAAGCTCAGCCAGTAGGTCAGCACCACCACCATGCTGGTCGCCGTGGGTTCGGCTTCGCGCGAATCGATGCTGATGGCGCCTGAGCGGCTCATGCCGTCGAGCATGGTGCGGATCGAACGCGTCTTGTTCTTGAGCATTGTCTGTACATGGGTCTCGAGCCGGCGGTTCTTGGACAGCAGGTCGTTCAGGTCACGGTACAGGAAGCGGTATTGCCATATCAGCTCGAACAGGCTGTGCATGAAGAACCACGCGTCCTCGACATCGCGCACGCCATCGCTGGCATTGAGGAGTTCGTTGAGCGCGCGTTCGAAGCGGTCGAACAGCGAGTTGATCAGCTCGTCCTTGGCTGGGTAGTGGTAGTAGAGGTTGCCGGGACTGATGTTGAGTTCGGCCGATATCAGTGTCGTTGACACGTTGGGCTCGCCGAATCGGTTGAACAGCTCGAGCGTCACCTCCAGGATGCGTTCGGCGGTGCGGCGGGGCGCTTTCTTGGTCATGGTGTGGCGTTGCCGGCCCGATGGTGGGCGACGACATGCCCCATATCGTCCATCACATCCTGCAGTGACGCAATGGCACGGCCCAGGCGTGTTGGCGCCGGTATCGGTGAACACAGGTGGGCACGCGGGTCGCCCAGCGCTGCATGGTCGATGGTGATGCCGTGGCGGGCCAGCTTGGCTGACAGGCCGGTCTTGTTCGAGCGCAGCATCTGGCGTGTCTGCTGGTATGCGTGTTCGGCCAGATGGCGACGCTGGCGATAGCTGAAGGTGTTGGCCAGGTACAACTCGGGGTCGCGGTGGTCAGGCTCGATCAGCACGATATCGGTGTCGGGGTAGGCCCGCTCGTAATGCTTCATGCCCAGCGCCATGCGCGAGTGGATCATGGAGCGGAAGGTCTGGCTCAGCACCGAGGGCAGGCCACCTTCGACGATGCGCGGAATGCGGCGCTTCTCGGGCGCCAGCGCACGCTGCATGACGCGTGGCAGCAACGGGGTGCTGGCGTCAAAGGGCACCAGCGGGTTCAGGCACAGCATCAGGTCGACACCCTGGTCCATGGCTACCGAGGCGTGCAGGGTCTTCTTGAGGGCGCCGTCGACGTAGTACTGGTCATCGATTTCCACCGGCGGATACATGCCGGGCAAGGCGGAACTGGCCTGTACCGCCTGCGAGATCGGAATATGGTCCCAGCCGGGGCTGCCAAACGGGGTCGCCTCTCCGGTGTCCAGGTTGGTGGCCACCAGTGTGAGTCGCGTCTTGAGTTTGCGGAAGTCGTTGGTGAAGCCGTCGCGGCTGAACAGGGCGGCGAGCTGCGTATCGATGCTGCGGTTCGAGAAAACGCCGGTGGGCAGACCGGAGCCCAGGTGCTCGAGTACCCGGGTCAGCGACTTGCGCCCGACGGTGAGTTGCCACGCAGCGCTAACCAGCAGACCTGGCCACATGATGCCGCGGCGCAGGAACTCGTCGAACGCCGGCTTCATCAGCCAGGATGGGTCGAAAGCGTCGACGTCTTGCGGGGTGTTTTCGATGAAGGCCGCAGACAGTTGGCGCGCTGAAATGCCATTGGCAAGCCCGGCCGCGATGAAGCCGCCAGCGGATACCCCGACATAGTGGGACAGGCGGTTGAGCTCCAGCCCGATCAGCGACTCTTCCAGCGCGCACAAGGCGCCGATCTCGTAGATCGCCCCCAGTGGCCCGCCGCCGGCCAGTGCGAGCGCTATACGCGGCGGTGGCAGTCGCCGGGTCAAATCAGGCGGCTGCCGGCTTGCCGGCAGCGCTGCGTTTGGCCGTAGCCCGACGGGTCGTCTTGGCCGCAGCCTTTACCGCGGGCTTCCTGGACGACGCCTTCTTGACCGGGCTCGGCGCAACAGTCACCTTTGCCACCGGTCGTGTCTTGGCTTTGGTCTTCGTCTTGGCTGCGACGCCTTTGGCTGCGGAGAGCTCTTGCACGCTCAGGTTCAAGGCGTCGATACGCGCAATCAGCGCGCTGACATCCTTGGCCGAGGGCACGCCCAGCTTGTTCAGGGCCTTGGCAACGCGTTCTTCAAAGATGTTTTCCAGCTTGTCCCAATGGCCGGACGCCTTGGACGAGATGTCGGTGGCCATGTTGGTCATGCGGTTGGTAGCCTCTGTGATGCGCTCTTCCGCAGCAGCCTGGGTCTTGCGTTGCAGCGTCGTACCCTCCTTGACCAGGGCCTCGAAAGCCCGGCCGCCTTCGGCCTGGGCCTTGGCGAATGCGCCCAGTCCGGCTTGCCAGATCTGCTGGGCAGAATCCTTGACCGAACTGGCCAGGGCTTCGCGGTCGGGTTTGGCGTTGCCGGCGGGGCCGGACGGTTTGCCGGATTTGTGCAGTTTTGTGACCATGGCGGTTTGTCTCCTTGCCCGGGGGCGGATGGCGGTGTCGCCGGACGGCGATCAGGCCCGACTGTACGAATCTGGCACGCCAGCGTGTAGACGTGCG
>JAGPBF010000208.1 GCA_018063505.1 Rhodoferax sp.
GTACAGCACGCTGGAGGCCGAGACCGGGCTGGCCACCGGCTGGAAGCAATGCGGCAGTGTCAACGTCGCACGTACACCCGAGCGCATGCAGGTGCTGAAGAAGCAGCTGGCGATGGCCGCCAGTTTCGGTGTCGAGTGCCATCTGATCGACAACCAGCAGATCGCCGAACGGGTGCCGATCATGCGCACCGACGACCTGCAGGGCGGCATCTGGCTGCCTGGCGACGGCAAGGCCAATCCGGCGGACTTGTGCATGTCGCTGGCCAAGGGCGCGCGCAGCCGCGGCGTGGCCATTCATGAAGGTATCGAGGTCACCGGCGTCATCGTCGAGAACGGCAAGGCCGTCGGCATCCGCACCACGCAGGGCGACATCCGCTGCGCGGTGGTGGTCAACTGCGCCGGCCAGTGGGCGCGCCAGTTCGGCCGGCTGGCCGGTGTCAACGTGCCGCTGTATTCGGCCGAACACTTCTATGTGGTTACCGGAAAGATCCCCGGTGTCACGCCGATGATGCCGGTGGTGCGCGACCCCGACGGCTTCATTTACTACAAGGAAGAAGTCGGCGGCCTGGTGATGGGCGGCTTCGAACCGGTGGCCAAGCCATGGAAGGTCGATCCGATTCCGGCCACGTTCCAGTTCGAACTGCTGGGCGAGGACTGGGACCAGTTCGAGCCTTTGATGACCAACGCGATCCACCGCACGCCCTGCCTGGAGACGGCCGAAATCAAGATGCTGCTCAACGGGCCGGAGAGCTTCACCCCCGATGGCAATTTCATCCTGGGCGAAGCGCCCGAACTGCGCAACTACTTCGTCTGCGCCGGGTTCAATTCGGCCGGCATTGCCAACTCCGGCGGCGCCGGCCGGCTGATTGCCGAATGGATCATTGGCGGCGAGCCCAGCACCGACCTGTGGGACGTCGACATCCGCCGCTTTGCCGCCTTCACCGGCAATCGCAAGGCCTTGTTCGAACGCACCGCCGAGACGCTGGGACTGCATTACGCAATGCGCTGGCCGCGCCAGGAACTCGAAACCGCCCGGCCGCTGCGCACCTCGCCGCTGTACGACACCTTGCTCGCCAAGGGCGCGGAGTTCGGCAGCAAGAACGGCTGGGAGCGGGTCAACTATTTCCGCGCAGATGGTGCCAGGGCGCCGGCCCACACGCTGGGAAAACCCGGCTGGTTGCCGTGGATGATCGCCGAACAACGCGCAACGCGCGAAGCGGTCGCGCTGTACGACCAGAGTTCGTTCTCCAAGCTGCAATTGCAAGGCCACGGTGCGCTGGCCGTGCTGCAGCGCCTGTGCGCCAACGAGATCGACATACCGGTCGACAAGATGGTCTACACCGCCATGCTCAACGAACGCGGCGGCTTCGAGAGCGACCTGACCATCATCCGGCAAAAGCCGGACCGTTTCGGCGACCGCTTCCTGATCGTTACCGGATCGGCGCAGACCACACGCGACTTCGACTGGATCTCGCGCCACATCGCGCCGACCGAACATGCCATCCTGACCGACCTCTCGGCGCTGTATTGCGTGTTGTCGATCATGGGTCCGAACGCCGACACCTTGCTGGCGCGGGTCAGCGGTGATGTGTTCGCCAGCGATCCCTTGAAGTTTTCCTGGACCCGGCTGATCGACCTGGGTTTTGCACGGGTGCGCGCAGCGCGCATGAGTTATGTTGGCGGCCCCGGCTACGAGTTGTACGTGCCGGTCGAGATGGCGCGCCATGTCTACCAGGCTTTGCAGGAGGCTGGCGCCGATCTGGGTCTGCGGGACGCGGGTTACTACGCGCTCGACGCCTTGCGCATCGAGATGGGGCGGCGCGCCTGGGGCGCGGAGATCGGTCCGGATGAATCGCCGTTCGAAGCCGGCATGATGTTCTCCGTCAAGCTGGACAAGGCAACACCGTACATTGGCCAGCAGTCGCTGCGCGAGCGCCAGAGCTTGCCACTGCGCAAGAAGCTGGTGCGCCTGGTGCTCGACGACCCTGACGCATACGCCTGGGGTGGCGAAACGATCCTGGTGGGTGATGCCCCGGTGGGCGAGATCACGTCCGCTGGCTGGAGTCCCAAAGCCGGTGCCTGCGTCGCACTGGCCTATGTGCGCGCAGACGCGGCGCTGCGGCCACACCAGGGCACGGCTGCACGGATCGACCTGTGGGGCGATCGCATCGATGCACGCCTGTTCGATCTTTGACTGACACCGGGTCCGACCCCGGCATCACATCGCCACCGCGCGGCGCGGCGACACATTGCCGTGACCGGGCGCACCGAATCATTGCAGGCCGTATTGGCGCACCAGGCCCCACGACAACGCGGCCCACATGATCAGGAACAGCGGCCCGCCGACCCGCACGAAGTCGCTGAACCGGTAGCCGCCCGCGTTCATGACCAGCAGATTGGTCTGGTAACCCATCGGCGTGAGGTAGCACAGGTTGCAGCCGAACAACACGGCCAATACGAAAGGTTCGGGCTCCACGCCCAGGGAACGCGCCAGCGCCACCCCCAGCGGCGTACCGATGGCCGCGGCGGCATTGTTCGACACAAAGTTGGTCAGCAAGCCCATCAGGCCCATCAACAGCACCAGCATCCAGGTCGGCCCCAGCGCGCCGGCCGAGGCAGCGAGCTGCTGGGCGGCCCACGCGGTGGTGCCGGTCACGCTCAGGGCTTCACCCAGCGCCAGACTCGAGGCCACCAGCAGGATGACCTTGACCGACAGGGATTGGGCCACATCCTCCCACGACAGACAACGCGCCAGCAGCAGCACGATGACACCGGCCAGCGCCGCCAGCGCGATCGGCAGCGCCTTTGTCGCCGCCAGCAGCACGACTGCGGCCATCACCACCAGCGCGATCCAGGCCTTGTCCTGGCGCGGCAGCATGTAGCGGGCATCGAGCAGCAGGCCGTAACCATCGCGTTGCACCCGTGCGATGTCCTCCTGCTTGCCTTGCAGCAGCAGGATGTCGCCGCCGCGCACCACGCGGTCGGCCAGGCTCTGGCGTTCCCAGCCACCGGGTTTGGAGCGTGGCCGCAGGCCCACCACCACCACGCCGAAACGCTCCGCCAACCGCTCTTGCCGGACGGTGCGCCGCACCAGTGGCGAGTTGTTGATCACCACCAGTTGTGCCACCACCGCCGAGGGGATCGCATCCTCTGATCCGGCGGGGTTCTGTGCGGTATCGTGCTGCGCTGCGGACTTGTCCGCGGCAGCGGCTTTTTCCTTGTCGGCACCGTCGCGCAGGCTGTGCAGCGACGCGTCCAGCGTGGTTTCCAGGTCCTTCAGGTCGCGCGCGGTTCCCTGCACCACCAGCGTGTCGCCGGCGCGCAGCGTAGCTGACGGCAGTCGGACGATCGCCAGCTTGTTGCGCCGCAGTTCCACCAGCTGCAGCCGATTGCCACTGGCGCCGAACGCCTCGCTCAGCGTCTGGCCCTCGAATTTGCTGCCTTCGGTGATGCCGAGCTCGGCATCGAACACCGGCTCGGACAGCTCTTCGACACGCGGTTGCACATGGCGCAACAAGCGCGGCGCGACCAGCCACAGGTAAGCCAGCGCCGGCACGGCCGCCATTGCGACGATGCCGGTGAAGCTGAATATGCCCAGTCCGGTGACGCCAAGGCCGGCGGCCAAACCCACCACGATCAGATTGGTGGAGGTACCGATGGTGGTGGCCATGCCTCCGATCAGCACCGCATAGTTCATCGGCAGCAACATGGCGCCGGCCGCTACGCGCGCCCGCGCGGCGGCCGCAAGGATCAGCGGGATCAGCAATACCACCACCGGCGTGTCGTTGATCACGCCGCTGACACCGGCGGCGCCCAGCAACACGGCCAGCAACGCCAGGCGCGGTTTCTTGGTAACCCACATCGACAATCGCCGCGCAGCCGGCTCCAGTGCGCCGGTGACCACCAGCGCATGGCCCAGCACCATCAGCGCACAGATCGCCACGAGCGCGGGGTGACCCAGGCCCGAAAAGAATCGGCTGGGGTCTACCGGTCCGTCCGTCCCGGTATACGGCATCAGTTCGAAGCCCAGCGGAATGGCCACCAGCATCGCCAGGCTGACGGTGGCCACCGGCCATCTGTCCCAGATGAAAATGGCCAGCAGAACCACTGTAAAGAGCCCCATCGCAATACCGTGCGGGCTCAGGTGGGCGGCTTGCAGGTTCAATGTAGAGGGATCCATCGTGGGCTTACATGCCTTGGCCCGCCATGTCGCGGCTGGTACCTGGCGTGTCCTGCAAAGTGAAACAGCGGCGATGGTGCCACCACGCGCGATGCTGCAATGTAGGACGGAAGGTGCCGACGGTGCAGGATAGGAACGGGCAGCGTGCCCGCCGCCAAACCGATCCGACCAGGCGCGTCAGCGCTGGCGCCAGGCCTGTGTACCGCCCTGCAATCGGCGGGTAATCAACAGGTGCAGGATCTTGACCGTGGCCGAGGTTGCCACAATGGCCACGGCCATGGCGGCAGCGGCGGCAGTGAATCCCGATTCGTCCATGTTGATGACGGTGACCGCCGCCAGTTTGGTGTCGGTGGAATACAGGAAAATCACCGCCGAGACCGTCGTCATCGCATTGACGAACAGGTAGATACTGATGTCGAGCACGGCCGGCAGGCATACCGGCACCGACACCCGCGTCATCGTGCGCAACAGCGAGACCTTGAGCGAAGCCGAAACCGCTTCAAATTCATGGTCGAGTTGCTTGAGCGCGGTGGTCGCCGTCAGGTGGCTGACCGTGTAGAAGTGCGTGACCGAGTTGACCACCAGGATGGCCATGGTGGCGTATATGAAGCCAAGCGGATTGCCCTTGGCGTTGAAGAAGAAAATATAGGCCAGCCCCAGCACGAGACCGGGTACGGCCATCGGCAGCATCGCCATGAACTGCGCGATCCCGCGCCCGGCCCCGAACGATCGGGTCTTCTCCAGCAGGTAGGCGCCGACAAATACGATGATGGTACCGATGACGGCGGTCCAGGCGGCCATTTCGACCGAGTTGAAATAGGCGGACCAGCCGTTGGTGTCGTAGTCGCCGAAGTTGTAGTTTTTCAGCGTCAGCGCGAGGTTGTATGGCCAGCGCGACACGAAAGAGGCCCATACCGACATCGCCAGCAGCACAAAGATCAGCGCACCGACAACCGAACAGAATATGAACAAGCCGTTGTCGCGGCCGGAATCTGGCTTGGGAATCAAGGGTACGGCGCGCGCCGACAACAAGGCCACCTGCCGGCCCTGGATGATGCGATCGGCCATGAAGGCCACCACCGCCGGAATCAGCAGCACGAAGCCAACCACCGCGCCCATTTCGAAATTCTGCTGTCCGATGACCTGCTTGAAGATGTCGGTGGCCAGCACGTTGAAGCGGCCGCCGATGACCTTGGCAATGCCGAAGTCGGTCATGACCAGCGTGAAGATCACGAAGCCGGCACTGATGACACCGTATTTGGCGCCTGGCAGCGTCACCGTGAAAAACACGCGCGTCCTGGACGCACCCAATGCATCGGCAGCCTCATACAGCCGCGAGTCGGCCATTGACAGCGCCGCCAGCAGAATCATCAGGGCATGCGGAAAGCAGTAGAAGACCTGCGAGATCACGATGCCCAGCGGACCGTAGATTTCGGCGCCGAACATCCACTCCTTCAGAAAACCCTGGTTGCCGAACAGATAGATCAGCGAGATGGCTGGCAACAGCGAAGGCGCCAGGATCGGGATCAGCGCCAGGGCCTGGAACAGGCCCTTCCAGCGCATGCAGCTGCGCTGCAAGGCGTAGGCGTAGATGAAGGCCAGCGGCAACACGATCGCGGTGGACAGAAAAGCAATGAACAGGCTGTTCCAGACCGAGGCAAACAAGGCCGGCGTCGAGAAATACACGATGTAATTGGCCAGGCCGACAAAATCGCCGTTCTGGTTCTGGAAGCTCTTGGACAGCAGCCACCACAGGGGCAGGACCAGCGTGATACCGAGCCAGCCAATGAGCAGGCAGATGCCAGCGCGCATCAGCCAGTCGTCACGGTCCAGGCGACGCCGGGTCACCGGCGCGGCGCCAGCCACTGGCGCGTTATGGGTTGTAGCGGTCACGACGGGTTGGGCGCGCCGGGGAACACCCGGATGCGCTCGGCGGGCAGGCCGACCAGCATGTCCATGCCTTCGGTGATCGACAGGTCGCGCACGGTGTTGATGGAAAAGTCTGCCAATAATGCAGACTTGCCGCCATTGATGGACAAGCCAACGCGGCAGAACGATCCGAGAAACTCCATTTCGGCGACACGCACCGCGAAGGTGTTTTCGGCGCCGGCATCGACATTGCGTACCACCACGTCTTCGGGCCGGATCGCCAGCGTGACCTCGCTGCCAGGGCCGGGCCGGATATCGATGGCGCAGCTCAGGTCCATCGCGCCGTAACGCACCAGCCCCGGTTTGACGACGATACCGGCCAGCAGGTTGGTCTTGCCGACAAAGTCGGCCACAAAGGCGCTGGCAGGTTCGCGGTAGATTTCCATCGGTGTACCGACCTGCTCGATGACACCGTGGTTCATCACGACGATGCGGTCGGCCATGGTCAGCGCCTCTTCCTGGTCGTGCGTCACCATGATGGTGGTGACACCCAGGCGCTTGTGCAATTGGCGGATCTCCTGACGCAGATAGGCACGCACACGTGCATCGAGCGCGCTGAGCGGCTCGTCCAGCAACAACAGGCCCGGCGACAAGGCCAGCGCCCGTGCCAGTGCCACGCGCTGCTGCATTCCACCCGAGAGTTGAGCCGGGTATTTCGGTCCGGAGTCGGGCAATCCGACAAGGCGTAGCAGATCGGCTACGCGGGTTGCGATTTCCACCCGGGGCATGCGCCGACTGACCAGGCCGTAGCCGACGTTTTCGGCCACGCTCAGATTGGGAAACAGCGCGTACGACTGGAACACGATGCCGAAATCACGTTGAGATGCCGGTAGATTTGATATTTCCCGGTCGGCCTGGAAGATGCGTCCCGAGGTCTGGGTCTCCAGACCCGCGATCGCGCGCAGCAAGGTGGTCTTGCCGCAACCGGACGGGCCAAGGAAACAGACGAATTCGCCGGGAAACACTTCCAGCGATAAATCCTTGAGGGCCCAAAAACTGCCGAACTGTTTCGTCAGGTGATCGATGCGCAGGTACGGCGATCGGGGCTTTGGGGCGTCTTCTTTTTCTTGCATGCTCGCGCGCGGACCACAACGCCTGATCGCACGATCAGGCGTTGCTCCCCACAGTTTTCAGTGAATCGGAACGGTGGCCGTTGGCTTACTTCGGCGCGGACTTGCCGTCGTAGCGCTTGGTCCACTCGGCCAGGATACGCGAGCGCTCTGCGCCCATCTTGGACAGGTCGATCTTGACCATCGCGGAGTCAGAGGCTGAGAGTTTTTCGTTTGCCGCAGTCCACGCCCATGGCGCTGGCTTTGGCGACGAATTCGGCTGCAGACGCCGCCGAGGCGCCGCGAAGGCCACTTTGGAGCGTCGAAGGCGCCTGCACA
>JAGPBF010000040.1 GCA_018063505.1 Rhodoferax sp.
GGCTCCTTTGGCGATGCAATGGCCATGCCCGCGATGTGTCGACGTGATGCAGTCAAGCTCCTGCAGGTTGATACCCACACCCACCGCGCTGGCTTCCTGCCCGATCGACAAATGCATGGTGCCATGCACCAGCCCCCGCATATAGGCCTGTTCCGCACCCTCCTCGAAACGCCGGATCAGTTCCATCTGGCGCAACGCCTTGTGCAGCGTCTCGCGGCCCAGCCGCGTATAAGCCGGCACCGGCGCCAGGCTGCAAGCAGGCTCGCTTTGCGCTGCGGGACCATTCGCCTTGGGAGCGGCCCGGCGGCTCACAGAATTTCCCTCCGCGCTTTGCGCTGCGGGACCATTCGCCTTGGGAGCGGCCCGGCGGCTCACAGAATTTCCCTCCGCGCTTTGCGCTGCGGGACTATTCGCCTTGGGAGCGGCCCGGCGGCTCATGCCCCGTACACCAGTGCGTCCTGCCGGCGACGAAGTTCGACAATGCGCGAGTCCTGCAGCACCGCGGTGTTCGCATAGGTCAGCAACTCGCCCTTGCGCACCGGTGCCGTGACGGTGGCGCGCTCGAGCAACCCGCAGGGCACGGCGTTGGCGGTGCGGGCTTCGGTCGCGGCCATGGCCCAGGCGCGGTAGGTGTATTCGCCGATCGCGTCGAGGCGATTGCCCGGTTTGAGATCACGCTTGGCCAGCGCACAGACTTCGGCCGAGGGGCGGGCCAACGGCGCCATGTCGGCGCGCTTGTACAAAACCGCACGCGCACAGGTCAATGGCACCTCGAGGCTGCACAAATGGTAGGGCCGGTAAAACGTGTAGTACGGACCCGTACCCAGCTTGAGATAGTCCATGCGCTCACGCAGCCGCGGATGCGCCATTTCGGCCACCACGAACACGCCCGGTGCCACATCCTTGCCGATGGTGTAGTCCACCACCCCTTTGCGTCCAAGAATGCCGCCATCGGCCACCGGGCACAACACCTTGTGCAGGTCCTTGAGCGAGGCCGCCGGCCCATGCATGCCGGCAATATCGGGCACCAGGCCGGTCGCATTGGCGATCGCCGACATCTCGACGGCTGTCTTGGAGCCATCGACAAATTCCACCAGCATGCGTGGATTGAGGCCCATGTCCAGCGCCTGGCCGGCATAGTCGTCCGGCGTGGCATCGACGTTGAGCGGGTTGTTCTTGCCTTTGCCCGCCGCTATCACCGGATAACCCAGCGCCGAGACAAAGTTGATGAGTTCGATCGTCGCGCTGGGTTCGTCACCCGCGCCGAGCGAATAGACCACACCCAGGCGGTCGGCCTCGTGCTTGAGGTAGGCGCCTATCGTCACGTCGGCTTCGACGTTCATCATCACCAGGTGCTTGCCGTACTCCATCGCGGTCAGGCCGATCTGGGCACCGACGTCCGGCTTGCCGGTGGCGTCCACCACCACGTCGATCATCGCGCAGGCGCACACCAGGTCGGCGTTCTGCGTAATGGCGATGCGTTTGTCGCCAATGGCCTGCTCCAGCGCGCTGGCGCTATCGACGATCCGATGTGCGTCTGCGTCATGGCCGGCCGAGGCCAGTGCTGCCACGGCAGCCGGCACATGGATGTCGGCAATGGCCGCCACCACGATGCCGCGCATCTGCAGCACCTGGGTCACGATGTCGGTACCCATCATGCCCGAACCGATCAGGCCGATCCGGATCGGCTTTCCGGTGGCCTCAAGGGCCGCCAGATCTGCGGCCAGGCCGCTTGCTTGAAATCCCGTCATGGAAGATCCATTTGCCGTACAGCGAAAGTGTACATATGTGCGCCATTCTAGACTTATGTACCATCAAGCTGCAAGAACTTACCCGCACCGAACCAGGGGTCAAGGGTTAACCCGAAGACCGAAAAAACACCACGTGCTCGCCCGATGGGATTGGTGTTGAACCAGGATCACCCGTCGCCGTCGTTTGCCAATGCGAGCAGCGCGCGGGCGCAATGCTCATCCGTGATCAGGGTCGTGGGCGCAATCAAGCGCAACGAACCCAGCAGGGCTTCGACCTTGTGGGCACCGCCAGAGGCCACGATGCGCTGCGGCACTGCCTTGAGGGTTTCGACCGGGACCGACATCACGCGGCCCTGGATCGGATCCTGGATCAGTTTGCCGTCGCGGTCGAAATAGTGAAACAGCAAGTCTCCGACGGCGCCCATCTCGACAAAACGCTGTCGCATCTGCTCGGGAAGCACTCCGTACCGATAGGCGGTCCCTTCGCGCGTGACATCACCCACGCTCACCAGCACCGTGTCCAGCGACTTCGCGTTCTCGAACACGTCGGCCAGACCACAACGGTCGATCAGGGTTTGACGGGTTTGGGGCGAGTCAACCACTGCGGGGGCGGTCATCAGATAACACTCCGCCTGGAACAGGCTTGAAAAACGCCAGGCAAACTCGGAAGGATTAAAACGACGCACCTTGGTGATGCCGCCGAGCAGGGACACGACGCTGAGATCGGCCACTGGCGCATCGGTCATGAAACGCAGCGACTCATGCAACGTGCGCCCCCAACCCACCCCGATGCGCATCCCGGCGCGCAAGATGCCTGCGGTGTATTGGCCGGTCGCTGCAGCGACGGCAATCGTGGCATCGGCTTTCGGATCGGACAGTGGCGCGACGATCGCGTCCTGCAGATGGAACTTCTTCTCCAGCGCGCGCTCGAGCACCAGGCACTCAGGGACGTCGTTCTCGATGTTGAACTTGATCTCATTGCGCTCGCGCAGATCGGCCAGCAGGCGAATGACCGTCACCCGGCCGATGCCCAGGTGCTGCGCAATTGCGCTCTGCGTCATTTCCTCGACGTAGTACATCCAGGCCACACGCAGGCGCATGCGCTTGTTGCGCAATTGAGGTCCGGAGCTGGCACTGGCCGGCGACGGATCGTCTGCCGGCGGCACCGGCAATTGCTGCCGATTCTTGTTTTTCATGCTTGCGGCCATTTCTTCGATCGTGGCAAACGATGGCGTTCGGGTGCAAAATCACGACCAGAACCTTGTTCCGCCCTTGCGAACATGCTACCGCAATCCTTCCGTGGAATTCGCCATGATCCCGACAACGACCCGCACGCCAACGCAGCAACCCGTGCTCACGGCAGTTGAACTGTCGCTCAAGGACGGCCTGCGTTCACTGGGGGTCCATCTTCATCTGGGCGCGCACTGGCTGGTCGACGATCTGGCTCCGCGTCTGGCCCAACAGGCAGGGCCGCTGGGTACCAGCGGCAAGTTCGAAAAGCTGCACGGGCTGATCGATTCTGCCGCCCGCCAGACACTGCAAAAGCTGGAGTCGGCGCAGCACCGTGCATCGGCAACCGTACTGGACGACGGACCTTACCGGACACTGGAATTCCAGTTGCTGCCGCTCGCGCACTACCTGGCATCCGGTGATTCGCGCAATCCGTCCGGTCTTTTCGCCGAGGTCTTCTATTGGCTGATCCGGCATGCCTTGGCGCAGCAGCCCGACACCAGCAGCCACTGGCAGGTGCACCAGCGCTCTGTGGACAGCGCCTATTGGCAATTGCACGACATCTGGCGCGCTCAGGCCGGTGCCGGGGGGGCGGCGCCACGACAAACAGCAAAAGACCATGCGCGCTTGTGCGCGCATTTGTTGCAGGTGTTGCTGTCGATCCAGCCCGTGCACGACGCGACAGTGCCGCCCTGGATCGCGCAGGCCCAGGACGCTGCAGCGCCGCCGCAATTGCTGCGCGCCTTGCTGGTTGTGGTGCTGGCGGTCGGGTCCGTCACACCAGGGCAGCCGGGGCACGCCAATGCCGCCGACTGCCTGCGCCTGGCCACTGACATCACACTGGCACGTCTGGCCTGCTTCGCAAACGCACTGCAGCACCCGGCGGCGAGCGAAGCACTTGCCACCGAGTTCGCCTTTGTCTTTCGCCATATCGACCCATGCTGATCCTCGAAGGCTTGCGTGACAGCTGGGTGCAGGCGCCCGATCTGCGCAACCGGGCCGTCGCATGGCGGTGGTTTGAACCCGCGTCGCGAACCGCCTTGCAGCAAGCTGCCGAACGGCATGCCATGGCGATCACCATCGACCAGGAAGGCCTGTGCCGTGTTTTTTTCGACTGGGTGCAGGCCGTCGACATGCACGATTGGCTGGAGCCACGCAATCCGCTCGATTTCCGCCATGCCATGGCCGGGTTGCTGTTGCAGCATCTGTTCACGGCACAAGGAGCGAGCGAACATCGACGGCCATTGCTGCACTGGCACCCCATCGTTGACAACCGGGATTACACGGGTGCCACACCCGGCACGCTGATCACCAGCTTTGGTTTGACATTGCTGCAGGCCTTGCGGCTGCAGATCGGTGCACCGCCGTTCGAACTCGATCCCGATTTGCCACAGTATTGGCCCAGTTACCTGGAAAACGCCGCGCAAGACCCCACAAGCGCGATTGGTTTTCTGGACAAGATGACCGGCCTGGCACCTGTATGGCATGCGCCAGGCTTGATCGATGCCCGCCCCGCGCTGCAGGCAGTCGCCCACGGTTGACCGATCATCTGGCGGCCGCGGCCGCAGTCTGGTGGCGTCGCCTTTGACCGGAATCCACAACGCGATTGATGCCTGTGGTCGTCGACACTGCGCCAGCATCGGCAGTTGCCGGTGAACACTGCGCAAGCCGCCTAGAATTCC
This sequence comes from Rhodoferax sp., assembly GCA_018063505.1. Lineage (GTDB taxonomy): Bacteria > Pseudomonadota > Gammaproteobacteria > Burkholderiales > Burkholderiaceae_C > CAISIP01. The sequence goes on from JAGPBF010000040.1 coordinate 4,664, forward strand.
CTGGTGAACTGGCTCCGAAAACTCCCTGGTTACCAACGCACGCCGGCCGGACTCGAGTTGCGGCTGTTGCGCCTGATGCCCACTGTGTGGCTGGCCGGCACGCTGCTGCCGGCGCTGATGGCATTTGCCGCGCGTTACCTGCTGACCGGCAGCACCGCGGCCGCTCTGGCGCGCAACATCCAGATGTTCGACTACGCGATGATCGGCCTGGTGATCCTGATCTGGACACTGGTGCTGACGGTCACCATCGGCTGCATCATCGTGTGGCTGATGAAAGGCCCGGCCTACGTGGCCGACGGCTACGAGGTGTCGCACAGCGACAAGCCGCGGCGCTGACAGGGACGCTCAGCCAACTGCTGGCAAACCCAATTCAAACCATTCGCGTATCACCGATCATGATGTCAACGCCTGCCCCGGCAAAATTCCCCAGGTCAGCTGCGGTGGCCTGTCCTTCAGATGAAGCCATCGCGGCCTGAATGGCAGCCATGGAAGCGAATTCAAGGATCGCGACCAGATATACGGCATGTTTGCCCGCCATACCCATAACGTCGCCATTGGTGACTTCGTAGCTGATCAGCCCAGGAATGGTCTTGGCCAGCGGCACATGCTTGTTGAAATAGTAGTCGTCGAACGCAGCCGGATCCTTTGGCTGCTGGTAGATCGCAAAAAGTTTGGCCACTTCTTACCCCCTCATTCACTCAAACACCAGTAGTCGACTGGCCGCAAATCCATCGTAGCAGTTGCCCCGTTCAGCCCACGCATTCGCGCCAGCCGGAAATACAGACGGCGATCCTGGACGAGACCTGCCGCAGTCAGTGTCGCTGCTTAACCAGGCGAGAGACACGCCGTTGATCGGGAAGAGACAGCGGGGTCGGTTTGCCGAGGCTACAAATGGGGCTGTCGGCCCAGGCAAAGGACGATGCGCGACGGACTCCTGAGCAGCGGGTCCAGTCGTTCACGGCGGGTCGTTTTCCGGTTGCCCAGTTCGACTCCAGTCTGAAGCAGTTCGTGGAATTCGGCTACGTGCCCGTAGGTGACACAGGTCATGCTGCACAGCGGGCGTTAAGAACCAGGATTCTTGAGGTCAGGACGCTTGAAGTTCCTCGCGCAGAACCCGTCGCAGTGTTGCAACCGTGATTGGCTTCTGCTTGTCCTTTGCGCCAGCGACAGCCTCTCGCAGGGTGGCATTGATGAGCGTCTGATAGCCGGTACCAGCGCTGTCCGCACGCGCTCGAAATGCTTCGATGACGTCGTCATCAAGCATGATGGTGACGCGCGTCTTGCCCGACGACGCAATGACGGCGCCACGTTTTCCCTTGCTGAAGTCGTATTCGTCACGCATGGTATCTCTTTGATTCACCGGCGGATGCCTTGCGAGCGGAAATGACACGTGTCCGCTCCCCACGCTGGGCGTGAATGACCACCAAAATCCGTCCCAATGCGTCGATGCCCAGCGTGACAAAACGCTGCTCGCCCGTGGCATCAGGGTCTTCGATAGTAATGGCCATTTCATCCCGAAGTGCTTGTTCGGCGTGGGCAAAGCTCACACCATGTTTGCGAAGGTTGGTGCGTGCCTTGCCCGGGTCGAACTCGAACTCCATGCTGGAATTATGCATATATGATACATATAGTCAAGGCGCTTGGATATGAGCACGGGAAAATCCTCGAACCGACGGATCGGGCATCAATCCGGCTTTGCCAGTCGACTTGTGCAGCGACCGTCCGGTACTGGTCGAGCGTGGGTGCTGCGCTTCAAGAATTATTGGCCGTGAAGCCGGCTGCGACGACTACGATCCAATGACCGCTTTGGAGAAGGCGGATCCAAAATTCGTGTGACAACACCCAGTCTTCTGGAATCCGTCGACTTTCCCCGAAGCTGACCGCCAGTCACGATCGGCCATGGGAAAACAAGCCCTGACACGATCAACCCAAACGTCCTGCACTTCGCGCCAGCACTGAATTTCCAGGTTTCGTTGGCCCAGCTGCGCAGCAGGGCCCTACGACGCGGGCTATTGCCCGGCCCGCACCGGACGCAGATTCAGCAGATTCCCGACCAGGATCAGAGCCGTCCCGAGCACCATGAACAAATCGATCTGCTCGGCATAGATGGCCCAACCGGCCAGTGCCGTCAGCGGCACCCGCAGGAAATCCATCGGCACGAGCACGGTCGCCTGCGCGTGGCGCATCGCACGGGCCATGCAGTAATGCGAGAAGGTGCCACAGAAGGCGATCACGACCAGCCAGCCCCACACGGCAGGTGACGGCCAGCGCCAGGTCGCCAGCGCCGGCCACACACCGAGCACCGACTGCACGACCAGCATCCAGAACATGATCTTTGTCGCCTCCTCGCTGCGCGTGAGCGACTTGACCAGGATCACCGACACGGCAAACCCGCCGGCCGCGGCCAGCGCAATCAGCTGGCCCGGGCTGACGCCGGCCTGGGCCGGCCGCACGATCAGCACGACGCCGGCCACCCCCAGCACCACGGCGACAACTTTCCAGCGGTGCAGCTGCTCGCCCAGGAAGGCCGCTGCCAACAGCAGGGTCCAGATCGGCATCGTGAACTCCAGCGCGACCAGTTGCGCCAGCGGGATCAGCGTCAACGCATAAAGCCAGGCATATTGGGCGCCGTAATGCACGACATTGCGCACCACATGTTGCCCGGGGCGCGCCGTGGCCATGGCGCGCAGGCCGCCGGCCGCGTAAACCAGCGGCGCCAGCAACAACAGCCCGATCAACGAGCGGACCTCCATGATCTGGAACACATCGAGTTCGCGTGTCGCCTGGCGGCCCGACACAGCCATCACGACCATCAGCCCCAGCCAGCCAGCCATCCAGGGCACGACGCGCAGCGTCGGCGAAGTCGGCGGGGCGGTGGTTTCAGGCCCGGCCTCGGCCGGGGAAGGAATGGGTGGTGGCATCCGGTGCAGGCGGGTCCAAGCCGCACACGGGTCTCGGCGTTGTGCCGTCGGCGGCCGGGGCGGGATCGGAATGACTGTAACCGCTTGCTCTGCAGAACCAGGATGCAGTCGACCCCGCTCAGTCCCCTGCCCGCGGCGGCCGCCCCAGCGCCACCTCGATCTCCTGCACCACCTGCATGGTCTGCAGCACCCGGTCCGGTGTCAGGCTGATGCTGTCGATGCCCAACTCGACGAGATACCGCGCGACCTCGATGTGATCGGACGGCGCCTGGCCGCAGATGCCTGAATGGCGCTTGTTGCGCCTGGCGCCTTCGACCGCCATCTTGAGGATCTTGAGCATGCCCGGGTCCTGTTCGTCGAACGACTCCGCCACGATCGCGCTGTCGCGGTCCACGCCCAGCGTGAGCTGGGTCAGGTCGTTGGAGCCGATCGAGAAACCGTCGAACAACTCGGCGAACTCGTCGATCAGCAACACGTTGTTCGGGATCTCGCACATCACATAGACCTCGAGCCCGTTCCTGCCACGCTCCAGGCCATGCCCGGCCATGGCTGCCAGCACCCTGCGCGCTTCGTCCAGGCGGCGGCAGAACGGCACCATCAGCTTGAGGTTGGTCAGGCCCATCACCTCGCGCACGCGCAGCATGGCTTCGCATTCGAGCGCAAATCCTTCGGCATATGCCGGATGGATGTAGCGCGCCGCACCGCGAAAGCCCAGCATCGGGTTTTCCTCGTGTGGCTCGAAATCGCGCCCGCCCAGCAGCGCGGCGTATTCGTTGCTCTTGAAATCCGACAGCCGCACGATCACCGGCCGCGGAAAAAAAGCGGCGGCAATGGTGCCGACACCTTCGGCCAGGCGTTCGACGAAATAGCTGCGTCCGTCCTTGTAAGCACTGGACAATGCCAGCACCCGCTCGCGCTCGGCCACGTCGACAATGCGCTCGGGATGCAATACCGCCATCGGGTGCACCTTGATGTGTTCATTGATGATGAACTCCATGCGCGCCAGTCCGACCCCGTCGCACGGCATCTGGCTGACCTGGAATGCCAGTTCCGGATTGCCCAGGTTGACCATGATGTCGGTGGCAGGGCGCTTGAGACCGCTCAGGTCCGTGACGATCTTGTGGAACTTCACCTCGCCCTCGTAGACCTTGCCGGCCGCGCCTTCAGCGCAGGACACGGTGACGATGTCTCCGTCGCGCAGCACCTCGCTCGCATGTTCGGCACCGACCACTGCGGCAATGCCGAGTTCGCGCGCGACGATGGCCGCATGGCAGGTGCGCCCGCCACGGTTGGTCACGATCGCGGCGGCGGTTTTCATCACGGGCTCCCAGTCCGGCGTGGTCGTGTCGGCCACCAGCACCTCGCCAGGGCGGAACGCCGACAGGTGTTGCCCGTCGGTGACGACACGCACCTTGCCGGTGGCGATCTTGGCGCCGACCGCACGCCCCTGGGCGCGCACATTGCCGGTTCCATCAAGCACGTATTCCTCGAGCTTCGATGCGTTGCGCTGCGAGATGGCGGTCTCGGGCCTGGCCTGCACGATGAAGAGTTCGCCATCGGGCCCGTCCTTGGCCCACTCGATGTCCATCGCGCGGCGCTGGCCCGCACGCTGGCTGTAGTGGTCCTCGATCTTGATCGCGGCATCGGCCAGCACCAGCACATCGGCATCGCTCAGGCAGTAGCGCTTGCGATCGGCCCTGGGTGTCGGCTTGTTGATGACAGGCTCGCGGGTGCGTCCGGGTGCGTACACCATGTGCACCTGCTTGTCGCCCAGCGTCTTGCGCAATACGCTGCGAAACCCGTTGACGAAGGTCGGCTTGTGCACGTAGAACTCGTCCGGATCGACCGCCCCCTGCACCACGTTTTCGCCCAGGCCCCAGGCACCGGTGATGAACACCACATCGGGATGGCCCGATTCGGTATCGATGGTGAACATCACACCGGCCGAGGCCCGGTCGCTGCGCACCATCTGCATCACCGCCACCGACAGGAACACCTTGAAATGGTCGAAGCCGTTGTCGATGCGGTAGGAGATTGCGCGGTCGGTGAACAGCGACGCCTGGCAGCGCTTGACCGCGTCGATCAGCATTTCCTCGCCCTGCACGTTCAGGTAGGTATCGTGCTGCCCGGCAAAGCTGGCGTTTGGCAGGTCCTCGGCCGTGGCCGAACTGCGCACCGCCACACTCAGCGATTCGCCGGTGGCGGCCTTGAGCTCGCGCCAGGCCTGGCGCAACTGCTGCTCCACCGCGGCCGGCATGGCCGCACCATAGACGATCTCGCGCGCACGCGCACCGGCACGCGCCAACGCGTCGGTGTCACGCTTGTCCAGCGTGTCGAGCAGGCGATGCAGCTCGGGCCAGGCGTTGGCAGCATCGAGTGCATCGCAGTAGGCCGACGCAGTGACCGCGAATCCGTCGGGGATTCGCACGCCCAGCGGTGTGAGTTGCTGGAACATTTCGCCCAGAGACGCATTCTTGCCGCCCACCAGTGCCAGGTCGTCGAGCGACAGTTCCTTGAACCAGCGGATGTAGTGATTGGCAGGCATGGCAGATTTCCCCGATTTGATGAGCCAGGCCCATCATGGTGGGCATCTGCAGTACCGACATTGATGTCGGTCAATCTGCGGCCAGCCAGCGGTCTGGCCGCAGAGCCTACGGTCGTCGAAACCAGTGCGTGTTGTTGAACGGCTTGCCGAACTCAAACGGCTCACCCACCCGTGGCGTGATCACCTGCACATCGGTGTCTCTGGCAGCGGCCAGTGTGCGTTCGATCGGCTCGACCCATGCGTGGTACGCCATGTTGAAAGTGGCCCAGTGCACCGGCAGCAGGAACTTGCTGCCAAGATCGCGCTGCGCCTTGAGCGCCGACTCCGGATCCATGTGGATGTCGAGCCAGCTGTTGCCATAAGCTCCGACCTTCATCAAGGTCATGTCGGGTGCCCCCAGGCGCCGGCGGATCTCGGCAAAATGAGGTCCGTACCCGGTGTCGCCGCTGTAATACACCGAATATCCGGCGCCCTTGATCATCCACGACGACCACAAGGTGGAGTCGTCCATGCGTTTGCGGCCTGAATAGTGGCGTGCCGGCGTGTTGTGTATCTCCACGCCCTTGAACACGATCGTCTCCCACCAGTCCATCTCATGGATCTGCGCCGGCGGTACGCCCCAGCGTTCGAGATGGGCCCCGATGCCCAGGCCGACAAAAAAATGCGTCCTGCCGCGCGCCAGCTGCAACACCGTGTCCATGTCCAGATGGTCATAGTGGTCGTGCGAGATCACCGCGGCGTCGATCCCTTCGAGCCGGCTCAAAGGGATCGGCGGCGGGTGCATCCGCTCCGGGCCGATGAACTGGAACGGCGAGGCGCGTTGTGACAGCACCGGGTCGGTCATGATGCGCACGCCATCGATCTCGAGCAATACGGTGGAGTGGCCGAACCAGATCGCACGCAGGCCCGACACCGGGGGCGCCTGCAGGCTGCCCGTGGGCAAAGGCATTACCGGAATCGCGAACGACGGCGTGCGAACCTGGCCTGCCGAGTAGTCCTGCAGGTTCTGCCAAAGCGCCAGCGATCCCTTATATGGCGGCGAATTGACGAATCGGCCGTCGACGTATTCGGGCGAACGGCGCATGCGCTCGAGCCGCTCGCCCGTGATCTCGCCGCCGAAAGTCGGCAATTGCAATACCAGCACGGCCGCTCCACCGAGGCACACGGCAGCGAAGAGCAATACCAGCAGAAACTTGGCAAGGCGGGACATACGCTCCAATGGGCGGCGGCCACTCATTCTTGCATGATGTGGCTGCTTCGCCTTGACCGGAAATTGTCACGCTCCTGTCATCTGGCTGATCGATGCTCGCGCACTGACGTTCAACTCACCACGGGTCCCATGAAAAACGACTTCTCTGCGCCGCGCAATGCCTTCAACGATGACAACGCCAACCCCGGCACCAATCCCCATTTCGATGACATCCTGGCACAACGCCTGAGCCGACGCAGCGTGCTGCGCGCAAGCACCGGCGTCGCAGCGGGTGTCGCGTTCGGTGGCCTGGCGCTGACCGGGTGCGCCACCAGCACCGGCACCCCCGATGCGATGGGCACCGACGCGCCTGTGGCTCAACTCGGTTTCGCGCCGGTTGCCAGGAGCCTGGACGACGCCGTGCACGTCCCGGCCGGTTATCGCGCCGATGTGCTGATCGCACTGGGTGACCCGATCCTGCGCGGCGCAGCCCCGTTCCGCAACGATGGTTCTGATACGGATTTCGACAAGCGTTCGGGCGACCACCATGACGGCATGGAATGGTTCAGCCTGGACGCCAGCGGCCGCCCCTCCGTCAACCATGCCAGCCGCGGCCTGATCGCGATGAACCACGAAGCCACGACGGACGAAAAATTGTCCGCGTTCTTCCTGCATGCCGACGGTGGCGGCGCATCGCTGCCGCGCAAGGCCTCCGAAGTCGACAAGGAACTGATGATCCACGGCCTGGCCGTGGTCGAGGTCGAGGCACGTGGTGGCAAGTGGGCCTACAAGCCGGACTCGTCGTTCAACCGGCGCGTCACGCCCATGACGCCGGCCGACATCCACGGACCGGCCCGTGGCAGCGCGCACCTGGTAACCCGTTACAGCCCGGATGCCACGCGCACGCGCGGCACCTTGAACAACTGCGGCACCGGCAAGACGCCCTGGGGGACCTATGTATCGGGCGAGGAGAACTGGTTCGGCTACTTCCATCGCGATGCCAAGGACGACGATCGTCGCGGCAAGAAGGATCCATCGGTGCTGGCGCTGGAGCGATACGGCCGAAAGGCGGGCGCCGCCAGCCGCCATGGCTGGGAAAGCGCAGGCCCGCAGGACATGTACGTGCGCTGGAACAACGGCGCCGTCGGCGCCAGTGCCCGTGACGACTACCGCAACGAGATGAACAGCTTTGGCTACATCGTCGAGCTCGACCCCTACGATGGCTCCACGGCCTTGCGCAAACGCACCGCGCTGGGTCGCATGGGCCACGAAAATGCGACCTTTGCCAAACCGGTGGCCGGACAGCCGGTGGTGGCCTACATGGGCGACGACTCGCGCGGCGAATACATCTACAAGTTCGTTTCCAGCGCCCGCTGGGACGACAAGGACGCCATGCCGGCGAACCGGCTGGCGGTTGGCGACAAATACCTGGACAAGGGCACGTTGTTCGTTGCCAAGTTCAAGGAAGACGGCACGGGCCAATGGCTGGAGCTGTCGATGAACAACCCGATCGTCGCCGCCAACCCGGACTTCAGTTTCACGTCCGACGCCGACATCGCCGTCTTCACCCGCCTGGCCGCCGACGCGGTCGGCGCTACCCGGATGGACCGCCCCGAGTGGGGTGGCGTGAACCCGCGCAACGGCGAGGTCTATTTCACGTTGACCAACAACAGCAATCGCAGCCTCGATGGCGAGATGGGCGCTGATGCCGCCAATCCGCGTGTGTATTCGGACATGAAGGGCAGCAGGAAGAATAGCGGCAACGTCAACGGCCACATCATGCGCATGGCACAAGACCGTGCCCACGACACGGCGTTCCGCTGGGACATCTACCTGTTCGCGTCGGAAGCCGGCGCAGACAAGGGCGCGATCAACCTGTCCAACCTGGACGACTCCAACGACCTGTCATCCCCGGACGGCCTGGTGTTCAGCCCGTCCACGGGCATTTGCTGGATCCAGACCGACGACGGCGCCTACACCGACGTCACGAACTGCATGCTGATGGCGGCAATTCCCGGCCAGGTCGGCGACGGCGGCAAGAAGTCGCTGGTCTACAAGCGCCCCGATGGCAGCGAGAAACGCGTCGACACCCACATCGGCAAGGTACAGACCGGCGCCACGTTCAGGCGTTTCCTGGTCGGCCCCAGGGGCGCCGAGATCACCGGTTGGTGCGAGAGCCCGGACGGTCGCGCCATGTTCATCAATATCCAGCACCCGGGCGAGAACACCAAGATGGCCGATGTCGGCGACCCGGCAAGGTACGAGAGCCAGTGGCCGGCCAACGCCGGTTATGGCGCCGGCAAGCGCCCACGTTCGGCCACCATCGTCATCACCAAGATCGACGGCGGACGTATCGGGACCTGAGTCCGGTCACGGCGACCCGCCGGGGGACGGCGGGTCAAACAGTCCCGGTGCGCCGCCAAACTGTGCGCCCTCGATCTGCAGCAGCCGCAACTTGGTGCGCACGCCGCCGCTGGCTGAAAACCCTCCAGCGCGGCCGTCGGCAGCCAGGATGCGATGACAAGGCACGACCGGTGCAAAGCCGTTGTGCCCCAGTGCCTGCCCCACCGCGCGGGCCGCGCCCGGTTCACCGAGACGGCGCGCCATCTCGCCATAGGTCATGGTTTCGCCCGGCGCCATGCACCGTGCCAGCGCATAGACACGCTGATGGAACGCCGGTACGCCGCTGAGGTCGAGCACGATGTCCGACAGGTCGGCGGGCTCGGAGAACTCGCCTCGCAGCAGGGCAGCAATTCTGCCGATGGCGTACTGCACCGACGGTGGTGGCGCGCGCTCGGGCGCCTGCGGGAAGCGAGCGACCATGCGGGCCCGGGTTGCGTCGGCATCCCCCTCGGGCAATTGCACGCCGGTCAGGCCCTGCGGGCCCCAGGCAATGCCGCAATGGCCGATGGTGGTCTCGAACAGGGCAAATCCGACGCTGGGCATGGTGGCGACCATGCTAGCGTGTCCCGTCGCGCCGGTCTACTCCGACTCCAGGCCCAGACCGGCACGCGTAATGCGGCCGGCTTCGAGTTCGCGCACGACAAAGGTCGCAGAGCCCCAGGCCACGCTGTCGCCGACCACCGGCGGGCGACGCAATTGGGCCGCCATCCAGGGGCCCAGTGCCTGCTGTGGATCTGCCACTTGCGGCAGGTTGTAGAACATGCAGACGGCGCCGATCGGTGTGGACGCATCGAGTGCGAAATCGCGAAACAGTGCCCGGGTCTGCCGTTCGTCGTTGGCATCGGGCATCGCCACGCCGAGCCGGCGTGCCACCAGGCCGATGGTCGTGCCTTGCAGCAGCAACGAGGTGACAACCGCCAGGAAGGCGATGTTGAACAGCACGCCAGCTTGCGGCGTGCCGGCCATCAGCGGGAAAAGGGCCAGCACCACCGGCACCGCGCCACGCAGGCCGACCCACGAGATGAACCAGGTCTCGCGCACCGTGAACCGGAAAGGCAGCAGGCAGACCCACACGGCCACCGGTCGGGCGACAAAAATCAGCGTCAAGGCCACCGCCAGACCCGGGCCGACGTAACCCACCATCGTCGACGGCGTGACCAGCAGACCGAGCAACAGGAACATGCCGGCCTGGGCCAGCCAGGCATAACCGTCCATTGCCCCCAGGATCGGCTTGACCGCCTCACTGGCGCGGTTGGCGACGATCAGGCCGAACAGGTAGACCGCCAGAAAGCCAGAGCCGCCGATCAATCCGGTGGCAGCAAAAACCACCAATCCTGCGGCGCCAACCAGCAGTGCCAACACGCCACCTCCCGCGTCGCGCGAGCCGACCTTGCGCAACAAGGCGGCCAGCGCGAAGCCACCGGCAATTCCGAACAACGCACCCCAGCCGAACTGCTGCAGGAAGTCCAGCGCCATCGTCGACATGGACGAACCGCCCTGGACATCGCTGGCAATCAGCGCGATGAAGGCCACCGTCAGATACACCGCCATCGGATCGTTGACACCGGACTCGATCTCCAGCGTGGTCGCCACCCGCTCATTGAGCAAGACCCCCGAACGGTTGAGCAGCGCAAACACCGCCGCGGCATCGGTGGAACCGACGATGGCGCCTAGCAACAAGGCGGTCTTCCACTCCAGGCCCACGAAAATCACGGCGGCCACCGCCGTGATGCCGGCGCTGATCACCACGCCCAGCGACGCCAGCAGCGAAGCGGGTTTGAGCCCGGTGCGAAATGTCGCGTAGGCGGTGCGCAATCCGCCATCGAGCAGGATGATGGCCAGCGCGATGTTGCCGACCCAGAAACTCAGTACATAGTCGTCAAAGCGCAAACCGACGATCCCGTCCTCACCCGTCAACACGCCAGCGAGCAGAAAAACCAGCAGGAAGGAAAAGCCGACGCGGGTCGAAAACAGGCCGATCAACACGCTGAGGAACACCAGCGTGGATACGGCCAGCAAGGGAACATTGACGAACTGCATCGACAAAGTATCCCAGAAGCTTTGCTGTACCCATGCGTGGCGGTGGGTATCTCATCGCGCACACAGGTTCCGCCGGCTGTGCAACGGGCCGACAATCGGACTGCCATCACTCTCTGCCTCCCCCGATGAAGATCCGATCCATCCATGCGTTCGCCATCGCCAGCGACCTGGTGGGGGGCCCGGCACGCACGCCGGCACGCCGCCCGGCCTGGACCGCCGATGCCGAGGTGGCCAGCCCGATGGCGCATTTCGCGCGCTTCAAGCGCATGCGGTCGAGCTGGCGACCGCAATGGCCATCGGTGGCTTGCCTGGTCACAGCACAGGATGGCAGCTGGGGACTGGGCATGACCCGCTACGGTTCGCCGGTGATCGGCATCATCAACGAGCATCTGGCACCGCTGCTGGTGGACGAGCCCTGTGACGATATCGACCACCTGTGGAAGATGATGCAGGGCATGACCTCGCCCTACGCGGGCGGACTGGCGAGTTATGCCATCAGCGCCATCGACCTGGCGCTGTGGGATCTGAAAGGAAAACACCAGCGCGCACCGGTATATGACTTGCTCGGCGGGCCGGCCCGCACCCACATCGACTGTTATGCCACTGGCAATGACACCGACTGGCATCTGGAGCTCGGCTTTCAGGCCACCAAGATCGCCTGTCCGTTCGGACCGGCCGACGGCGAACAAGGGTTGGAGACCAATGCACAGTGCATCGCACAAGCCCGCGAGCGGATCGGCCCCGCGATGGACCTGATGGTCGATTGCTGGATGGCGTTCGACATCGACTATGCGGTGCGTTTTGCGCAGCGCATGCACGCGTACCGCTTGCGCTGGATCGAAGACTGCCTGATGCCGGACGACCTGGACGGCGTGCGCGAATTGCGCCGGCGGCTACCGGCGCAGGGCCTTGCGGGAGGCGAACACTGGTACACACCCGCGCCCTTTGCCAGCGCTGCACGCGAGCGCAGCCTCGATGTGTTCCAGCCCGACATCGGATGGGCCTGCGGCCTGACCGGCTGCCTGAAGATCGCGCAGACCGCGCAGCAAGCCGACATCCCGGTGATGCTGCATGCCGGCATGAACACCGCCTACGGGCAACATTTCAGCCTGGCCGTGCCGAACGCGACCATGGGCGAATACTTTCTGGGCTCGGCACCCGGCGTGCCGCTGGAAGAACTGCGTCTGACGCCTGGAACCGCCGTGCCGCGCGATGGCCGGCTCACGCCCGGCGATGCGCCGGGTTTCGGTCTGGGGTTGACGCTGGAGCAGGTGCAGGCACTGGCGGTCTGAACCAGCGCCGTGACCATGCGTCAATTACGCCAAACGCGTTGTCCAGGGCGATGGCAAATCCTTGTACGTCGGCCGCTGGTTTGAGCTGATCATCCTGATGGTCGGCCTCCAAGAATCTGGACAGGTTGCAAAGGACAGTAAGCGGGCTCTCGGCGAAATTGCTCGAATGGCGGGTAGGCGAACAAAACGACAAACATCCTGCTTGCCGAGAAACAACCTGAAGGTCCGGTGTTGGTCGAAACCACCTGTCGGACACTAGGCGGTGGCTTAACGTGGATACGGAAGTTTTTTGTCGGTTATTTGCTTTCCACCGGATGCACGCCAATTTGCGTGTATCCGGTGGAAATACCTTATGATCCGCGTGTTATGGCTTACAAGAAGACAGATTTCATCCCCTTTCCGTCCGATTCTGAACAGGTTCTCGCCAACCTGGAGGCGGCCTACGACCAGTGGCACCAGAGTCGGCAAGTCCTTGCTGAACTGCCCATGTCGATGTTCTGGCAGGGGAAAAGCGGCGTTGAGTACCTGGCGGTAAAGGAACTCGGCAACGACAACGCCACCACGAAGGGAGCTCGGTCCCCTGAGACCGAGGCCCGCTTCGCCGCTTTCACAGAAGACAAGGCGCGCGCCAAGCAGCGCAGCTCTGACGCAGACTCGCTCATCGACCAACGCGCCAGGCAATACCGCGCACTGCGCATGCCGACAATGACAGACGGGCAAGGGGAGCTCCTGCGAGCTCTCGATGTCGCAGGCCTGCTGCGCAACGACTTGCTGGTGGTGGGCACCAACGCGTTTGCTGCCTACGAAACACTCTGCCGCGTAAAGTTTCCCGCCGGCAATGAGCCCACGCAGGACTTTGACCTGGCCTGGTGCCGCGGGTCTGGGGTCTCTTTGTCGCAAGCATCACCTGCCGCAGCGGACCGTAAATCACTCATGGCGGTCCTTCGCTCAGTGGACCCCACGTACGACCTCAACCGCAAGAAGCCTTACCAGGCCGTCAATCGCACGGGCTACGAGGTTGAGCTCCTTGCCGCCCCCAGCATGGCGCCTCTGCCATCCTCGGAGTCCTTCGAGCCCATGGTCTCGCTGGTCGAGCAGGAGTGGCTCCTCAAGGGTAAGGCCGTTTTCTCTGTCGTGGCCACCCAGCGGTACCGCGCGTGCCCGCTCTACGTTCCGGACCCTCGCTGGATGGCGCTGCACAAGCTGTGGCTGGCCCAGAAGCCCGAGCGCAACATCCAAAAGAAGCCCAAGGACGAGCGGCAAGGCCTGGTCCTGCTGGACGCCTGCCGCTACTTCCTGACCGACCTGTACCCCATGGACATCGACTTTGTGCTCGAGCTGCCGGTCGAACTGCGAGACCTCTTCAACGACTGGGCAAAACAGGCCGGCTACAAACCTTCAATGTGAGAAACCTCACGATTGAACACACCTGCCCTCTCGAAAGGGGTGGACGCCTTGTATCCTGTTGAAAAAATTTTGACCAAGAAAATGCCCCCTGGACCACCCACGACTCAGAGGGCATTCCAGCGAATCACGGGCTCAGCGTATCCACGTTAAGCCACCGCCTAGTGTCGGACAGGTGCGCCTTGTTGATTACTTGAGCACGGTTGTCGGCGCCAACAGGCCCAAGCATCTTTGCCGGCATTTCGCGCACTTCTACGTGCACCAGAACACGCGGAATCTGCCGGTGCCATGCGCATGGTCAAGACGCACTTCGTCGACGACGACGAGAGCATCTGGCTTTGGCTCACCGTCAAGACCGATGAAGGTAGCGGCTTTACTGCATCTGTATTTGAGGCTCCGCCAGAGTTGTCGAAGCTCAAGCCCGGTGTAGTTCTCACCATTAGTGATTCTGACGTCGGCGACTGGGCTGTGATTGATGGCCACGGATTGGTAAATGGCGGGTACAGCTTGCGGCTGCAACGAGCTAGCAGGCCAGAGTCAGAGCGAGCCGCTTACGACGCATACATTGGTGCCAAGAAATATGCGTCTTTGCCACCCTGACAGGGTGCGGCAATCGACCAAGTCAGCTTTCGTGCGCACTGGCAACCGTGCGCTCCTGGTCGAAGCGAGTTCGTTAGGTGTCCACATCGCCCGGGTAGATTCCCATATCCAAATCAGGGCAGAAACGGAGTGACCTTGTTTCCCAGCAGAGTGACGAGCGCTGGCTCCATGAACTTGTATTTGTCAGGGATATTGAGGCACACGACCTTTTTGCCTTGTAGGTGCGGCTTGAACTGCGCGGACAACTTGGCCTTATGCCGCTTCTCCATGACGAAGATTTGGTCGGCCCATTCAACCAGGTCTGCTGACACAGGAACCTCCGCATCGTGGCTCAATCCAGCCGAAGCGCATTCGACGCCAGGATGTTCGGAGAATATCTGTTCAGCAGTGGGACTACGCCACCTGTTTTTCCCACATATGAAGAGAACCTTGTGCAAGGGAATTTGGCCTTTTATAGACTCGAATACGGCAACCACAGCCACGAGGCACGCCAATGCAATCGCATCGGCCAATAATCGTTCGATACAAGGCATCGGATAGGCTGGTTACTTTGGCGCCGACAGTGTCTTGTAATGTCCATTGTCCGGATTCCAGAATGCAAAACCGTTCGGTGCGACCACCAGGCTGCCTTTGAGCTTGTTCCGCGCAAGAACGTCGCGAACCGCGTTAGTGTTGCCTGTATCAGGAAGCTCCAAAACCACTGTAGTGGCAAGCACGTCACTGTAATGTTTCTTGATGTGGTCGTAGGCAAACTCTGTCGGTCGATTCTTCATCGTTCCGAGGTCGCCCAAGCTGTGAGGATGAATGTCATGGTCGATGGCATACGTCCTGATGCGCCACGCACCGCCGGGGCCAATCCAAAATTGCACGGTGTCGGGCACACCTCGCGACGGCCGCTCGCTGTTTTGTGCGTAGCTACTCTCAACTGTGAGAACGCCAATAATCAAGGTGCCCTTGGTTGCCGCGTATGTCTGAGCGACGGCAACGATGTGGGCGGATGCCAGCAAAATCGCAATAAATCTGAGGGCAGAAAATCGCATGAATCGAAGGAAATCAAGTTGCCCTTGAACCGCATTTGCGGCGAATTACGGCAGCAGCAGCCAGCGCCTTGAGTTGTAGTTTCGCCTATTACGTCCCGATTCGGAATGTCTGCTCCTGGTCAAATTGAGCTTGTCAGACATCTATAGAAAAGGGGCGACTCAATCTAGTTGGCCCGATTCAACGTGGCGTGACGAACAACCTCGCCTATTGAGCGTGCGCCTGGTGCAAATGCGCCCATAGCGATTCCGACAAGCGCCAAGAATATTGCCGTCAGCACGAAGGGAACTATGGTGCGTCGCAACGCTGTCATCAACCAATGAGAGGTTTCGGTGTCACGCAGTCGGTGATACAGCGCATACGACAACACGCCATCAACAAGCAACTCCGCAAATAGCACCGGCGCCAAATAGACGACATATAGCGAAGCGAACGCCAAACCCGCAGCGAGAACAACCGCGAGCAGGGGTATCGCCAACTCTTCCGCGTCAGCGGCCGCACCTACAGCGTCACCCAGCGAAGGCAAGGAATCAGCGGACTCGATTGAATATGAAGCCGGTCCATCGAACGTGCCACTCGCACCACCCCCACCAAAATCGCCGCCACTCCCAGCCTTGAACTGCGGCGGATGACCACTTGTTTTGCCGTCCGGCATAAGGTCGGCAAGATTGGGAAGGTCAAATATGTCATCAGCCCTGACACGAATCCAGAGCCACAGCAACAGGAGAAATCCCAGGTACGCACCAGCGAGCGAAGTCGGATAGCGCACCGCCATGTTTTCGATGCCCGCCTGAAGCAGGGCGAACGAAATGAGCAGGCCAATTCCGCCCGTTAGGAAGACGATAAACCCCATCTGGATGCGGGGGTAGAAATCTCGCTCCAGAGTGCGCCGAAGGCGCAGCACAGCCATGGACCGGGTGAAGTAGACGGAGCGAGCCATTGTGAGCGGTAAGTGTTGGCGGACTATATCGGCGTTTCGCAATAAGTCAGCCTGCGATGCGCGGCATACTGCACGACGGGTGCCAATATCAAGCCTGAACATTGGAAATTGGCACGCTTAATGACTGGCCGCTCCTGGTCGGAAGCGAGCTAGCAAAACAAGCCCAATATCGAGACCGGTTCAAGTCGACTGCAATTGATGAAGGCTAGGCCGACGGGCCTATCGCGCGTTGAGCCACTCCATGAATTCGTCGGCAACGTCCGGCGTCATCTCAAGTACAGCTTCGGCGACGTTACCAAACCCCTTGGCTGCGGCCACTGCCGAAAGAGCACAGGCGAGGAAGCCACTGTCCCACTCTCGGTCGGCAGCCTGCGCCACTAAAGTGGGCAGTGCCGCCAGCGCAGCGAAGTAGTCAGCCTGAAGATCATCGGGTATTTGGACACCCTTCTGCTGCCTGCACGTCTCAACAACGGCCGGAAACTGAAAGTAGCTGGAATCGGCAGTCATGGGTGACGTTGCCAGTACTCGTACAACGTGCGGCACAGCAGCAAAGGAGGCGGAATAGACGTCATTCTGATGAGCCAGTGCACTCCAGAGCGAGAACCGTGGTTCCTGTTCGTTGGCAGACGTCGGCACGTTAGCGACCCGTCGCAACAGCTCAGGCACGTCGGAGGCTTGCCCATACGCGTGCACAAGCTCGCCCCACCTGGGACTATCGAGTGAAATACAGGAAATTTCTAGTGTGTTCGGCATGACAGGTCAGCAGGCAGGCGTATGGCGTAGTGTCCCAGATGCATTCGGCTGCCATACTAGGCACGAGCGAGCTGACGCCAGCACGGCTCTTGGCTGGAGGATGATTCCATTCGGGGCTACCTCGCCCCCGCAAATGCATCGAGCCTGACGGTTCAAATGTCCGGTATTGAGCAAGCCAACTGAATGTCTTCAGTTGGTCGACACCCGCCGAGGCGGACGAAGCAAGATGTTAGGCATCACCAGGCTCATAGAACGTGACAAGGTTCCCGTCTGGGTCAAGAATCGCAAACTCATGGTTTCCCCAAGGAGTTTTCTTGAGAGGAGCGTTCGGGTGAACTATGCCGTCTTTCGCGCACTGCGCATGGAGCTGTTCAATCCCTCGCACGCCGACCCTGCATCCTGTTGCTTCGGCAATTTTCCGGTCAGCGCATGCCCAAAAGTGGATGCTGACTGAACCGCTCGAGACGATGCCGTACGTCCCCTGCTCTTCGTGAATCCTGGTGAAGCCGAGCTTCGAACAGAAGAACTCGACACTACGTTGGATATCAAGAGATGCCAGCACAGGCGTTGCAATCACGAATTCAGTCGTCTTGGACATGCTGGGAACCCTGTATTTCTGACAACCCTTCAAAATGCCTTGGGTAGCTTGCGGCGTTTGCTGTGAACCCGAGCCATAAACGCCGCAGGTCGACGCTTGCCGTCCGTCCCGGTCACGATGTCCGATGCGCTTCGATATACGCCCAATCCGGCAACGCGCCCAGTCCCGGTGAATCAGAAACTTCAACCCATCCGTCCGAACCCACCTGCAAATAGCTGGCCAGACCGTACTGATAAGGCTCTTGCGGCACCAACACCTCGATCATGTCGACATCGGTCGCACCGCACAACACATGCAGGTTCGCCAGGTTCATCAGGGCACTGGCACCATGGTGCGATGCCACCGCCACGCCCCGTGCATCGCACAAGGCAATCGTGCGCAGGCAACCTGTGATGCCGCCTTTCCAGTACACATCGCACAACACCGCGGCATACGCACCGGCGTCGATCGCATTGGCGATCGCGGGATAAAGCCCGGGCAGGGTTTCACCGCCGATGACCGGGATCTGCAGCGCCTGGCGCAACGCGCGATAAGCCACCCAGTCCTGTTGCGGTAGCGGCTCCTCGTACCAATGGTAGTCGAGCTGCTGCAAGGCCTCGCCCACCTGCACTGCGTCACGCGGGCTGTAGCGCTTGGCGGCGTCGAGCATCAGCCGCGCCGAGGGGCCGGCCGCTTCGCGCAAGGCCCGCGCCAGCACGATGTCGCGCCCGGCATCGTAGAACGGGTGGACCTTGTAGGCGGTAAAGCCGAGCGCAAGCGCGGCCTGCAGATCCGCCAGGTAGGCATCGACCGTGTCATAGTGGCTGGAGCTGGCATACGCCTGCATGCGGCTGCGACGTCCGCCGCACAGCTGCGCCACCGACACGCCCTGCAACCTGGCTGCCAGGTCCCAGATCGCCACATCCAGCGCGCTGATCGCAAAAACACTGACGTAGCCCGCCGGTTCGAGGGCCGCCATCGAGTCCCACAAGGGCGCCGGATCGCGCGGATCGCGCCCCAGCACCAGCGCGCGCAACGACGCCTCGATCTGGTTCGCAATGACAGCGCCCGACTGGCCGCCGTGCGCACGGGCCAGCGAATATCCCTGTGTGCCGTCCTGCGCTTCGACGATGGTCAGTACCAGTTCCAGCGCACCGGCAAACGTCTGCGCATGGATCGGGATCATCGGCTGCGCAAAGCACAGCGTGCGCACGGATCGGATCTGCATGGCGGCGTCGGCGCTGCAGGCGGTCAGTCCACCTTGACCTTGAGCTGGACGGCCAGGTCGGTCCACAACTTCAGGTCATGGGCGATGACATCGGCAAACTCGGCCGGCGTGCTGCCCACGATCTCCTGGCTTGCGCTGCTCAGGGACTGTCGCACGGCAGGATCGGCCAGAACCTTCACCAGCTCGGCATGCAGCCGTTCGATCACCGGTGCGGGTGTGCCGGCCGGTGCCAGCAGCCCGTACCAGGCGTCCAGCGTGAAGCCGGGGTTCATCGCCTCCTGCATCGTGGGCACATCGGGAAACTGCGCGCTGCGCCGGGGGCCGGTGACGCCGAGCGCGCGCAGCTTGCCGGCCTTGACCTGCGGCAGCGCGATCTGCAGCGCCGGAAACGCCAGTTGCGTCTGGCCCGTCATGACCGAAGTCACCTGCTCGGCTGCGCTCTTGTACGGTACGTGGACGATGTCCAGCTTGCCGCCATTGGATTTGAGCAACTCGCCCGAGTAATGGCCGATGCCACCATTACCTCCCGAGGCATAACTCAGGCTGCCCGGCTTGTCCCTGGCCATGGCGATAAGCTCCTGCACGGTCCTGGCTGGTGAATCCGGCGGCACCACCAGCATGGCCGACACGCGCGACACCAGCGAAATCGGTGCGAAGTCCTTGATCGCGTCGTACTTCACGTTGCTGATGCCAGGATTGCCGACCAGTTGGGTCGCGTTGAACAGCAGCGTGTAGCCATCCTTGGGTGCCCGCGCCACCAGCTCCGTGCCGATATTGCCGCCGGCACCGCCGCGGTTGTCGATCACGATCGGCTGGCCAAGTCCGGTCGCCATGCGGGCAATGACGGTGCGGGCCACGCCGTCCACCCCCGAGCCAGCGGGATAAGGCACGATCACCTTGATCGGCCCGGTGGGATAGGTCTGGGCATGTAATGCCGAAGCGGACAGCATTGCCAGCGGAAGGCCGACGAGCAGGCAGCGGCGTGCAAGAACGCGTAGCAGTGGCATGGTTGTCTCGCTTTCTGGAATATGTGGGGGAACCGACGTGCAAGGCCATCGTATCGATGCGCCATCGCGTTGTGCCAATGGTTTTGCACATTTTTTTCATAGAATGCAATTTATGCCAAAAGCCGCCGGAGAAGCTTCCAACGTGACGCGGTCATTGCACCGCGCCGTCACGCTGCTGCGCTTGCTGGCCAGCCACACCCGCACCGGCTGGCGGCTGAGCGATCTGGCGCAACAGACGACCCTCGACCCAGCCACCGTGCACCGGCTGCTGAGCAGTCTGTGCGACGAAGGCCTGGCGGCCCGCGTGGCCGGTTCCCGGCGTTATACGCTGGGGTCACTGGCTTTCGAAATCGGCATCGCTGCGGCGCCTTATTTCGATCTGGCAAAACCGTCTCACGCACGGCTGGCTGCGCTGGCCCGCGAATTGCGCGGCACCGTGTTCCTCAAGATCCGCAGCGGCATGGAATCGGTCTGCCTGGCACGCCACGATGGCGTGCAGCGCGTGGCGTCGTTGCTGCTCGATGTCGGTGGACGCCGTCCCTTGTGTCTCACGGCCGGTGGCGTTGCCATGGTGGTGCCCTTGCCCAGAGCCAAACAACTCGCCATCGAGGCCCACAACCGGGCCATCATCGAGCGCCAGGATCCCCGTCGATGGCGCGCTGTCAGCCGCATGCTGGCGCGTTCGCGTCCACGCGGATTCGCGCTGAATCTGGGTGACATCGCCACCGGCATTTGTGCCATCGGGGTGCCGTTGCCATCTGGCGATCAAGCGCCGGTGGCGTCGCTGACGCTGGCGCTCGCCGGCCCAATCCCGCATGACGATCAGGCAGGCGCTGTGGCGCAACGCCTGCGCGAAGCGGCGACAGAGCTGTCACCCTTGCTGGCGCATATGCGCCTGTGAGGCGGCACCTCGCCGTACCGCCACCGTATCATCGTGGCGCAGGGTCGTCACGGTCGACGCCTTAAACCGGAGGAATTTCGCATGAATCCAACAATGAATCCGCCCGAGCTGTTGCAGGAAATGCGTGGCGCGGTACTGTGG
>JAGPBF010000041.1 GCA_018063505.1 Rhodoferax sp.
GCGCTGCTGACGCGCCACCAGCTGCAACATCGTCGCCAGCGTGATCGAGCTGAAGGTGGCACGCGCGTTCTCGTCGATCTCGTGCAGCACCACGTCCAGCGCCTGGTCAACCGTCGTCTGGGCGGCGCCCTCGCGGCGCGGCCGACTGGCGGCGCCAAAATCCTCGAACAAGGCGATCACATCCATCAGCGTCAGCCGGCGCGCGTTGCCCACGAAACGGTAGCCACCTCCGACACCGCGCACCGACTCGACAATGCCGGCATGCGCAAGTTCGGCCAGCACCTTGGCCAGATGGTGTGGCGAGACGCCGTATTTCTGCGCGATCACCACGGCCGGAATATGGCGCTGCGGGTCGGCCGCGAACTCGATCACGCTGTACAGCGCGAGCATGGTGTTCACCTGCAACCTCATCGCGCGGCCGCCGGAGTTGCGCCTGCCGGCGGGGCCAGGTCCATTTCGAGGGGTATCAGCGGCCCGGCCATCATGCCCTGGCTGCGGAAGAACGACAGGATGACGATGTTGTCGCGCGAGAGCATCGTGCGCAGCTTGCGCACCCCGGCGCGGCGAAAGGCGGCGACCGAGGCTGCCAGCAACAGCGTTCCGGTACCGCACTGCCTGGCTTCGGGTGCCACGTCGATCGCAAATACCCAACCACAAGGCGGTGAGCCGAACTCCCAGTCGCGCACCTCGCCGATCAGGAAGCCCACCACGGTCCTGGCCCGCACCGCCACCAGAAAGTGCCGTACTTCGCCAGCGCTGGGTACGCCATAACGCCGATACACCCGCTGCCAATACGGGCGCTTTTCGTGGCCGGTGACCGTGGCATCGATCGCAATGACCTGATCCAGGTCAGTTCGGCGCACCGGACGGACGTCGATCGCCTCCGGATCGACGACCGGAACCGTTCGGGATCGAGGGCGCGGCGGGCCGGCGCGACGGGTTGTGGTGGATGTTTTGGTCAAAAAGCTGTTCTAGATTAAGTCAATACCAGCATTCCGGTACCAGAATGAGCTGCGCTTCCGGAATTTTAGCCGCGCCGGGGCGTGACCGGCCATCACGGCGCAAGGCGGCACCCCTGTAGGAGACACATCCATGCAACACATCCGTCCCACCCTGCGCTGGGCAGGTCGACTCGCAACCGCAGCACTGACCCTGGCCGTGGGCTTCTCGTCGCCCGTCGCCGTGGCACAGGAACCGATCCGCGTCGGATCCTTCCTGTCGGTCACCGGTCCTGCCGCATTCCTGGGCGACCCTGAACTCAAGACCCTGGAACTGTATGTCGACCAGATCAACGCCGCCGGCGGCGTGATCGGGCGCAAGCTGCAACTGGTGGCCTACGACGACGCCGGCGATGCCGAAAAGGCACGCACCTTCGTCAAGCGCCTGCTCGAGCAGGACAAGGTCGACATCATCGTCGGCGGCTCCACCACCGGCACCACCATGGCCGCGGTGCCGATGGTCGAGTCTGCGGGTATTTCCTTCCTGTCGCTGGCCGGCGCCGTCGTGATCGTCGAGCCGGTCAAGAAATGGGTGTTCAAGACACCCCATACCGACCGCATGGCCTGCGAGAAGATCTTTGCCGACATGCAGACGCGCAAGATGACCAAGGTGGCGCTGATCGCGGGCACCGGCGGATTCGACAAGTCGATGCGCGCCGAGTGCCTGAAGGTGGTCGGCAACTACGGCGTCGAAGTCGTCGCCGACGAAACCTACGGCGCTACCGACACCGACATGACGACCCAGCTGACCAAGATCAAGGGCAGCTCGGCGCATGCGGTGCTCAATGCCGGCTTCGGGCAGGGCCCGGCCATCGTCACCCGCAACTTCCGCCAGGTGGGGCTGACGCTGCCGCTGTACCAGTCGCACGGTGTCGCGTCGCGCGAATACATCAAGCTCTCCGGCCCCGCCGCCGAAGGTGTGCGCCTGCCCGCCGCCGCGCTGCTGGTGTCCGAGCTGCTGGCGGCCAACGATCCGCAAAAGCCGGTCGCCGTCGCCTACCGCAAGGCCTACGAGGACAAGCACAAGATGGATATCTCGGCCTTTGGCGGCCATGCCTATGACGGCCTGATGCTGGCGCTCAATGCCATCAAGACAGCCGGGTCGACCGACAAGGCCAAGGTGCGCGACGCGCTCGAATCGACCAGGGGCTACATCGGCACCGGCGGCATCGTCACCATGTCGGCCAAGGACCACATGGGCCTGGATCTGGGCGCGTTTCGCATGCTCGAAGTGCGCAACGGCGACTGGACCCTGGTCAAGTAGCCGAACCACCCACCTCGACTGACCGTCACCATGGACACGGCGTGGCTCCAGTTCGTCGCCAGCGGCTTGACCGCTGGGGCCATCTATGCGCTGGTTGCACTGGGCTTCTCGATCATCTACAACGCCAGCGGAGCGATCAATTTTGCGCAGGGCGAATTCGTGATGATCGGTGGCATGAGCGCAGTCACGCTGCTGGCGGCCGGCCTGCCGCTGGCAGTAGCAGTCATGCTGGCCATCGTCGTCGCGATACTGGTGGCCCTGATGGTGGAAAAGCTCGCGATCGAACCGGCGCGTGATGCCGACACGGTGACACTGATCATCATCACCATCGGTGTCTCGCTGTTCCTGCGCGGGCTGGCCCAACTGGTCTGGGACAAGGGCGTGCACCGCCTGCCCGCGTTCTCCGGCGAGCAGCCGCTGCAGTTCCTGGGCGCCACCATCCTGCCGCAGAGCCTGTGGGTGATGGGCGGCACCGCGCTCGCCGTCGCCGCGCTGAGCGCTTTCTACGGCCGCACACTGCTGGGCAAGGCCATGCTGGCCACCTCGTACAACCGGCTGGCCGCCCAGCTGGTGGGCATTCCGACCCGGGGCGTGCTGTTTGCCAGTTTCGGCCTGGCCGCGGCACTCGGCGCACTGGGCGGCGTGCTGATCGCGCCAATTGCATTTACCGCCTACGACACCGGCATCATGCTCGGCCTCAAGGGATTCGCCGCCGCCATGCTCGGCGGCATGGGCAGTTTCGCTGGTGCCGTGCTCGGCGGCCTGGTGCTGGGCCTGCTCGAGGGCCTGGGCGCCGGTTTCATCTCGTCCGCCTACAAGGACGCGATCGCTTTCGTCGTGATCCTGGCCGTGTTGTTCCTGATGCCTGGAGGGCTTCTCGGTGCGCGCCGCAGTGATCGGGTCTGAGCCCATGGTGCGCAAGCGCATGCCCATCGCGACGCCGCGTGTCGGCGGCACGCTGCTGCTGGCACTGATCATCGTGTCGGCACCGCTGTGGATGGCGAACAACTATGCGTACGACGTCGCGATCCAGGTTGCGCTCAATGCCATGGTGTGTGTCGGCCTGAACCTGCTGATCGGTTACGCCGGACAGATCAGCCTGGGTCATGCTGGCTTTTTCTCACTCGGCGCTTATGGCAGCGCCATCCTTGCCACGCGTTACGGCGTTCCGGTCTGGTTGTCGCTGCCGATCGCCTGCACCTTGGTGGGTCTGCTGGCCTTCGTGATCGGCCGGCCGACCCTGCGGCTCAAGGGCCACACGCTGGCCATGGCCACGCTGGGCCTGGGAGTCATCATCTCGATCGTGCTCACCACCGAAGACCGCTGGACCGGTGGCCCCGATGGCATGGCGGTACCGCCGCTGGTGTTGTTCGGCTTTGCGGTGCAAGGCGAACGCCTGTGGTACTGGATCGCCGGCGCACTGCTGCTGCTCACGGTCTGGCTGGCGCTGAACCTGATTGACTCGCCCAATGGCCGCGCGCTGCGCGCCTTGCACGGCTCGCCGGTAGCCGCCGAGACGCTGGGCATCGCCAGCCAGCGCTTCAAGCTGCAGGTGTTCGTGATGTCGGCCGTGCTGGCGGCGCTGGCCGGCGCGTTGACGGCGCACTACGCCGCATTCCTGACACCGGCGAAGGCCTCGTTCATGCATTCGGTCGAACTGGTGATCATGGTCGTGTTCGGCGGCATGGCATCGGTGTTTGGCGCCGTGCTGGGCGCCGCCGCACTGACCATACTGCCGCAGTTCCTGACCGTGCTCAAGGAATACGAGATGATGGTGTTCGGTGCCGTGCTGATCGCCACCATGGTGTTCTTTCCGCAGGGCGTGGTACCGACGCTGCAATCGTGGTGGCACCAGCGGCGCATGTCGCGCGAGCGGAGCACACCATGACGCTGCTGGTCGTCGAACAATTGTCCAAGTCGTTCGGCGGCGTGCGCGCGATCGCCGAGCTCGACCTGCAGATCCACGAGGGCGCGGTGCACTCCATCATCGGCCCCAACGGCGCCGGCAAGACCAGCCTGATCAACCTGCTCAGCGGCGTCTACGCGCCCGCCGCGGGCAGCATCAGGCTCGACGGCCGGGAACTCGCCGGCCAGGCCACGCACCAGTTTGCCCAGGCCGGCATCGGCCGCACATTCCAGAACCTGCAGGTGTTCTTCAACATGACGGCACTCGAGAACGTCATGACCGGGCGCCACCTGCGTCAGCCCTGCTCGCTGCTGGCCTCACTGCTGCACACACCGGCACTGCGACGGGGCGAAGCTGCATGCCGATCCTCCGCGCGGCAATTGCTGGCGCAGGTCGGACTCGAAGCGTATGCGGATGCAGCCGCCGACAGCATGCCGTATGGCGCACTCAAGCGGCTCGAGATTGCGCGCGCGCTGGCCGCCGAACCCCGCCTGCTGCTGCTCGATGAGCCGGCGGCCGGGTTGAACCAGACCGAGGCGCGCGAGATCGACGCACTGATCAAGCGTCTGGCGCAGACCGGCACGACGGTGATCCTGGTCGAGCACAACATGCGCCTGGTGATGGAGGTGTCCGACCATGTCTTTGTGCTCGACCACGGCCGCAAGCTGGCCGAAGGCACACCCGAGCAGGTCAGCAGCCATCCGCAGGTGATCGAGGCGTATCTGGGAACCGCCGACGAAACACCGGCCGCCGCGCAGGAGAGCGCCCATGCTTGAGGTCGAGCAACTGCAAAGCCGCTATGGCCGGATTCCGGCGCTGTCGGGCGTCAGCCTGCGGGTGGACGCCGGTGAACTCGTGGCCCTGGTCGGCGCCAATGGTGCGGGCAAGACCACACTGCTGCGCACCTTGTCCGGTGTCCAGCCCAGTTGCGGCGGCACCATCCGTTTCGACGGCCAGGACATCGCCGGTCTCAATGCGCGCCAGCGGCTGCGCCTGGGCATCGTGCAGGTACCCGAAGGACGCCAGGTGTTCGGACCGCTGAGCGTGCTGGACAACCTGCGGTTGGGCGCCTTTGCCCGTGGTTCGCAGGATGCCCTGCCCGGCGTGCTGGAGATGTTTCCGGCGCTGGCGCAAAAGCGCAATGAACTGGCGGGCAATTTGTCCGGCGGCCAGCAGCAGATGCTGGCCATCGGTCGGGCCCTGATGTCCCATCCGCGCCTGCTGCTGCTCGACGAACCGAGCATGGGCCTGGCGCCACGGCTGGTCAGCGAGATCTTCGCCCGCGTCGCCGCGCTGCGACAGACCGGCACGACGATCCTGCTGGTGGACCAGAACGCACGCGCCGCGCTGACCGTGGCCAGCCGCGGCTACGTGATGGAGACCGGACGCATCGAACTGCATGGCGACGCCAACCAACTGCTGCATGACCCACAGGTGCAGCAGGCCTACCTCGGACTGTGAAATCAGGAACAAGATCATGCGAGCCACATTGACAACCGGACTCGAGCGCAGCGTCACATTCGACGTCACGCGCGAGCAGACCATCGACTTCATGGGCGAAGCAGCGCGTGTCTACGCCACGCCGATGCTGGTACGCGACATCGAGATCGCGTGCCGCGACCTGCTGTTGCAACACCTGGACGCCGGCGAAGACTCGGTGGGCACCCGCGTCGCCATCGACCATATCGCTGCCACGCTGATAGGCATGGCGGTCACGATCACGGTGCGGATCCAGTCGCTGGAGGGCCGCGCCGTGGTGTTCGACATCGAAGGCCGCGACGCCGTCGAGTCCATCGTGCGCGGGCAGCATGCGCGCTTCATCGTCGATGTCGCCAAGACCGCACAACGCCTGGCCGCCAAGGCGCAGAAGGCGCAAACCACATGACCGATGCGGCCACCACGACCCGGCGAGTGCCTACGTACTGCTACCAGTGTGTCGCAGGCCCCGACCTGCTCACGGTCAAGGTGCGCAACGGCGTTGCCACCGAGGTGGAACCCAATTTCTGCGCCGAAAAGATCCACCCCGGTGGTGGCAAGGTCTGCGTGAAGGCCTTTGGCCTGGTGCAGAAGACCTACAACCCGAACCGGGTGCTGGCGCCGATGAAACGCAGCAATCCGCGCAAGGGCAAGGGCGAAGACCCGCAATTCGTCGAGATCTCGTGGGATGAAGCCTATGGACTGATCGCCGACAAGCTGGGTCAGATCCGCGCCGAAGGCCTGCTCGACGGATCCGGGTATCCGCGGGTTGCCGCCAGCTTCGGCGGCGGCGGCACGCCACAGTCCTACATGGGCACCTTCCCCGCCTTCCTGGCGGCCTGGGGCCCGGTCGACATGGGCTTGGGCTCCGGCCAGGGCGTCAAGTGTTACCACTCCGAACACCTGTACGGCGAACTGTGGCACCGCGCGTTCATCGTCGCGGCCGACACACCGTTGTGCAACTACCTGATCTCCTGCGGCTCGAACATCGAGGCCTCGGGCGGCGTAGTCGGCATATGGCGCCATTCAAAGGCACGGGTGCGCGGCATGAAACGCGTCCAGGTCGAGCCGCATCTGTCGGTCACCGGCGCCTGCTCGGCCCAATGGGTGCCGATCAAACCCAAGACCGACCCGGCCTTCCTGTATGCGCTGATCCACGTCATGCTGCACGAGGTCGCGCGCGAACGACTCGATCTGCCCTTCCTGTGCAAACGCACTGCCTCGCCGTACCTGATCGGCGCCGGTGGTTACTACCTGCGCGATCGCGCCAGCCGCAAACCACTGGTCTGGAACCTGCGCACCGCCAGCGCGTGTGTGCACGACCATGCCGACATCGACGAGGCGCTCGAAGGGCGTTTCGAGGTCGACGCCATCGAGGTCGGCCCGGACGGCGACATCCTGGGTGAGGGTCTGCTGGTCGGCGAGACCGCGTTCACACGGCTGGTACAACACATGCAGCCGTATGCGCCCGAATGGGCGCAAGCCATCTGCGACGTGCCCGCCGCATCGATGCGGCAGATCGCGCTCGACTACATCGCACATGCCTGCGTCGGCGAAACCATCGAGATCGAAGGCAAGACCTTGCCGTTTCGCCCGGTCGCGGTGACGCTGGGCAAGACGGTGAACAATGGCTGGGGTGGCTTCGAGTGTTGCTGGGCACGTACCTTGCTGGCCACGCTGGTGGGCGCGCTGGAGGTGCCAGGCGGCACCATCGGCACCACAGTACGGCTGACGCGGCCGATGTCGCAGCGCCACGACAGCGTGCAAGCCGGCGCAGACGGGTTCATGGCCTACCCGATGAACCCGACCGACAAGGCGCGCTGGTCACCGACACCCAATATCCGCAACGCCTACCGCACCCTGGTGCCGCTGGCGGCCGACGGACCCTGGAGCCAGGCGCTGGGGCCGACCCATTTTTCGTGGATGTTCATGGACGAGACACCCAAGGGCCTGCCGCGGGTGACGGCGCCCGATGTCTGGTTCCTGTACCGCACCAACCCGGCGATCTCGTTCTGGGATACCGATGCGCTGGGCGAGAAGATGGCGCGGTTCCCGTTCATCGTCGCATTCGCCTACACGCGCGACGAGACCAACCATTTCGCCGACGTGTTGTTGCCCGATGCCACCGACCTGGAGAGCCTGCAGCTGATCCGCATCGGCAGTACCAAATACGTCGAGCAGTTCTGGGACCATGAGGGTTTCGCGCTGCGCCAACCGGTCGTGGCGCCACAGGGCCAGGCGCGCGACTTCACCGAAGTGGCGACCGAACTGGCGCACCGCACCGGGTTGACCAGCCGCTACAACGCCTCCATCAACAAGGGCGCCGCCGGTGTGCCGCTGCGCGGCGAACACACCGACCACTCGCTGGCACTCGAACACAGCCACAGCCGAGAGGCGATATGGGACGCGGTCTGCCGCGCCGCCAGCGCCGAGTTGTCCGGTGGCGAAACCGCGCACGGGCTGGACTGGTGGAAGGAACACGGCATGGCGACCAATCCGTATCCGCGATTTCGCTGGTACCTGTTGCCGACCATGATCGAACGCGGCCTGCGCTTCGAATTGCCGTACCAGGAGCAACTGCTGCGCGTGGGCACCGAACTCGGGCGCCGGCTGCATGAAAACGACATGCACTGGTGGGACCTGCAGCTGACCGAATACCAGGGGCTGCCGAAGTGGAAGAACTTCCCGTCCATGTGGGAGACCATCGTCACCGAAGGCGGCGCGCAGTTGCAGGACTATCCGTTCTGGCTGCTGACCGCACGTTCGATGCAATATGCCTGGGGCGGCAACGTCGGCATGCAGATGATCAAGGAAGTGGCCGACAACGTCAGCGGCCACCGCGGTGTCATCGTCAATACCCGGACCGCCGAACGATTGGGCATTGCAGAGGGTGACCCGATCGAGATCGCAACCCCCAAACGCAGCGTGCGCGGACGCGCCGTGGTGCGCCAGGGCATCCGCCCCGACACCTTGCTGATGATCGGCCAGTTCGGCCACTGGGAAACACCGCTGGCCAAGGACTTCGACGTACCCAGCCTGAACACATTGGCCAGCATGTCGATGGCGCAGACCGATGCCACCGGATCGGGCGCCGACATCGTGCGTGTGGCGCTCAAGAAAGGAAAACCGACATGACCCGCTGGGCGATGGTCGCCGACTTGCGGCGTTGTGTCGGTTGCCAGACCTGCACCGCTGCGTGCCGGCATGCGAACGCGACACCCCCGGGCGTGCAGTGGCGGCGGGTGCTGGACATGGAGTTCGGCACTTATCCGGACGTGCAACGGGCGTTTGTCCCGGTCGGTTGCCAGCATTGCGAAGATCCGCCGTGTATGGACGTCTGCCCGACCACGGCAACGAAAAAACGCGCCGATGGCATCGTGACCATCGACTACGACCTGTGCATCGGTTGCTCCTATTGCGCCGTCGCATGCCCGTACCAGGCGCGCTACAAGACCGAACGCGCGACGTTCGCCTATGGCGCCGACCCGATCACCAGTGAGGCCGTGCGCCATGATGACGCACGGCTCGCGGTGGCGACCAAATGCACCTTCTGCGTCGATCGCATCGACGACGGCCTGGCCAAGGGACTGACACCGGGTGTCGATGCCCAGGCCACACCGGCTTGCGTGAACGCCTGCATCGCCGACGCATTGGCTTTCGGCGACCAGGATGACCCGAACAGCAATGTGTCGCAACTGCTGGCGCACAACCAGCATTTCCGCATGCACGAGGAACTGGGCACCGGGCCCGGTTTTCACTACCTCTGGGACTCGAACCGGGAGGACGTCTGATGCGCCAGCCCGATCGCCCCGACAACCAGGGCCGCAAGCGCAAGGGACCGGGCACGCCATCTCCGTTCGGTCCCAATCCGTGGCAGCAGACCAGTTGGGACTGGCGCGCGGCAGGCAACTTCATCGGCGGCGGCCTGGGCAGTGGACTGATCGTGATAACCGCGTTGTCGATTGCGCCAGGTATGCACGCATCGGCGCTGCTGCTCACCGGCATGGCCTTGATGGGGCTGGGCCTGTTGTGTGTCTGGCTCGAGATCGGCCGGCCGCTGCGCGCGCTGCATGTGTTCTTCAATCCGCGTACATCGTGGATGACACGCGAGGCTTTCGTGGCACCGCTGGTTTTCGCCAGCGCCTTTGGCATGGTGCTCGGGTGGCAGGCGCTGGCGCCACTGGCCGCCCTGGCGGCACTGGCCTTTGCGTACTGCCAGGGACGCATCCTGAAGGCTGCACGTGGCATACCGGCCTGGCGCGACGCGCGTATGCCGGCGCTGATCGTGGCTTGTTCGCTGGCCGAAGGCACCGGTCTGTTCTGGCTGCTGGCCGGCTGGTGGGCTGGCACGCCGACGCTGGCCGGACTGTTCGTGCTGCTGGTCGTGCTTCGTGTTGCCTTCTGGCACGCCTGGCGCCGCGCCATCGAACCCCACGCCGCACCGCGCGCCCTGGCCGCGCTGGATCCGCCGGGCCGCTGGTTGTCATGGGCCGGCAGCGCCGCGCCGCTGCTGCTGGTGCTGCTGGCAACCAGCGTGCTCGCCGGCACCGCAGCCGCGAGCATGGCGATGGCGCTGGCCGGTTTGCTGGTCGCCGCCACCGGTGCCTGGTTCAAGTTCGCATTGGTCACACGTGGCGCGTTCAACCAGGGTTTCGCCCTGACCCGCTTGCCGGTGCGTGGTGTGCCGCGCGGGCGACCCGGCCATCCAACCTGACAGGAGAAGACCCCATGGGAGCATCGACCAGCGCAGAAATGCGCGTGGGCCAACGCAGCGGATACCTGCATCCGGAGCAGGAGACCCTGCCCAGAGAACTGCTCGCACAGCTGCAGCTGCAGCGGCTGCAGAACACGGTGCGCAGCGCCTACGACACGGTGCCGCTGCACCGACAGCGGTTCGATGCACTGGGCATCACGCCGCAGGACATCCGCAGCCTGGACGACCTGGCCCGGCTGCCGTTCACCGTCAAGACCGACCTGCGTGACCATTACCCGTTCGGCATGCTCACCCGGCCGGTCGAGCAGCTGGCGCGACTGCATGCATCGTCTGGCACGACCGGCAAACCGACGGTGGTGGGCTACACCGCGGACGACCTCAACAACTGGGCCGACCTGATGGCTCGGTCGCTTTTTGCGGCCGGCGCGCGCCGCGGCGACGTGTTGCACAACGCGTACGGCTACGGGTTGTTCACCGGCGGCCTGGGCGCGCATGATGGTGCCGCGCGGCTGGGCGCGGTGGTGGTGCCGATGTCCGGTGGTTCGACCGAACGCCAGGTCGCGCTGATCACCGACTTCCGGGCCCGGGTCCTGTGCGCCACCCCGTCATATGCGCTGGCGATCGCCGAAGTGGCTGAACAACAGGGCGTGGACCTGAGCGCCGGCTCACTGCGCGTCGGCCTGTTCGGCGCCGAGCCATGGACCGATGCCTTGCGCCGCGAAGTCGAAAAGCGGCTCGGACTCAAGGCCGTGGACGTATACGGCCTGTCCGAGATCATGGGCCCGGGTGTCGCCTGCGAGTGCGAATACCAAAGCGGTCTGCATGGCTGGGAGGACCATTTCATCTTCGAGGTGATCGACCCCCAGACCGGTTGGCGCCTGCCCGAGGGCGAAGCCGGCGAACTGGTCATCACCACCCTGACCAAGCAGGCCTTGCCGATGCTGCGTTACCGCACCCGGGACATCACGCGGCTGACCACCGTGCCATGCGACTGCGGCCGCACCCATGTGCGAATCCTGCGCATCACCGGGCGCAACGACGACATGCTGATCATCCGCGGTGTCAACGTCTACCCGTCGCAGGTCGAAGCGGTGCTGGTGGGTTTGCCCGATCTGGCGCCACACTACCTGCTGGTGGTCGAGCGGCATGGCTCGCTCGACCATCTGCGGGTCGAAGTCGAGGCGCAGCCCGGTGTCGATGCCGAGCGCCACCTGCAGCTGGCCCGATCTGCCGCCCACCACATCAAGTCGTTGATCGGCATCACCACCGACGTGGTGGTGCAAACCAGCGGCAGCATCGCACGTTCGCAAGGCAAGGCGGTTCGCCTGCGCGATCTGCGGCCAAAGGTGACGCCATGAGCTATACAGACGGCGCAACTGGCGCTTCGAACGCCCTGCTGCTCGCGCTGCACGTCAACGGCCGCAAGCACACCGTTGCCACGCGGGAAAACGCGTTGTTGATCGAGGTGCTGCGCGACGAGCTGGGCCTGGTCGGCACCAAGCAGGGCTGCGATGGCGGCGAATGCGGCGCCTGCACCGTGCTGGTGGACGGCGCACCGCGCCTGGCCTGCATCACGCTGGCCATCAGTGTCCAGGACCGGGCCATCGAGACCATCGAGGGCCTGGCCGAAGGTGGCCGCATGCGCCGGCTGCAGCGTGCGTTCCACGAGAACCTGGGCACCCAATGCGGCTTTTGCACACCCGGCATGGTGATGGCGTCCGAGGCCTTGCTGCGCCGCGAGTCCCATCCGGAGCCGGAGCAGATCCGCCAGGCGCTGGCCGGCAACCTGTGCCGCTGCACCGGCTATGTCAAGATCATCGAATCGGTGCAGGCGGCCTGCACCAGCCCGCCGTGAAGCGCGACCCCACACCCGTGCGGGTGCCCGCACCGCCGACACACTCGATCGGCCAACGCACGCCGCTGGTCGACGGCATCGAGAAGGTGACCGGACGCGCACGCTATACCGCCGACCTGCCGTTTTCGGGTGCGCTGGTCGGACTGATCGGACGCAGCACGGTCGCACATGGCCGGATCCGCGCCATCGACACCACACGCGCACGCGCCATGCCCGGTGTCGCAGCCGTCATCACCGGGGCAGATTTTGTCGCGCCTTACGGTGTGATTCCGATCGCGCAGAACGAATGGCCACTGGCCAGGGACAAGGTGCGTTACCGTGGCGAGCCCCTGTTTGCGGTGGCCGCCGTCGACGAAGCCAGCGCACGGGCGGCCCTGGCGGCGGTGCAGGTCGACATCGACGTGTTGCCGGCCATGTTCACGGCGGCCGACGCCCGTGCAGACGCTGCGCCGCTGCTGCACGAGAACAAACCCGGCAACCTGGAGCGCCAGGTCGAGCAGGATTTTGGCGACGTCGAGGCCGGTTTCCAGGCGGCCGACCTGGTGCTCGAGCGCAGCTACCACTGCGCCGAGATCGCGCACGGCCAGATCGAACTCAATGCCAGCGTCGCGGTATGGGAGCCCGAACGCGAACGCCTGACCATGCATTCGGTGACGCAGGTGCCGTATTACCTGCACCTGATGCTGGCGCAGACACTGGGCCTGGACAGCTCGCAGATCCGGGTCATCAAGCCGTTTGTCGGCGGCGGTTTCGGGCACCGGGTCGAGCCGCTCAATTTCGAGATGATCACCGCGGCGCTGGCACGTGCGGCCGGTGGCACGGTGAAGCTGGAGCTCACCCGCGAAGAGGTGTTCCTGACGCACCGCGGCCGTCCCGAGACGGCGACGCGGCTGCGGATCGGGCTGCGGCGCGACGGAACCATCACGGCGCTGGAGGCCGAAGTCGTGCAACGCGGCGGCGCGTACGCCGGTTATGGGTTGGTGACCATCCTGTATGCCGGCGCGCTGCTGCATGCCTTGTACCGGATCGGCGCCGTGCGTTACCGCGGTTACCGCGTCTACACCAACCTGCCACCGTGCGGCGCGATGCGTGGCCACGGCGCGGTGAACGTGCGGTTCGCGGTCGAGTCGCTGCTCGACGAGATGGCCGGGCAACTGGGCATCGACCCGATCGCATTGCGCCGGGCCAATCTGATCGAGGCGCCTTACCGC
The DNA here is from genome assembly GCA_018063505.1 of Rhodoferax sp. Taxonomy (GTDB): domain Bacteria; phylum Pseudomonadota; class Gammaproteobacteria; order Burkholderiales; family Burkholderiaceae_C; genus CAISIP01. The sequence continues at coordinate 13,425 of JAGPBF010000041.1, forward strand.
ACACTGAACGACCTGCAGGTCAATTCGTATGGGCTGGCGCAGTGCCTGGACGCGGTCGAGCAGGCGTCGGGTTGGCAAACGCGGCGGGGCAAATTGCCACCCGGTCGCGGCCTGGGCATGGCGTGTTCGCACTATGTGTCGGGTTCGGCCAAGCCGGTGCACTGGAGTGGCGAGCCGCATGCGGTGATCCATCTCAAGCTCGACTTCGACGGCAGCATCACCATCCTGACCGGCGCGGCCGACATCGGCCAGGGTTCGAACACCTTGTTGACCCAGGTCGTGGCCGAGGTGCTGCTGCTGCCGATGGCGCGGATCCGGATCATCTCCGCCGACAGTGCCTTGACGCCCAAGGACAACGGTTCGTATTCGTCGCGGGTGTCGTTCATGGTCGGCAACGCGGCTCTGCGCGCGGCGCAAGCCCTGCGCGAGGTGCTGGTTGCCGCCGCCGCGACGCGGCTCAAGGTGGATGCGGCGCAGATCGCGTGGGACGGTGAATCCTGCGGCGTGAGCGGGACCGACCAGCGACTCGACTTTGCCCAATGTGTGCAGGCCGCGCTGGCGGACACCGGCACCTTGACCATCAAGGGCAGCTGGTCCACGCCGCCCGAGACCCAGGGCGGCAGGTTCCGGGGTGCGGCGGTCGGTGCGGCCGCCGGTTTCAGTTATGCCGCGCAGGTGGTCGAAGTCCAGGTCGACGAAGACACCGGCGCGGTGCGCGTGCTGCAGGTGTGGGTCGCACACGACTGTGGGCGTGCACTCAACCCGCTGGCCGTGGAAGGCCAGGTGCAGGGCGCGGTCTGGATGGGCATGGGCCAGGCCTTGTCGGAGGAAACCCGGTACCACGAAGGACTGCCGGTCTGCAGCAATCTGCTCGACTACCGCATTGCCGGCATCACCGAGTCGCCACCGATCGCGGTCACACTGATCGAGAGCATGGACCCGCTGGGCCCGTTTGGCGCCAAGGAAGGCAGCGAAGGCGGCTTGCATGGTTTCCCGCCGGCCCTGATCAATGCGATCGCCGACGCGCTGGGCCTGCGTTTGACGCAGCTGCCGGTCACGCCGGACCGTGTCTATGACGCCTTGCTGACGCGCCAGCGCGAACGCCGGCTGCAGCAACAACGCGCCTTGCGCCAGGAGGCTTGACCATGCATGCCCTGCCCGCTTGCAGCGTACAACGTCCGCGCAGCATTACCCAGGCGTGTCAACTGCTGGCAGACAACACTGCCTCGCGGCTGATCGCTGGCGGCACCGACCTGTTGCCCAATCTGCGCCGCGGGCTGGAGCATCCGACAAACCTGGTCGATCTGTCGGCGCTGCAGGGCATGGACACCGTCGACAACGCGGCCGATGGCGCGCTGGTGCTCGGCGCCGGAGTCACGCTGGCGCGGATTGCCGGCGACCCGGTCATCGCGCGCGCCGTGCCGGCGCTGGCCGATGCGGCGCGTGCCGCCGCCGGTCCCGGCCACCGCAGCGCGGCTACGCTGGGCGGCAACCTGTGCCAGGATACCCGTTGCGTCTTCTACAACCAGAGCGAATGGTGGCGCGCCGCCAACCACTACTGCCTCAAACGCGGCGGCGACACCTGCCATGTCGCGCCGCAGGGTGCGCGCTGCCACGCGGCATTCAGCGGCGACCTTGCGCCGGTGCTGCTGGTGCTGCAGGCCGAGGTCGGGCTGTCTTCGGTGCGCGGCGCACGCACGCTGGCGCTGACCGACCTGTACCGCGACGACGGCGCAGCACACCTGACATTGGCCGCGGATGAAGTGATGACCTGCGTGCGTTTGCCCGCTGCGCCTGCCGGACAGGTCTGCGCCTATCGCAAGGCCCGGGTGCGCGGCGCGATGGACTTCCCGCTGGCCGGTGTCGCGGTGGCACTGCGCTGCGCCGAAGGGGCGCTGCAATCGCTGCTGATCGCAATCAGCGGCGTCGCATCGCGGCCAGTCGTGGTGGCGGGCCTGGACACGCTGATCGGGCAGCCGGTGGACACCGCCATGCTCGCCACCATCGGCAAGGCGGTGCAGAAACAGGTCAGCCCGATGCGCAGTACCATCACCGATTCGAACTACCGCCGCCAGGTCGCGCGCATATTGGCCCAGCGCCTGGTACACACACTCGCACACGGGGTTGCAACATGACGCCGATGCCAGTAGCCGCGTTGCCTTCGTGCCCGAATGGCTCCGCTCCCGTGCCAACGGCCTGCAATCCTTGACGTGCAGGCAGGATCGGAGAATCTGCAGATGCACGTATGGCAAGACGATAAAGGCGTTCACATCGACGTGCGCGGCCTGCCACCGCCGCAACCGCTGGTGAAGATTTTGCAGCTGGTGCATTCGGTGGACCCGGCCAGCGCAGTCATCGTGCACCACGACCGCGACCCGAAGATGCTGTATCCGGAGCTGGCGCAGATTGGCTGGCAGGTCGAACCGCTCACCGGCGAACCGGGCGAGGTGCGGCTGCGATTGAGCCGCCTGCCGTGACGGAGCGTCCCGCGCCGGCAAAGGCGCCTGTACGCGCGGCGCTGATGGTGGCATCGCGCCAGGGGACACGCGCGGCGAGAACAGCGGCAGGCGCATTCATCGGCGGCGCCAAGGGACGCCTGCTGCCGGCGTCGATTCCGCTGCGCCATTTCGGCGCCGCCGTGGTGTTCCACCTGTTGGCGTGGCTGGCGCTGGCCGTGGGTGCGGCGAACGGGACGGACTTTGGCGCCGGACTGGGCTGGCCGCTGGCCGCCGTGCACCTGATCACGCTGGGGGTGCTGGGCATGTCGGTGCTCGGTGCTGGCGCCCAGCTGCTGCCGGTGGCGTCGCGCCAGGCCGCCACCGGAGCGTATCTGCTGGCCGCGATCTGGTGGTTGTACATGCCCGGTGTTGCGGTGCTGGCGCTGGGCATGGGCCTGGCGCGCCCGGCATGGCTGGCCGCCGGCGCCGCGGCCTGCACCCTGGCATTGCTGCTCTGGGGCCTGCTCACCGCGCGCAACCTGTTCGGCGCGCGCGGCATGCCGGGCGTGGTCGCGCATGGCTGGGCCGCGCTGGCCGCGCTGCTGGTGATGCTGGCGGCCGCGCTGGCACTGGTCAGCGTCTGGCTCGGCTGGCCGGCCGCCCCGGCGCGTGACACTGTGCTGGCGCTGCACCGGGTGATGGCGCCCTACGGCTTCATCGGTTTGTTCTCGCTCGGCCTGTCCTACGTGCTGGTGCCGATGTTCGTGCTGGCCGACAGCCCCGATGACCGTTACCAGCTGGCGTCGTTGGTGCTGCTGGTGCTGGCACTGGCATCGGCCGCTCTGGCGGCGCTGGGCCTGGCGCCTGCCGCGTTGATGGCGCTGGGCCTGCTGGCGGGCAGCATCGCCGTGGCGCTGCACTTGTGGCTGATGGTGCGCACGCTGCGCCAGGGCATGCGCCGCTTTGCCGGGCCAGCGGGCACGCTGGTGCGCCTGGGCTGGGGCGGCCTGGTGGCCAGCCTGGTGCTGGGCTGGGTGTTGCTGCTGCAATGGCCGCTGCCAGACGCAGGCCTGTGGTTCGGCCTGTGCGTGGTCGGCGTCTGGCAGATGAGTTTCCTGCTCGGCATATTGCAACGCATCGCACCGTTCCTGGCTGCCATGCATGCGCTGCCGGGCCGGCGCGCACCCACGCCATCGGCGCTGAGCCATGACGGCGCCCTGCAATTGCACCGGATCTGCCACATCGGCGCCCTGGTGCTGCTGGCCGGCGCCATCGCCACCAGCAACCACGCAGTCATGTTCGCTGCAGCCTGCGTAGGCACGGTCGGCGCGCTGGCGTTCTGCACCTTCTTCGGTGTACTGCTCTGGCGGTTGCGCCGGCCGGCAGCGGCGAGTTCGAGCGCCAGCCACGCCGGCATCCGGTGAATCGCGGCCGTCGCGCCGGATTTTGACAAAAATCAAACCATTGACGAGCCAAGCGACTATTCTGGTACTTCGATACCAATTTAATTCCGCCATGTCCTATTCAAGCCAGGTCGGCCGCACGCTCGACGACGAACACCGCACCAATCTTGCATTGCTCGAAAAGGTCGAGCACGCGCTGACGCGACTCGCCTATAGCGACCCCGCTTTCACCGGCCTGATGTCGCAGTTCGCCCGCGCCATGGAACACGACATCGAACGCCATTTCCAGTTCGAGGAGGAATCCCTGTTTCCGCTGATGCGCGAGGCTGGCGACGGTGAAATGGCCGACCTGATGGTCGAGGAACACGGCGTGATCCGGGAGATCGCCTGCGAATTGCTGCCACTGGCCCGCATTGCGGCCGCGGGGGAAATGGACGAGCCGCAGCGGGTGTTGCTCAAGCAGCATGCGCTCGAAATGGTCGAACGCCAGGTCGCGCATATCCAGAAGGAAACCATGGCGCTGCTGCCGATGCTCGATGACCTGCTCGATCAGGAAACCGACCGCGAACTGGCGTTTGCCTATGCCTGCGACCCGGCCTTGCGACCCAGCCGATGACACAACCGCGCCGAACCGGAGCCACCATGCCAACCGCAATCCCGATCTCGAATCCCGCCTCTGATGCAGCCAGTCTGATGCTGCCAGGAGCATGTTCATGAGCGCCCCCAGCCCTGGCTCCGCCAGGCCCCCCGAGGGGGTGCAAGAAAACCTGGGAGCGGCCCGGCGTTTTCCTGTGAGCGCTGTCGTTACGCCAGCCGCACTGAGCATTCGCGCGTTGACACCGGCGGACCTGCAGGCCGTGGTGGCGATCGACGCCAACATCGAGGGCCACTCGCGCAGCGCCTACGTGCAGCGCAGGCTCGCCGCCGCGGTGCGCGAACCTGCCCTGCACGCGCAATTTGCGGTCAGCGACAGCACGCATCTGGTCGGCTACATCCTGGCCAGGGTGTTACACGGGGAGTTCGGCCGCGACCAGCCCGCGCTGCGCCTGGAGATGGTGGGTGTTCACCCGGCAGCACGCAGTCATGGCGCCGGACGCATGTTGTTCGATACCCTGAGCGGCTGGGCCGCGCGCCACGGCATCGGGGAGTTGCGCACCGCGGCACGCTGGAACGACACCACGATGGCGCATTGGCTCGATGCGATGGGTTTCGTGCTCGCCCCCAGCCTGATCCTGGACTGCGCCGTCGACGGCCGCACGCAGGAGCCGGAGACGGACGCGCAGATCGTCGCGGAACACGGACAGGGACCGGGCCACGAGATCGACTTCGGCCTGCCGCAGGCGAACGATTTCGAACGCCAGGCGCAGCACGGGCCTGAGGTAAGGGCCATGGCCACGCAGGACCTGCGTGCCATCGTACGTATCGATCGCAGCATCACCGGTCGCGACCGGACCGCCTACATCGCCAGCCGGCTCGGCGAGGCAATGGACAACAGTGCGATCCGGGTCTCGCTGAGCGCATGCCGCGACGGCGCCATCGTCGGCTACCTGATGGCGCGCGCCGACCTGGGCGACTTCGGCCGCACGGCCGCGGTGGCGGTGATCGACACCATCGGTGTCGACACCGATCATGCGCGCCAGGGAGTCGGGCAGGCCTTGTTGCGCGAACTCTTTGCCAACCTGGGCGCGTTGCAGGTCGACCGCGTCGAGACGATCGTGCCTTGGGCCGATATCGCACTGCAGGCGTTTTTCCAGCGCAGTGGCTTCACACCCACGCAGCGCCTGCCCTTCATGCGGCGCATGGATCCCGCGCCATGACCGACACCTTCGACGACGAGGCGGTGCGCGAAGCGCTGCGTGGCGTCGACGATCCCGAGGCGGGCATGAACATTGTCGAACTCGGCCTGGTCTATGCCATCGACGTCGCGCCCGGTGCAGTGACGATAGACATGACCATGACCACCGCAGCCTGCCCGATGACCGACATGATCATGGACCAATCCCGCGCAGCGGTGAGCGCCATCGCCCCACCAGAGACGGCCATCGACATCCGCCTGGTGTGGGACCCGCCCTGGACGCCCGACAAGATGAGCGGCATGGCACGCGAGTTTTTTGGCTGGACATCGTTCTGATCGGAAAGCGGCAACACGATGGCCCAAGGCACCGGCAATCCCATGACGGCATCGCACCGAACCGGGCCCATCGGGGCGCCGTCGGTGTCGACTGTGTCCGCCTCCAAAGCCGGGACACCAATGAACCTGCCGCCCGCTGGTCGCTTCCCGCTGCTGCTGCTGGGTTTTGTCGCGCTGTTCAGCGCTGTCGGCGCCGGTCTGGTGCGGCTGGGTTGGCCGATGCCCGATTTCGCAGCCTCGAGCGCCGCATCGCACGGCCTGCTGATGGTGTGCGGCTTCTTTGGTGTCGTGATCGCACTCGAACGCGCAGTTGCCATCGCTCGGTTGTGGGCCTATGGCAGCCCCTTGCTGGCCGGCCTGGCCACGGCCATGGCCGTGTTTGGACGCGCCGATGTTGCGGCCTGGGTTTATCTTGCTGCCAGCCTCGTGCTGCTGGCCGGCTCGCTCGACATCGTGCGCCGACAACGGGCCCTGTTCACGGTGACGATCGCGCTGGGCGCGACCAGCTGGTGCGTCGGCAACCTGCTGTGGGCCATGGGCGCCGGGGCGCCGGTGGTGGCGCCATGGTGGTTGTCGTTCCTGATCCTGACCATCGCCGGCGAACGGCTCGAGTTGTCGCGTTTCCTGCAGCCCTCGGGCACCGCACGCTGGCTGTTTGCAGCGGTGCTGCTGCTGATCGGCAGCGGCCTTGCCGGTATTGCGCTGCACTGGGGACCGACCGTGTTCGCACTCGGCCTGCTGGCACTGGTCGGCTGGCTGCTGCGCCACGACATCGCACGCAAGACCGTGCAGCAACGCGGACTGACCCGTTTCATCGCCGTGTGCCTGCTGTCGGGTTACGCCTGGCTGCTCGTCGGCACCCTGGTGTTGCTCGTTGCCGGCCAACTGGCTCCCGGCAACGCGTCCTACGACGCCATCGTGCACGCATTGGGCATGGGTTTTGTCTTCTCGATGGTGTTCGGCCACGCGCCGATCATCTTCCCCGCCGTGTTGCGCGTGGCGGTGCCGTACCACCCTGCTTTTTATCTGCCGCTGCTGCTGCTGCATGCGGGGCTGGTGCTGCGGCTGGGCGGCGATGCACTGGGCGACTTCACCATCGTGCGCGCCGGTGGCATGCTGGGCGCCGTGGCGCTGGCAGCCTTCATCGTCGGCACGGTCAGCGCAGTAGTGCGGGGATTGCGCCAGCGCAGATTCGCGCCAGCATCATCTGCGCCGTCGCGGCGATGATGGACAAGGTCCGCAAAGCAGGCACGGCGTCGATGGACCAATGACGCAGGATTCCCTTGCGCCACGCCTGCGACGGGTTCCGCGTGTCTGAGAATTCCCGACCATCGGCCCAGGTGCCATAAAGCCGGCCCGAAAAGTGGACCACCGTCTGCTCTGAACCGGGGGACACATTCACTTGCTCAAATTTTTTTGCCACGCTCAGGTAGCGCTTGCTGGAGCGCTCTACCAGTTCCTCCAGGTTTTGCATCTCGGCGCCGCCTGGAAAACACATCCGGAAATCCGGTGCGAGGTACTGGCGTGCAGACGTGAGGTCGCGCCGTTCCATCGCCGCGAGAAGAGCGCGCGCAAGCTTGGCGGGCTCCTCCGAGCAAGGCGATTGCGAAATATGCGACAGCGAGGCGCGAAAGCACAGGGTCGGACTTCCCCCTGCGTCTGCATGCGACACGCTTGTCCCGATCGACAAGTAAGCCCGCATCATAGAAATGGTGGATACGCACGGGTTGACTGTCGCTTGCGGGAACGGACAGCGTTGCGGCTTCCGTTTATACTTGTTTAAACAACCGGAGTTCGCGCCATGAATGACGTCGTATTGGACATCAAGCAATGGGGAAACAACCTCGGAGTGCGCTTGCCTGCTGCCATTGCACGCGCAGCACGGCTCAGTGTCCACCAGCGGGTGCGTCTGTCCGTTCAGGAAGGACAGGTTCTGATAACCCCATTGAACGAGGCCCCGCTGACGCTCTCCCAGCGCCTGGCCCTGTTTGACCCGCAGCGCCACGGCGGCGAATCCATGATAACCAGCTCCACTCTTGGGGCCGAACGTTGGTAAAAGTCGCGGGCACCGGGTCGGGCACGAAGGCGGCGCGCCCGCTCTGGGTTCCCGATCGACAGGGTGTCGTCTGGATCGACTGCAACCCTCAGGTCAGGCGGGAAATGCGCGACGTGCATCCCTTCCTGGTCCTCTCGCCGCGTGAGTTCAACGAAAAAACTTCGCAGGTGATCGGCTTGCCAATGACGACTGCGCAGTACAACGCGGACAACCCGTTTGCAGTCGCCGTGGGCCTCGCAAGCGGCCGCAAGGCAGGGCAGATCAGCTATGTCCTGTGCCACCAACCGAAGTCCTTCGACTGGCGGCTACGCGGCGCCAAGCGGCATCCCATCGGAACCCTGCCGGCCGAGGTTTTTGAACAGGTGTGCGAGCGTCTCAATCAGATCATCCAGCTTGCGTGAATTTGGCCTTGTGCTTCGCTGCGCCATCGCCTAAAGGCCGGTCATCTCCAGTACCTTGGCCACGTCGACACCGTGTCGTTGGCCCGGGGTTGATACCGGTTGGGGTTGGCGATCATGACGCGGGCTTGTCAATACGCACGCCGCAAGCGATGAAATCGTCCTGCATCACGGCAGCCTCTAGCGCAGTCGCTCAATATGGGTCGAATTCGGGATGGTTCATCTGCACCATCGCGTCCAGATCCGAGAGCACGATGTGGGCCATCGACCATTTTCTGAAGCGGCGAGAGGCAACTTCATCGAGAAACAGGATCTCTGCGTCGCAATGGCGTTTGTCGGCCAGGATGCGGGCATACAGGCGTTGAGGACACTGCGCTCGCCATCGAGCAACTGCAGGTACATGCCCTGCCCCTGAAACAACACATCGGCAATGTCGTGCGCCGCATTGAGCGCCCTGGCGGTAGTGAGAACCGAACTGGTGATCGCGGTGGTCTGCGGACCCACCGCGCGGCTGACGTAAAGCAGGCTTGCCAACATGGACGCTGACTATTTGAAACGAGGGCGCAGGCTGCGCCATTGCCTGTACAACTGCAATGGGTCGCAGCCAGGCCCTAGTTCATGGCACGTGCAACCAGATCTCGTTGCGGCGCAAGAACCAGGGAACCCAGGGCGCGTCATACCGCGCATAGACAGGCGGGCCCTCGGTCGCAACGCCGGCGCGCTGCACCGCACCTGTGAGTTCATCCAGATGCGTTTGGTAGTTTGCATCTGACCAGAACCCCGAATACCGGATGACGGCGTAACGCCTGCCAGGGATTTCCTTGAGTCGGATACGTGCATCCTGCGGCTCGGGCAGTGTCGCCAGCGTGAACGACGCCGGCATCGTGAACTGCACGGTGTAGCCGGCGCCATCGCCGCCCGCGGCGGCCTGCGTCACCGGTGCGGTCATTGCGATCTTGGTCGGCTCCGCGGTCTGGGTCACTGGCGCGGTCATTGCGATATCGCGTGCGCCCTTGTTCTTGCCGAAGATGTAACCCGCGAGGATCCGAAAGCCCTGGTTGGCAGCGTCGTCGGCGCTGCCGGCTACGGTAACCTCGGCCACCAGCACCGAAGGATAGGCCCTGAGTTCGAAACCCGGGTATTGCCGCAGAACGGTGAAAACCGGCTCCTCCACGGCATGGGCGGCCGGGACCATGGAGGCCAGCGCGATGGCAAGGGCGGAAATTGACAGATGGTTCATGGGTTCAGTATCCAGGGCAGGCGTTGACCCGCGCTTGTCGCAGGGTATGCAGGTTGTCGCGGCCGGCCTCACAGCGCCGGCGCAAATCAACCGGTCGATGCGTGCGGATAACTATCGAGGCCGTCATGGGAATCCAGATTGCTATAAAAAGAAGAGCCTCTGGCATGCGATATTGGATTGAACGGGTGTCAGCAGGTCTGAGCGGGTGTGCAAAAGGAGGTGATGAACATGGCCGGGGCATTCAATATTGGCGACCACGTGCGATGGAACTCGGAGGCCGGCCACGTCACCGGCACGATCAGCAAGGTCCACAAGCGCGACTTTGACTGGAAGGGTTACACCCACCACGCGTCCAGCGACGATCCGCAGTACGAAATCAAGAGCGACAAGACCGATCACGTTGCGGTACACAAGGGCAGTGCGCTCAATTCCGTTGCGCGCTAGCAAGGCCATGCCGCTTTCATTTTTCGCCATCGGCCATTGCGCGCGCTCGATCTCGTTCCTGTTTACACCACACATTGGGCACCCGCAGCCGGCAGCAATGTCAGCGTGTGGCCTCGGGATGGGATCTGAGGCCACAGCCAGGCGCTTTAGTGACTGTAGATCAGACTCGCAATGACACCGGTGGCGATGGCCACCAGCGCATAGTCCGACCCCACCTGCACCCACTGCTGCCCACGGGCAGGAGCCCTCAGATGGTGTCCGCGCCAGTCGTTCACGACGTATTGGCGGCTGCGATATTGCTGCGGAATGTGCCCGCCACGGCGGAACGCCGGCCCACGCGCATTCGGATAGTTCTGGTTGTAGCGGTCGTTGCGGTGGTTTCGCGCGTCCGGGTGGTTGGCAAGTCCCTGCGGGCCGATGTGGCCGCGCTGGGCAACGCCTGGCTGTTGATGCGTCACGTTCGGTTGGGAGCGCTGAGACCCGTTGCCCGGCGCAGACCTGTCGTTGCCCTGTGCAAACGAACTGGAGCCCATGCCCAGCGCTGCCGCTGTAATGGCGCTGACGATGATTCTCGATTTCATGATCTCTCCCTTGGTAGTGAGTCTTCATGATGCGTGCCTGAATGCGTGCCGTGATGTACGCAAGGAACACTTTTGTAAAGATGGGAGTGCCCGGTGGTACGGACTTGACAGCGAAGACGGCCGGACAGAGTATTGACCAGCTTCACCTTGTGGCGTCACGGACGTAACCGATGCCGCCCGCCAGCCAGCCGCTGCTGATCGCAACGGTACCACCGAGCAAAGTCAACAACACCGAACTCCATTCAAGCCCGCCAGTGCGGGCGCCACGATGCTTTGGCGTTATTGCTGAATGACCCTGGCTGTTGGCAAGATATTTTTTCCTCTGGCATTGCCTCAATTTGGTGGGCAACAGATCTGGAGCAAATTGCATGTTCATCCGTGGGGCAGAGAATGGGCGAGCGCTTACCCCGGATACTCCATATGACAGGATCAAGCGCTCAGCAATGTTTCTAGCGCGGATACGCCCACGGGCGGCTTGGCAGTCCACGGGACCATGAACACCTCATGTGTCACATATTTTCTTACCCTTTCAATCTGCTTTTTCTCACCCTCTAGACGGGCGTTCAGCAATGGGTCCTGCGTATCGGTCGCCAGCAGTGATTTATTGACCACCCAGGCGAATGGCTCGATCCTGGCCCGTCGCAGGTCGTCTTGCAGCGCCGCCGCTTGCGAGACTGGCGTTTCTTCTGGCAACGTCACCAAGATGATCTTGGTGTATTCGGCGTCTTGGAGCCGCATCAGTGGTGTGACGATCCGGCCAGAGGCCTTTCCCTCAAATTCTCTGACCATCTGCCGGTGGTAGGCGCCCGTGGCATCCATCAGCAAAAGCGAGTGGCCTGTGGGCGCGGTGTCGAGCACGACAAACGAGCTTCTGGCCTGCGACACCACATGCGAGAACGCATGAAAGACCGCGACCTCTTCGGTGCAAGGCGAGCGCAGGTCCTCTATGAGCAGATCCTTCTCGGCCGGGGTCATGCCTGGGGACTTCGCAGCCACGATCTTGTCCACGTATTTTTGGGTCTCGACCTTTGGATCGATGCGCCCCACGGACAAGCCGGGGACATCTCCATTGAGCGTCACCGCCAAATGCGCCGCAGGATCGGTGGTGCTTAGGTGGACGGACTTTCCGCTTTTGACCAACCCCAACGCGATGGCAGCGGCGACGGTCGTCTTGCCGACTCCGCCTTTGCCCATCACCATGATCAAGCCGCGCGCGCCTTTCGCAAGTTCGGCGACCAGCTCGGACAGCTTGCGGTGGTTGAATGGCGATTCATGAACCACTTCATTCGACACTTCCGTTGGTCGTGGCGACAAGAGCCCTCGAAGAGCTGAGAGCCCAACCGAATCGACAGCCCGCAGCGGAATGCTGTCGATGGCCAATGTCTTCAATTGCGCAGGCATCTCGTCCATGGCCTTCTGGCCCAATGCTTCAATGGCCTTGGCAATCGGATCGTCGCCGCTTGCCTTGAACACCGCGTTCACGACCAGTCGCTG
>JAGPBF010000042.1 GCA_018063505.1 Rhodoferax sp.
GGGTCGCGCTGTTCTCCTTTCTCGGGGGCTTCTCCTCGGCCACGTCGATGGTGATCGTGGCCTGTATCGCGCTGTCCACCATGCTGTCCAACCATATCCTGCTGCCGATTGCACTGCGTCTGCCCTGGATCCCGCTCAATGCCAGCGGCGACGTCCGGCGCTTCCTGCTGGTCACCCGGCGCACCAGCATCAGCATCGTGCTGCTGCTGGCATTCCTGTATTTCCGGCTGTCGGGCAGACTCGATGCGCTTGCGGCGATCGGGATCATCGCTTTCGCCGGCGCGGCACAGCTGCTGCCGTGCCTGATTGGCGGCCTGTTCTGGCGCCGTGCCACCGGGCGCGGCGCGCTGGCGGGCCTGATTGCCGGCGCCGCGTTGTGGGCCTACACCCTGTTGTTGCCGGGGTTCCGGGGCGACCTGTTCCTGAGCACGGCCGACATCGCAGAGGGCTTGTGGGGAATGTCCCTGCTGCGTCCGTATGCGCTGTTCGGCCTCACCGGACTCGACCCCCTGGTACACGCGGTCTTCTGGAGCCTTTCGATCAACACCTTGTTGTTCGTGCTGGTGTCGCTGGCCGGCGAGCCCCGGCCGCTGGAGCATCTGCAAGGCGCCCTGTTCGTCGATGTGTTCCACCATCGCGCGGTCGACACCTCGCGCTTTGTCAGCCGGTCGGCGGCAACCTACGACCTGAACGTGCTGGCCCAGCGGCTGATCGGTGCGGACGAGGCACAGCGGATTTTTGCGTCCGACGGCATGCAGGTCGATCTGGCGCCGGACCAGCCGATCGCCGGTGACGCGCTGATCACCGAACTCGAGCGCAAGCTGGCCGGCAGCGTGGGCGCGGCCAGCGCACGTGCGATGGTGTCACAGGTGGTCACCGGGGAGACCATCAGCCTGACCGAACTGCTGAAGATTGCCGACGAGAGCCAGCGCATGCGCGACTACAGCCACCGCCTGGAGCAACAGTCAAGCCAGCTGGCCGCCAGCGCCCGCGAGTTGCAGGCGGCCAATCAGCGGCTCAGGCGGCTGGACGGTCAGAAGGACGACTTCCTGAGCCAGGTGAGCCACGAGGTGCGCACACCCATGACATCGATCCGGTCGTTCTCCGAAATCCTGCTGGAAACCCCCGATCTCGGCCCGCAGCAGTCGCGCCGCTACCTGCACATCATCCATGCGGAAAGCATACGGCTGACCCAGTTGCTCGACGGCATTCTGGACCTGAGTGCACTGGAAGGTTCGGATGACAGCTGGGCCCTGGACACGGTGGACCCGCGGGTGGCGCTGGGCAATGCGATCGCCGTCTGCGAAGGGCTGGCCACTGCCGCGGGCGTGGTGCTGCTGCGCGACGACCAGGCAGGCGGCGTGCGGGTGCGCGCGGACAACGATCGGCTGAGCCAGGTATTCATCAACATCATCGCCAATGCCATCAAGTACAACACCGATCCGCGGCCGCGGGTCCGGATTGCTGCGCGCGTGCGGGACGGACGTTACGAGGTGAGGATCGAAGACAACGGCCCCGGCATCCGGCCGGATGAGCGCGGGCGGATCTTCGCCAAATTTTCGCGCGGCTGGTCGCACCAGTCGGTGCCCCATGGTGCCGGTTTGGGATTGGCGATCAGCTGGCAGATCATGCGCCGCCTGAACGGCACATTGGAACTGGCCGAGAGCGCGGGTTCCGGTGCCTGTTTTCTGGTGCGGCTCGATACCTGCCAGCCGTGATGCAGACACTCAGCCGGCCGCGCACCAAGAAAAAGGCCCCGGTGTCCGGGGCCTTGGCTCGCAAGATTCAGCCAGGGCCGTCGGATCAGCGGGTGCTGCGTCGGCGCGAGACGGCCAGGCCCGCCAGCGCCAGACCGATCAAGGCCAGGCTGCCGGGTTCAGGCACGGCAGCGGCACGGTCGGCCGAAACGAAGTCGATGCGATCACCCCCGTTGAGCACGTTGGTTTCGACCCAGTCGACATAAACCAGCGCTTTGCGCTGAGAAGAGCCCAGATTGAAGTTCACGCGTACCAGGTCGTAGTCGGCGTCGGCGAGCACAAAATCCCAGGTTGTATCCAGCCACCAGTCCAAGCGCGACTGCAGGCGGAGCTAACGCCTGTCGCCTATACCGATGCGAGCTTTGTATTAGCCGAGCTGTTGCCGTCTGCGGGATTTCGTATACGCTCCCTGTGCAAACCGCAGGGCATCAGCAGCGGCAAGGAGGTGTTCACGGTCGCCGCCCCGGTGCGCACCCTGCATTGGTGGGCCAGGAGTGGAGCAGCGGCAGCGCGGGCACCATCACATGGTTCAAATGGGCCTTTACCAGCCAACGGGCTGCCAAGTTGAAGTGCCAGTAAGTTTTTCCCAGGAGATGACCGTGAATACTGCCGCTGTGATACCGAGTTATGGGTTCGAAGAGTTGCCCAGCGACGGGTTTGTTGAACTCAAAGTCATTCCGCCTGCGCTGGGTGTCGCCGATGCGGCGAAGGGCTTTGGCATGAAGGTCATTTTTGCTTTTGCCGGGTTGGTCGTTGGTTTCTTTGTGTCCGCATTTTTCAAGTCCAGCTGGGCCATGGTATTTCCGCTGATTGGCGCAGTCGGTGCGTGGCTTTGGCTGGGCCGAATGATGCGCACCGCCAGAGGCCAGATTCTCAAAACCGCCAACATCAAGATATCGCCCGAAGGTGTGGCGTTGGACGGCAAGCTTTTTGCGCGCGAACACATTTCTGATTTTTAGGTTCGACAGGGACAAGGCGAATTCGTCGTTGGCAGCAGCGATGGTCCCGGTGTCGCCCGCTATTCAGATGACGTGATGAAGCGCATGTTTTCTCTGCAGATGCGCTACGGCGCGGAGCCGGTCGTTTTGGTCAATGGTGTGACGGAAGGGACGGCCAAAGCACTGATGGAAAAAGTGTCGTCTGCGTATAGAAAATATTTGGTTTGACGCTTTTGGTTTGACCGGGATCCAACGGTGGCCGGTGGCCGGTTGCCTGTGGCCTGCTGGCTGATGTGCTGCTGCGGGGTACTGCTGGCGGCAAAGCCGTCGAGCCACTTGCTGCCTGTGGCGCGCTGTCATCACAATGACAGCGCGCCCAGGCGTAGACGCATAAGCTATCGACACCACCACTTCATCAGGACGAAGGAGACATCATGCCGCAATATTCCTCTCTGACTGCCGAACTCATGCCGGGCGCGCCGGGAGTTGGCCGCATCTTGCTCAACCGCCCCGACAAGCTCAACGCCATCAGCGAAGAGATGCCCGAAGAGATCCGTGCAGCCGTGGGCTGGATGGAGACCCAGAACGACGTGCACGTGATCCTGATCGAGGGAGCGGGCCGTGCGTTCTGCGCCGGCTACGACATGGACCTGTATGCCAACGACAGGAAAGATCACCCCTGCAAACAGGAGAACGAGCCCTGGGACCCGTTGGTGGACTATGCCTTCATGAAGCGGAACACCGAGAACCTCATGTCCCTGTGGCGGACGTCAAAGCCCACCATCGCCAAGGTGCACGGCTACGCCGTAGGCGGGGGCAGCGACATCGCGCTGTCTTGCGACCTGCTGGTGATGAGCGACGACGCCCGCATCGGCTACATGCCCACGCGGGTCTGGGGGTGCCCCACCACGGCCATGTGGACGTTCCGGCTGGGGCCGGCGCGCGCCAAGGAAATGATGTTCACCGGCGACACCATCGACGGCGTCCAGGCCGCTGCATGGGGCTTGGCGAACAAGTCTGTGCCGGCCGGACAACTGGATGAAACCGCGCTGGCGTTGGCCAGGCGCATTGCGGGCGTGCCCAAGTCACACCTCGCGATGCACAAGATGGTGGTGAACCAGGTCATGCTCACGGCGGGATTGGAACAGACCCAGATGATGGCCACCGTCTTTGATGGCATTACCCGGCACAATCCCGAAGGCATGTGGTTCAGGCGGTACTCTCAGGTTCATGGATTCAAAAAAGCGGTTGAGTGGCGTGACAGTGGCCGGCACATCCCGGAGGGTGAGGAAGCTCGCCAGCTCATCGCCGAACTCGCGCGGCAGATCGCCAGCCAATAGCGCCCAAGCGGGTGGACCGCCGGCAACGCTCTCCGCCGCCCTTGCGCTCCCGGTCTTTCTTGACGGATCGGCCTGGTTCAGCGTGCTGACGCATGGCCCGGTGCGTGTGTCGCTGCCGGGGCAGATTGGAGCGACAGGGGCTCGTCACCACCCCACTTGAAGGACTCGTCACGGTCGCCGTGACGCGCAGCGGCACCACCATCGCTGCCATCGTGCCGGTCAGCGCGGTCTGTTGCAGCGGCAAACGTGATCACCGGCGCAAGCCATGGTCTGCCATGCCGACACCTTCCCGAGCCGCGCCGCACACAGTTCTTCATCGGCCTATCCCCCTTATGGGGGATGCGGCGATGGCAGCACCAGGTTCACCATCGTCCGACTGCGTCTTCGACGTGGCCGCGACTGCGGAGGTGCCCCATGCAACACTTGCATTTCCACCCTGAAAAGGGTGTCGTGATGGTCAAACAGGGCTTCAGCTGGCCGGCAGCAATCTTCGGCAGCCTGTGGGCCATGGCCCACCATATGTGGTTTCCGTATGTGCTGCTGCTGTTGCCGATCGAAGGTCTTCTGTGGTTTCTGGCGCGCTACGTGCAGGCCCATCCAAGCGATCCGATGCTGCTGGTCATGGGCATAACCTCCCTGGCGCTTGTCTTCGTGCGCGGGCGTTACGGCAACGCCTGGATGGCGTCATGGCTGCGCCGGCACGGATATACCCGGCGCGACGATCTGTTGCCGGCGGCGCAACATGTGGCGCCGCGGGTGGCCGGGTAGTCGGCGCCTGCGGATGGCGGCCCGGGGTCGTTCGAAGAACCTGTTCCCGCGGCAACCGGCCGCGCCGCACTCAGACCCAGCTGTCGATGACGGCCTCGCGGACGGCGGCGACGGCAGGCACCTTGAGCGCGCCGGGTGAACTTATCCAGCACAGCCACGTCTTGCCGCTCCAGCCCTGCCAGATAACGCCTTGTCCCTGGCGCTGTGCATCCTCGGCCTGGTCTCGCCGCATGAGGCCTGCGCCAATGCCGCTGGCAACCATGCTGCGCACCATGCCCTCGGTGTCGGCCATCGCACCGCTGGGAAAACCGGCACCGGCGGCTTCGAACAGCTGCCCCAGATGCCAGCGCAGCCCGCAGTCGGGGGGCGTGGTCACCCACGGCAGCTGCGCGAGTTCGGCCAACGTCGCGGGAATGGATTGCCTGGCTTGTTCCACTGGCAGCACCGCGACGATCTCGCTGGGCTGCAGCCGGACCACTTCGAGCCCCTCGTGCTGCTCATCCACATCGAGCACGTAGGCGCAGTCGAGCTCACCGCGGCGCACGGCCTGCATCGTGCGCACCGAAACGCCCTGGTGCAGCTGCAGAGCCACCAGGGGATGGCGCTCGGCCAGGCGGACAAAAACCTCACCCAGCCGAAGCGATACCGGGTCGCTGACCGAGCCCATGCGCACCGCGCCACGGGCCTCGCCGCGGATGCTGGCAGCAGCCGCCTGCATGGCCTGCGCGGCGGCGATCGTGCGCTGTGCCTCGCGCAGCAGGTGTTGGCCGGCGGAGGTGAGTGACATGCCGCGCGAATTGCGGTCGAACAGGCGCACCCCCAGTTCATCTTCCAGCGCCTTGAGCTGGGCGCTGACGGCTGGCGGGCTGGTGAAGACGCGATCGGCTGCCCGGGTGAGGTTGCCTTCGGCGGCCACTGCCACGAAGGTCTTGAGCTGGTAGATCTCCATGGCGAAATTGTCCGACAAGCAGGGCGGCAGCGCATGCGGATTTTCAGAACCCGGCGCTCTGCCGAAACGAATGGACCCGGCACGCCGCCTTGCGCAGACTGGAGACCCTTGAATACACAGAGATCTCCCATGAACCCGCTTATTGCCGTGCAGGCCGTCATCGGCTTGCTTTTTGCCACCACCGCCTGGGGCAGCTTGTTCCTCGTCGGCAAACCTCTGGTCGCCGTGCTGGACCCGCTCTGGTTCACGCTGCTGCGTTATGCCATGGCCACGCTGCTGCTGGCGTTGCTGGTGCAACGCTTCGGCCGCACCCCCTGGGCACAACTGGTTCAGAACCGTGGACCTCTTGCCCGCTACGGGGTCGCCGGCTACGGCCTGTTCAGCGTGTTTTGCTTCTATGGCCTCAGGCTGTCGGCTCCCTCGCATGGCTCGGTGATCATGGCAACGATGCCCTTCACCACGCTGGGTCTGAGGTGGGCGCTGGACGGGCAGCGACCTTCGATCCCTGCCTTGCTCGGTGCGGCCGTCGCGTTGCTGGGCGTGGCCGCCGTGGCCGATCTGTTCGGGCCGCAAAGTGGCCTGACAAACGCCACGTTGCTGGGCGATGCCCTGACGCTGGCTGGAACACTGGGCTGGGTGGTCTACACGCGCGGCGCGGCCACGTTGCCGCAGCTCAACCCGCTCGAGTACACGGCTCTGACGGCGGTGGCGTCGCTTCCATGGCTGCTGCTCGCAACAATGCTGGCCACGGTCTTTGGGTTGGCCACTTTCCCGTCGGCCCAGGTGCTGGGCGAGGTCGGCCCCCAGATGTTCTATGTTGCAGCCGTACCGACCGTTGCAGCCGCGCTGGCCTTCAACCTGGGCGTGCGCCGCCTGGGTGCCCCGATGGGCATGTTGTTCCTCAACGTGGTGCCGTTGTCGGTGATTGTCGTGCGCGCCTGGATGGGCCAGGCTCCGCAGGCCAACGAGATGCTCGGGGCCGCCCTGGTTGCCGGTGCGCTGGCCTTGAACGCCTGGCAGGCGGCCCGCCCGCCGCGTATCGGCCAGCCGGACGCGCCCGTGCCGCGCCGGACGTTGGCGAGGTGAACCGCATCACCAGGTCCCATTGCTATTGACCGGCATGACAGGCTCGAATGTTCAGTGACATTACGCGCAGACTGGCGCCAGCAGCAAGCAATGCTAAGCATTGGCGGAAGTTTGTCCGTGCATGCCGGCCGGCACTACCAATGCCAAGGATCAAGCCCAAGCCGTCGAATTCCTGCACATACTGATACAACCAATACTCCAAATGCGTTGCGACCGCTCCTTGCAAGTGATGTGATGAGGCCTCAGTTACATCGAAAGGAATGACAGCGCCTGAACCGCGCCTTGACTTTCAGCTCCTCGCTTGCAATCTCGCCAGCCGGGAGCGTCAACCAGCCCCAATGCGGCTGGCAATAGGGTAGAAATCCATGCAAACCACGAGTTATCAGGTCGAAGGAAAAGTATTCGAGGTTCTTCCCGGTTGCGGCTTGGCCAGCGTTTCGTCAAAGCAGGGCTCCATCTACACAGTCGATCGCCATACCCCTGGCATCGCCTTCGACGAGTTGCACAATGACCAGGTGCTCCGGTGCATGGTTGACCTCGACTCCAAGCGGGTTTTGCGCGCCGATCTGATCTGACTGTCGAATTCACAACCAGCCGACGCCAACGGTAGCAGTGACATACCTGAACGCCAAATACGCGCTTTCCTCCCTCGCCCAAACTTCGGGGAACGACCCATCGGGATAGGTACCGAAATGCCAAGGCGGGTAAAAAAACCGGGGATCTTCATACACAGAGACGCAATGCCGGCCCAGAGTTCCGCTACCCCGATCTTGTCTGGCACTGAAGTCGTACCGGCCGTCGCCGGTGGATTTTCGCAAGGCATCGGACACGGCCGCACGCACCGACTGATGTCGCGCTCGCATGGCCTCTGGTTCTGCACGCCACGCAGCGGCGCCGGTCGGATTGTGGCAACAAGTGGGCAAGACCACCACGTCGCCTGACCGGATAACAAAACCGTTGGCGCAGCAGATAATCCGATAGCCGCAAGTTGATTTTTTCAGGAGATTACATTGAGCCAATACCCTATCGCAGTAGTCATCGGCAGCCTTCGCCGTGATTCATTCAACCGCAAACTCGCGACAGCAATCGCGAAACTTGCGCCACCGGAGTTCGCGTTCAATCAAGTCGAAATCGGCGACCTACCGCTTTACAACCAGGACGACGATGCGAACCAGGCTGAGTCGGTCAGGCGCTTCAAACGCGAAATCAAGGCCGCCCGTGGTGTACTGTTCGTCACGGCCGAATACAACCGCTCAATTCCGGGCGTGCTCAAGAATGCGATCGACCACGCCTCGCGACCTTATGGCGAAAGCGTCTGGGCGGGTAAACCGGCCGGCGTGCTGGGTGTATCGGTTGGCGCCATCGGCACGGCGATGGCACAGCAGCATCTGCGCAACGTCCTCGCGTATCTGGATATGCCGACCCTCGGGCAGCCCGAAGCATTCGTCCAGGCCAAGGAAGGTCTGTTCGATCCGTCGGGCGACATCGGTGCGGACAGCAGGAAGTTCCTGCAGGGCTGGATGGACCGCTACATCGCATGGGTCGTGAAGCACCCCGGGCAATGACCCGGATTCGACGAGAGTGAATTTGGGCTGATCGTGCCGCAGGGGGATAGTGCGCCATCAGCTTCTTTATCCGCTGGCAGCGATGAAGTGCACTCCAAGCATGTATCAGCCTGTGAATGGAGCCAGACCACAACCACGCCCCAACAGCACCATGCGTGTACCCAGGCTGCCGAGCACCGGCTCGGAGGTGCAGCTGCCAACCGGCAGGACCCGCTTGTCCTGCACGCGGACAACCGCCAGTTCATAGTCTCGCGCCAGAGACATCCACATCTGGTGGGCATGCGGCGACTGGCGTTCGCCCGACATCAGGTTGCGTCCTGCATCGAGCCACCAGCGATAGACCCGGGATGCAATGCCGCGCCGGCGATAGGCCTGCGCAACCTTTGCATGGGGTGAGCGCAGGTGCCTGTCGGCCCGCCGGTTTACCTCCACCAGGCGGCTGAGCACGATATAGGCGGCCAGCCTGCGGCGGGCGGGGTCGATCACATAGATGAACTGCTCGCCATCCGCATGCCGCGTCTTGAACACCAGGCCATCGCCGGACGGGCGCAGGCCGAGATCGGCCAGATCTGCACCGGACATGATCCAGCGCGCATACAACTGCGCCAGTTCATCCTCCAGATCATCGGCGGGCAGATCGACGTCAATGCGCAACTCGGACCACCACCGCGACAGGCGAGTCGCGCCGCGGCGCAACCGACCGGCCAACGTGACGCCCGGCGCTGCAACGCAGGCACCCGCCCATGAACCTTCGACTACCCAGGCACTGGTCATGGCTCGCTCCAGTGCCCGCTGAACAGGCGCTGCGGCTTTGCGCTGGCCCGCACGCAGGCACTCGAATCCCAGGCCTGCATCGGTACCGCCAGGCCGGCAAAAATGCCATATTCGTCTCCGGCCTCGATGCTCCCGCCCGCAAACAGGCTCTCACCGGCGCGGATCGCTGCCTGTGACTGGATGTGGCCCCCCGCGCGCACGCCCCATCCAACCTGCAGGTGGTCTGCGCATGCGACCGAACCGCCGGCCTCGATTCCGCGCCCTACGTCGATGGCGCCTTTCACCTGCATGTCGCCGCCAATACGCACGCGCCCCGAGCACCGGACATCGCCTTGCGCGTCCAGATCGCGTCCGACGTTCAGGTCGCCGGAGATATCGACCTTGGCGGCGCAACGCATCTCCCAACCGACCCGCACGCTGGCGCCGCACTGCAATGCGCCGCCCAGCACCATGCCCCATCCAATGCGCACATCCGAGCCGACGCATGCCTTGCCGCCACTTTGCCAGGGTCCGTCGACGCGCGCTGCGCCGCCGACCTGCACGTCCTCGCCCACGTTCAGGCCGCCGTGCACATGCAGATCGCGGCCGGTGCGCAGCACGCCGCCGATGTCGACATTGCCGGCGCATTCGACTGTGCCGGCGAATACCAGTGCGTCGGCGTGTATGGCGTCTACGCGCAACACGTCGTCGGTCGGGCCGAACTGGTCAAGCAACCAGCAGGCGTCGCCGACGCGTCCCTCGCGCACCAGATCGTCGAGCAAGGTCTGGTAGTTGCTGCCGACTTCCTGGCGACGCAGAAACCATCGAAAGCCCTCCGCACACGGGCGCTTGGCACGGATGAAATTGCGGGTGATGTTGACTAACGGTGCCACCTGCACGGGCGCTGATTCGCCCGCGTGTGCTTGTTCCGTGATCATGGCGACCATGGGATCTCCTGTCGGAGACGACGTTGCACCAAAGGCGAACGGCGTCAGTCGCGCTGGCTTTGAGGCCCGACGACAGGAGGAATGCGCAAATGGATGGAGTGAAGGGTGTCGCCGGGCTCAGGAATCTGCGGCGGTCTGGCAGATTCGATGCGCGGCAGGCGTGCCCACCGCGCACAGCCGCACACACTGCGTCGTGCGCAGTGGCGTCATGCAAAAGGGTTGGGGCTTCGCGAACACGGCGCCAACTATAGTGCTGCAGCGCAACATTGTCAACGCGCGGCCTTGCAGCATGGTGCTTTTGCGACAGTGCCGGGTCTTGCGCAAGCCAGGGCGTGTGCAGCTGCGGCGACGGACGTCTCCAGCCGGTCCGCTCGGGTGGCCGGTACGAAGAGCCAGGTGACGGCGTGCGCGTACATCAGTCCAGCACCACCGTCGCATCAAGGCCGACCTCGCCGATATTGTTGGTCGACCAGACATGCATGCCATGGCTGTCCGCGCCCGGCGATGCATGCAGATGAAAACCACCGAGGTCGAACGTTGGCCGTTTGGCACGAAAAGAGAATTGATGAATACGGCGCTCGGGTGCGAGCGTGTTCTCGACGAATCCGAGCAGCAGCGTGGCAATCAACGGCCCGTGTACGACCAGGCCCGGGTAACCCTCTACGCTGCGGCAGTAGTCGCCGTCATAGTGGATCCGGTGGCCATTGAAGGTGGCGGCAGAATAACGAAACAACACGGTGGCATCGGCGCGCACCGCCTGCCGATGCGTGCCGGTGCGCTCGAACACATGTTCACCCGCCCGTGCGCGCCTGCCCAGGTCTGCCAACCCCGCCTTCTCGGCGTCGGTTGGCCAGTCGCGGTAGACGATGTCGTGCTCCTCGTCGAGCAGCAGGCCGTCCGAGTCCGTGTACTGGTGCGCGAGGGTCACGAACACCATATCGCCACTGCGGCCTGATTTGCGCTCCACGCTGGAAATGCGGGTTTGTCGCGTCACGGTCGACCCGACCCGAAATGCACGGGTCCAGGTCAGCCGGCTGCCCGCCCACATACGGCGTGGCAGGCTGACCGGCGGCAGGAAGTCGCCGCGTTGTGGATGACCGTCGTCGCCGAGCCGGGATTGAAGCTCCAGCGGATTGAAATAGGCCCAGTGCCAACCTGCGGGCAAAGGCGCTGCGTCGCCATGGGCCAGGCGAGGCGCATCGTTCAAGGTCGCGGCAAGCTGGCGCACCTGTACGCCATGGATCACGTCGGTCAGCGACTGGGTGCGCCCAACCCAGTCTTCGATTGGCAGATTGGCCGATGCCATCGCAGGCGCTTTCATTCAGTATGAGCGCGGCATGCCCAGCACATGCTCGCCAAGATAAGACAGGATCATGTTGGTCGAGATCGGCGCCACCTGGTAGAGCCGGGTTTCGCGGAACTTGCGCTCGACATCGTATTCGGCCGCAAAGCCGAATCCGCCATGGGTCTGCAGGCACACATTGGCGGCCTCCCACGAAGCATCGGCAGCCAGCAGCTTGGACATATTGGCCTGCGCGCCACAATCCTGGCCGGCATCAAACAATGCTGCGGCGTGGTAACGCATCAGGCTGGCTGCCTCTACGTTCACATAGGCACGGGCAATCGGAAACTGCACGCCCTGGTTCTGGCCGATCGGCCGGTCGAACACCACCCGGTCCTTGGCATACGCAGTGGCGCGGTCGATGAACCAATAACCGTCGCCGACGCATTCGGCCGCGATCAGGATGCGCTCGGCATTGAGCCCGTCCAGGATGTAGTGCAGACCCCTGCCCTCCTCGCCGATGCGGTTTTCCACCGCAATTTCCAGCTTGTCGATGAATATTTCGTTGGTTTCATGGTTGACCATGTTGCGGATCGGTCGCACCGTGATCGTCTTGCCGATTTCGCCGCGCAGGTCGACCAGGAACACCGACAGCCCTTCGCTTTTCTTCTTCACATCAGCCAGCGGCGTGGTGCGCGCCAGCAGCAGCATGTAGTCCGAATGCTGCAGCCGCGACGTCCAGACCTTCTGGCCGGTCACCACGTAATGGTCGCCCCTGCGCACCGCCACCGTCTTGAGCTTGGTGGTGTCGCTCCCGGTGGAGGGTTCGGTCACCGCCATCGACTGCATGCGAATCTCGCCGCGCGCGATTCGGGGCAGAAGATCCTGCTTCTGCTTCTCGGAGCCATGGCGAACGACGCAGCCCATCACATACATCTGCCCATGACAGGCACCTGAATTGCCTCCGGCCCGGTTGATCTCTTCCATCACGACGCTGGCCTCTGTCAGCGACAGATTGGAGCCGCCGTATTCCTCGGGGATCAGCGCCGACAACCAGCCGGCGTCGGTCAGCGCCTTGACGAATGCATCCGGAAAGGCACGTGCTTCGTCCAACTGCTGCCAGTAGCGGGAATCGAATGGCATGACAACGGCGCGCACACCGTCGCGAAGGTCGGAGTAAGCGTGGGGAGACGGGTGTTGTTGGCGCATGGAGACAGGGCTTGTTTCATGGAGCTTGCCGGATGTTGTCCCGATCGTAATCGCAGCCGCATGGCACAAAGCCCGAGCGAATGCAAGAGACCGGGTCGCAGCCAGGGTCGACCCGCCCCAACCATGATGCGCCAGAATGGCATGGCAGCCCGCGTACCTGCATAAAGAGGAGCACGACACCATGCGAATGTTTGCCGCGTCCATTGGCACCGAGACCAATACCTTTTCACCGATTCCCACGGCACTGGAGAGTTTTTACGAGTCGTTCTATGCGCCGCCCGGGCAACATCCGGACGACGCCAAGTTGTGCACTGCGCCGGTATGGGTGGCGCGCCGGCGCGCCAGGGCCGAAGGCTGGACACTCATCGAAGGATCCTGTTCGTTTGCCGAGCCGGCCGGACTGGTCTCACGCGAGGCCTACGAAACCCTGCGTGACGAGGTGCTGGGGCAATTGCGCGCCGCGATGCCGGTCGACGCCGTGGTGCTGGGCTTGCATGGCGCCATGGTGGCCGACGGTTACGACGACTGCGAAGGCGACCTGATCGAAAGCGTGCGCAACATCGTCGGCGCGAAGGTGCCGATCGGCGTCGAACTCGACCCGCATTGCCACATGACGCGCAGGCGCGTTGCCAACGCCACGCTGATCATCTGCTTCAAGGAGTTTCCGCATACCGACTTCGTCGCACGCGGCGAGGAGGTGGTCGAACTCACGCTGCGTGCAGCGCGCGGCGAGATCACGCCCGTCATGTCGCTGGTCGACTGCCGCATGATCGGCAGCTTTCCGACCACCTTGCAGCCGATGCGCGGATTTGTCGATCGCATCAGCGCGATGGAGGGCAAGAACGGCGTGTTGTCGATCTCGCTGGCGCATTGCTTCCCTTATGCCGACGTGCCCGAGATGGGTTCGCGGGTGCTGGTGGTCACCGACAACCTGCGCGCCGCCGGAGATGCGTTGGCACTGGAACTGGCCAACGAGTTCTTCGGCATGCGCGGCAAGACCCAGCCCGCGTACGTCGACCCGGACGGCGCAATCGATATAGCGCTCAAGGAAGCCGGTACCGTGGTGGTCGCCGACCCGTCCGACAACCCCGGTGGTGGTGCACCAGGCGACTCGACAATGATCCTGCGCCGCATGATCGAACGCGGCGTCACCAACGCCGCGCTGGCACCGATCTGGGACCCGGTGGCGGTGCGCATGTGTTTCATGGCAGGCGTCGGCGGCAAGCTGCCACTGCGTTTTGGCGGCAAGACGGCGCCCACCTCCGGGCAACCGATCGACGCACTGGTGACCGTGACGCAACTCACACGCGATGCCACGCAGACCTTCGTCGGCGCCGAGGTGCCGCTGGGTGACTGCGCGGCGATTTCCGTCAACGGTATCTCGGTGGTGTTGATCACCAAACGCACCCAGGCCCTGGGCAGCGACCTGCTGACCGGCATGGGTGTGGCGATTGAAGGCAAGAAGATGATCGTGGTCAAGTCGACCAACCACTTCCACGCGGCTTTCGCGCCGTTCGCCAGCCGCGTCGTCTACTGCGACGCCAGCGGACCGATCCCACGCGACCATCGCAAGGTACCCTATACCCGGGTCCAGCGCCCGATCTGGCCGCTGGACGACCAGGTCAGCCCGGTTTTGCTGGCTTGACACAACGCCCACCCCTTTTTCATTTCGCCAGGAGAAACAACATGACACCTTATGACCGCCTCAAGGAACTCGGACTCGAACTGCCGACGCCGGCGACCCCCATGGCCAACTATGTGCCATTCGTTCTGGTCAACGGATTCCTGTACCTGTCGGGCCAGGGGCCGCGCCGCGCCGACGGCAGCATGTGCACCGGCAAGGTGGGCAGCGAGGTCAGTGTCGCCTAGGCTTACACGCACGCCCAGCTCACCGGCCTGAACCTGCTGGCCGTGGCCCACCTGGCGCTGGGCGACCTGGCGCGCGTGCGCCATGTCGTCAAGGTGCTGGGCATGGTCAACGCCATCCCGACCTTCGGGGAACACCCCAAGGTCATCAACGGCTGCTCCGACCTGTTCGTCAATGTGCTCGGCGACGCCGGCCGCCATGCGCGTTCGGCGGTCGGCATGGGCTCGCTGCCGGGCAACATCTCGGTCGAGATCGAGGCCATCCTGCAGGTCGACGGCTAGTCCGCCAGCAGAGGGCACGATGCGCCCGCACATCCAGGCGGCTTTGGCCGCGATGGCGCAGACCGACATCCGCCAGGCGCTCGGTCTGCGGCCACTCATCAACGTGTCCGGCACGATGACCGTGCTCGGTGCCTCCATCATGGTGCCGCAGGCAGTCGCGGCGATGGCCGCCATTGCCACCGAATTCGTCGACATGGCCGAGCTGCACCGCAAGGCCAGCGACGTGGTGGCACAGGCCACCGGCGCACAAGCCGGCTTCATCACCGCCAGCTGCGCCAGCGCCATCACGCTGTCGGTCGCAGCCACGATGACCGGCACGCGCCGGCTGGCAATCGAGCGGCTGCCCGACACCACCGGGCTGCGCGACGAGGTGCTGGTGCAGACCGGGCATCTGGTGGGTTATGGCGCCTCGCTGCAGCAGTCGATCGCCATGACTGGCGCAAAAGTGGTGACGGTGGGCACGGTCAGCATGGCGCAGCCGTATCAGCTGGAAGAAGCCATCACCGAACAAACGGCATGCGCGGTGTTCGTGGTCTCGCACATGACGGTGCAGTACGCCATGCTGGCTCTGGAACAGGTCTGTGCCGTCTGCCATGCCAAGGGTATCGCAGTCATCGTCGACGCGGCCTCCGAATACGACCTGCGCGGCTTTCTGGCACGGGGCGCCGACCTGGTGGTCTACAGCGGCCACAAGTTCCTGGGCGGTCCCACCTCGGGCATCGTCGCGGGCCGGGCCGATCTGGTGCACGCAGCCCGCGAACAGAACCGCGGCATCGGCCGCGGCATGAAAGTCGGCAAGGAAAGTATCGCCGGCGTCATGGCCGCCATGCAGGCCTGGCAGACCCGTGACGTTGTGGCAATACGGGCACGCGAAAACTCGGTGCTCGCGCTCTGGCAGACCGCGCTGCAAAACACGGACGGCCTCGCATGCGAGCGCATCGAGGACCCCACCGGCAACCCGTTGCAGCGTCTGCGCGTACGGCCGCAGCCAGCCAGCGGGTGGTCCGCCCGCACGTTGGCCGACGCATTGGCGCAGGCCGACCCGGCGGTGATGGTGCGCGATTACCAGACCGATCTTGGCTATTTCGACCTGGACCCGTGCAACCTGCATCCGGGCGAAGAACGGGTGGTCGCGCAGCAGTTGCGCGCACTGCTCGGCAGCCGGGCCTGACACCGATCTCGCAAACCGATAGCGGCGCTTGAAGCCTGTCAAGGCCTGCCGCGTTTCATGCCCGGCTTGGTAGTTACCCGCACTGGCTTGCCGCACCAACCCGATTGTGCTTAAATAATTTTCGACCCACCAACAGCGGCTGTTCAGCGGCAATTCCCACCCAAGGTCGCAGCCGATCAACAGGAGATGCTTCGATGACATATTCACGGCGTTCCGTTCTCACGGCAGGAATGGCTGCTGCCGCAGTGGCTGGTGTTGGAACACCCTTGCTGAGCCGCGCGCAGGCCAAACGCGAGGTGCGCATGGTTCCGCACGGCGACCTGAACATTCTCGATCCGATCTGGACCACGCAGAACATGGCGGCCTACCACGGCGCCATGATGTACGACACGTTGTTCGGCATCGACGCCAACTTCAACGCCCAGCCCCAGATGGTCGGCAAGACCGACATCTCGGCCGACAAGAAGACCTATACCTTCGAACTGCGCCCGGGCCTGAAGTGGCACGACGGAACTCCCGTCACGGCCAAAGACTGTGTCGCGTCCATCCGGCGCTGGCAGGTCAAGGACGGCGCTGGCTCGCACCTGTTCCAGCGCGTGGCAGACACGCCGGTGGTGGACGACAAGACCTTCCGTATCGTGCTCAAGGAGCCCTACGGCCTGCTGATCGACGCCATGGCCAAGACCAGCACACCCGTGTGTTTCATGATGAAGGCCGAGATCGCCGCGACCGACCCGAACACGCAGATCACCAAGCACATCGGCTCGGGCCCGTTCAAATTCGTCGAGGCCGAGTACCGTCCCGGCAGCCGGGTCGTTTACGAGCGCAATCCCGACTATGTGCCGCGCAGCGAACCGGCGTCCGGCATTGCCGGGGGCAAGGTGGTCAAGCTCGATCGGGTGATCTGGGAAATCATGCCCGACGCGCAGACGGCGGCTTCGGCGCTGCTGGCCGGCGAAGTGGAGTTCTTCGAGCAACCGCCGATCGACATCCTGCCGACACTGACCAGCGCGCCAGGCATCAAGATCGAGGTGTTCAGCAAACTGGGCAATATCGGCCAGGTGCGGCTGAACCATCTGCATCCGCCATTCAACAACGTGCTGGCGCGCCGGGCCGCACAATTGGCCATCAGCCAGGACGACATCCAACGTGCGGCCATCGGCAATCCGGATTTCTGGCGCACCTGCGGATCGAACTTCACCTGCGGCTCGGCCATGGGTGTCGAGGACGGTTCGGAAGCGCTGATGCTCAAGGCACCCATGGCAGAGCGTCAGGCCAAGGCGCGCGAATTGCTCAAGCAATCGGGCTACGACGGCAAGCCTATCGTGCTGCTGCACGCGACCAATATCCATGTCATGAACCAGACCATGCTGGTGGTCGCCCAGAATCTGCGGCAGGTCGGCTTCAACGTGCAACTGGCATCCACCGACTGGGGCGCCGTGGTCACCCGCCGCTCCAACCAGAACCCGCCGGACCAGGGCGGCTGGAACGTGTTCTACACCTACAGCGGTGGCAACGCCACGTCCAGTCCGATCGCCTTGTCTGCCCATGCGGCCACCGGTCGCAAGGCCTGGTTCGGCTGGCCGGAGAGTGCCAAGATCGAGGAAATGCGCACAGAGTGGGCCTATGCCCAAGGTCTTGCGGCACGCAAGGCGGTGGCTGCCAAGCTGAACCGGGAGATGATCGAATACGTACACGACGTCAAGACCGGGCAATGGACGCAGCCTGCGGCGTATCGCGGCGACCGGATCCGGGGCATACTGCCGATCCCCGAGGTTATCCCGTGGTGGAACGTGGAGCGTTATGCATAGACGGACCGTGCTGCACGCGTAAATGCTGTCCTACGTCCTGCGCCGTTTGCTCGGCGTCATTCCCGTCATGCTGGTGGTGGGAATCTTCGTTTTTTCGCTGTTGCATCTGGCGCCGGGCGACCCGGCAGCCATCATTGCCGGCGACAACGCCACGCCGGACAACATTGCACGCATCCGTGCCAACCTCGGCCTGGACAGACCGCTGCTGGAGCAATTCGGCAGCTGGAGCCTGGCCACACTGCGGGGTGATCTGGGTGTGTCCATGTATTCGGGTATCCCGGTCACGACGCTGGTCCAGCAGCGCATGGGGCCCACGTTCTCGCTGGCGATCACGACGCTGATCGTCGCCGTCACCATTGCCGTCACGCTGGGTGTGCTGGCTGCATGGAAGGCAGGTTCGCTGCTCGACCGCGCCGTCATGGGACTGGCCGTCACCGGCTTTTCGGTGCCGGTGTTCGTGGTCGGCTACATCATGGTCTATTACGTGTCGCTGCAATGGCGCTGGTTGCCGGTGCAGGGGTACAAGCCGCTTGCCGACGGATTCGGCCTGTGGCTCAGCCATCTGGTGCTGCCCTCGTTTGCGCTCGGTCTGGCCTATGTGGCGCTGATAGCGCGCATCACCCGGGCCAGCATGCTCGAGGTACTGGCCGAGGACTACATTCGCACGGCCAGCGCCAAGGGTGTGTCGACCATGCCGATGCTGCTGCGCCACGCGCTCAAGAATGCCGCGATTCCGATCGTCACCGTCATCGGCATCGGTATCGCACTGCTGATCTCGGGTGTCGTGATCACCGAGAGCGTGTTCAACATTCCCGGCATCGGCCGACTGGTGGTCGATGCGATCTCGCGGCGCGACTACCCGATCATCCAGGGCGCGATGATCATCTTTGCGGGCGTCTATGTGCTGATCAATCTGGCGATCGACATTTCCTACGGTTTCCTCGATCCCCGTATCCGGTACAACTGATGGAGTCCGTCACGCCCTCGCGCCCATCCGATACGGCCGAATTCATCCGGCGCCATCCGACGATCGTGATTGGCGCCTTGTTGCTTTTGATCATCACGCTGGCGGCTGTGTTCGCGCCATGGATTGCGCGCGATCCGATCGCCTTCGAACCGATCAACCGGCTCAAGAGTCCTTCTGCACAATTCTGGCTTGGCACCGACAGTCTGGGCCGCGACGTGTTTGCCCGCATGGTCTACGGCGCCCGCATCTCGCTGGTTGTCGGTCTGCTGGTGGCCGTGATCACCGTCATCAGTGGCTCGGTGATCGGCCTGCTGGCCGGCTACTTCAATGCCTTCGATGCAATCATCATGCGGCTGATGGATGGCATCATGGCCATACCGTCCATCCTGCTGGCGATCGCACTGGTGGCCCTGCTCGGCTCCAGTGTCAGTGTGGTCATCATCGCGATCTCCATCCCCGAGATTCCGCGTGTCACGCGGCTGGTGCGGGCCGTGGTGTTGTCGGTGCGCGACCTGCCGTTTGTCGAGGCCGCACGCTCCAACGGCACGCGGGTCGGCAAACTGTTGCGCCGGCATATCCTGCCCAGCACCATTGCACCGCTGATCGTGCAGGCAACCTATATCTGTGCCTCGGCCATCCTGACCGAGGCCGGTCTGAGTTTCCTGGGCGCCGGCACGCCCCCGGAGATTCCGACCTGGGGCAACATGATTGCCGGCAACCGCCTGTACCTGCAGATCGCACCGTGGACCATATTCGCGCCCGGCATCTGCCTGGCCCTGGTGGTGCTGGCGGTCAACCTGCTCGGCGACGGTCTGCGCGACCGGCTCGACCCCCGTATATCGCGAGGCATGTGATGGCAGCCGATCCCGTCCTCGTCATCGACGACCTGCACACGCGTTTCTTCACACGTGACGGTGTGGTCCGGGCCATCGAGGGCCTGTCGCTGAGCGTGCAGGAAGGCGAGGTGCTGGGCATCGTCGGCGAGAGCGGATGCGGCAAGTCGGTCACGGCCTTGTCGGTGATGCGGCTGATCCCGCCCAAGGCCGGTCGCATCGTGCAGGGCTCGGTGAAGTTCGAAGGCAAGGACCTGGCCCATCTGAGCGACGACGCAATGCGCACCATCCGTGGCAACCAGATCGCCATGGTGTTCCAGGAGCCGATGACGTCGCTCAACCCGGTGCACAGCATCGGCGACCAGATCGCCGAGGCGGTGCGTATCCACCAGGGAAAATCAAAGGCAGACGCCATGGCGCGGGCGGTCGAGATGCTGCAACTGGTGCGTATTCCCGACCCCGAGCGCCGCGTGCATGACTACCCGCACCAGTTCTCCGGCGGCATGCGCCAGCGGGTGATGATTGCGATGGCCTTGTCGTGCAACCCCAAACTGCTGATCGCCGACGAACCTACCACCGCGCTGGACGTGACGATCCAGGCGCAGATTCTCAAGCTGATGGTCGAACTCAACGGCCGGGTCGGCGCCTCCATCATGCTGATCACCCACGACCTGGGCGTCATCGCAGAGACCGCGCATCGGGTCGTCGTGATGTACGCCGGACGCAAGGTCGAGGAGGCCACCGTCGATGCGCTGTTTGAACGCCCGGTCCATCCGTACACACGCGGCCTGATGGCGTCGATCCCGCGCGGTCGCCAGGGTGCGCGGACCCGGCGCCTGAGCGAGATTCCCGGCATCGTTCCTTCCTTGCGCGAGTCCACGCCGGGACAACCGGCGTTCAAGGGTTGCGCATTTGCACCGCGCTGCGGTTTCGCCCAGACCCGCTGCCATGAGCAGGCGCCGCCGCTGCTGCAATACAGCGCCGGCAGCACGGCCACCGTCATCCAGGGACCGGCGCCCTTGGGCGCACACCTGGCCGCATGCTGGGAGATCGACAAGGTGTTGGCCTCATGAATGCCGTGAACAAGCAGGATTCCGGCCAGCCAGACACGGCATCGTTCGCGGCCTCGCATGGCAAGCAGGCCGGCGTGGTACTGCGGGTCGACGGGCTCAAAAAGCACTTCCCGGTGCACAAGGGCGTTCTCAGGCGCGTGGCCGGCCAGGTCAAGGCGGTCGATGGCATCTCGTTCTCGATCCGGGCCGGAGAAACCCTGTGCCTGGTCGGTGAGTCCGGTTGCGGCAAATCGACGGTGGGCAAGACCATTCTGCGGCTGCAGGAGCCCACCGCCGGCCGTCTCTGGCTGGGCGAGACCGACATCACTGCGCTCAATGAAGAGCAGATGCGCTCGCACCGCCGCGGCGTGCAGATGGTGTTCCAGGATCCGTACTCCTCGCTCAATCCGCGCATGCGGGTGGGCCAGATCATTGCCGAACCACTGGAGAACTACGGCCTGGCCAAACCAGGCGCCGAGGGCGAGCGGCAGATTGCCGGCCTGCTCGAAAAGGTCGGCCTGCGCCCGGATGCGATGGCGCGTTACCCGTTCGAGTTCTCCGGCGGCCAGCGCCAGCGCCTGGGTATTGCACGGGCCCTGGCGCTCAATCCGAGGCTGATCGTAGCCGACGAGCCGGTCTCGGCGCTCGATGTGTCGGTGCAGGCCCAGGTGCTCAACCTGATGATGGACCTGCAGGACGAGTTTGGCCTGGCCTACCTGTTCATCTCGCACGATCTGGCCGTGGTCGAACACATCGGCCACCGCATCGCGGTGATGTACCTGGGACGCATCGTCGAGCTCTCCACGCGCGACCGCATTTTCGGCCAGCCGCTGCACCCGTATACCGAGGCCCTGATGGCCGCTGCGCCGATCGCCGACCCGAAGGCGCGGCGCGAGCGACTGGTCATCGAGGGCGACGTACCCAGCCCGATGAATCCGCCGCCGGGTTGCCATTTCCATACCCGGTGTCCGTATGCCGAAGCCCGCTGCCGCATCGAGGATCCGCCGCTGCAGGAGGTCGCGCCCGGCCATGTGGTGGCCTGCCACCTGCGCACGCCGCAAACCGTCGCGGCAATGGCGGCGGCTGCGACCTGAAAGTCGCCCATGAGCCCCGTGCGTTCGCTGCATCAACACCTGGGCGTCGTGCGGCGCATCAATGGTGCAGGCACGCTGACCCGGCTTGGGGGCAGCCTGATGGCAGCGCCCGTGCTCGATGCGATGCGCGAGGCGGCCGGCGCGAGCGTCGACATCGCGGAAATGCAGACTGCCGCCAGCGCCTGTATCGCCGAGGCCACCGGCGCGCAGGCCGGCATCGTCACGTCGGGCGCATCGGCGGCATTGACGCTGGCCACCGCAGCCTGCCTGGCGCGTTGGGACGTGGCCCGCATGGCCGCGTTGCCCGATACCGCCGGAATGCCAAACCGCGTATTGATGGCGCGCACCCACCGCAACAGCTACGACCACGCGATCCGCGTGGCTGGCGCGCGCATTGTCGACGTCGGCCACAACGACCGCGGCACCGGCGCCGGCATCCGTGGCCTCGAAGCCTGGGAGATCGACGCCGCCATCGACGACCAGACCGTGGCTTTCGTGTTCGTCGCCAACGACACCACCCTCGCTGCGTTGCCGCTGGTGCTGCAGACGGTCCATGCCCATGGGCTGCCGGTGATCGTCGATGCGGCCGCGCAGCTGCCACCGCGCGACAACCTGCGCCGCTTCATCGCCGCCGGCGCCGACCTGGTGTTGTTCAGCGGCGGCAAGGCCCTGGGTGGGCCCCAGTCCAGCGGCATCCTGGCCGGTCGGCGCGATCTGATCGGCTCCGCGCTGGTACAGATGATGGACATGGACGTGCATCCGCAGACCTGGTCGGCGTCACCACTGATCGACCGTACCGCGCTCAAGGGCATACCTCACCATGGCATCGGCCGCGGCTTCAAGGTCGGCAAGGAAGAAATCGCCGGCCTGCTGACGGCGCTGCAGATTTTCACGACACGTGATGAAGCGGCGTTTGCCAGCGTTCTGCGCCAGCGCCTGCAGGCCATGGCCGACGCGCTGGCCGGTGCAGCACCCGGTCTGTCCGTGCGGCTCGACCCCGGCGCCAGCGACACCGCCATTCCAACGCTGGAGCTGCAGGTGACGGGCTCGGCGCAGCAACTGAGCCAGACGCTGCAACACGGCGATCCACCGGTCCATCTGGGCGAAGGCCGGATGGACACCGGCATCCTGACCCTCAACCCGCTGACCGTGCGCAAGGAAGACGACGCCATCCTGGTGTCCTGCCTGCGCGCGGCCTGCCAAACCATCACAACACCATGAACCAGCA
This sequence comes from Rhodoferax sp., assembly GCA_018063505.1. Classification (GTDB taxonomy): domain Bacteria; phylum Pseudomonadota; class Gammaproteobacteria; order Burkholderiales; family Burkholderiaceae_C; genus CAISIP01. Next base: position 22,899 of record JAGPBF010000042.1, read on the forward strand.
AGAGCCTGACCTTATTCTGCGCGGCGCCCGCGTCATCGATCCGTCGCAGCAACTCGACCGGGTCACCGATGTGGCATTCGCCAGCGGCAAGGTGAGCGCCATCGGCGATGCGCTCGCTGCCGGGCCCGCCACCGACGTGCGCGAACTCAAGGGCAAGATCGTCACGCCGGGTCTGATCGACCTGCACACCCATGTCTATTGGGGTGGCACCTCGATCGGCGTGGACGCCGTGGCACTGGCACGCACCAGCGCCACCGCCACTTTTGTCGACGCCGGCACCGCTGGGCCGGGCAACTTTGCCGGCTTTCGCAAGCACGTGATCGAGCCGGCACTGCCGGTGCGTATCCTGCCGCTGATCAATTTGTCGTTTGCCGGCATCTTTGCGTTCTCGGGCACGGTGATGGTGGGCGAATGCGAAGACCTGCGCCTGCTCGACATGCGCGAATGCCTGCGCGTGGCGCGCGACAACCTGGACCTGATCGTCGGCGTCAAGGTGCGCGTCGGCCGCGGAGCCAGCGGCAATTCGGGCATTGCACCGATGGACATGGCACTCGAGGTGGCCGAGGAGCTCGGCCTGCCGCTGATGGCCCACCTCGACCACCCGCCCCCCTCCCGCATGGACGTGATGTCGCGCCTGCGCAAGGACGACATCCTGACCCACTGCTTCCGTCCGTTCCCGAATGCGCCCTCGATGCCCGGCGGTGGCGTGCGACCCGAGGTGCTGGCCGCACGCGAGCGCGGCGTGATCTTCGACATCGGCCATGGTGGCGGCTCCTGCGGTTTTGGCACCAGCCGCGCCATGCTCGCGGCCGGCTTCAAGCCCGACGTGATCTCGTCCGACGTGCATGTGTTGTCGATCAACGGTCCGGCATTCGACCTGCTGCAGACGCTGGCCAAGTTCCATGTGCTGGGCATGAGCCTGCCCGAGGTCGTGGCCTGTGCCACCGTCAATGCGGCCCGCGCGATACGGCGCCCCGACATCGGCACACTCAAGCCCGGCGCTCCTGGCGAGGCCAGCATCTTCGAGGTGCTCGATGCCGCAACCGAATACCGCGATGTGCTCGGCGAGGTCATCCACAGCAATACCGCGTTCCAGGCCCGCGGCCTGGTGCTCGACGGTCGCTGGTGGACCTGAGCGGCATCAGCACCCGGCCGCAACACCTGTCCGCCAGCCGCGCACAGCCCTACCCGACTCCATCACGATTCAACACGGAAACTGCATATGAACCAGCCCAGCATGATCTTCACCGACATCGACTATGACGCCCAGGGCAAGCAGGTCGACTGGTTGCACCTGCCGCACTCGGTCAACCGTTCGGCGTATGGCGCGATCGCGATACCGATTGCGGTGATCCGCAACGGCGACGGACCCACGGTGTTCCTGATGGCCGGCAACCACGGCGACGAATACGAGGGCCAGATCACATTGGCCAAACTGATCCGCGAACTGGTGCCCGAGGACATCCAGGGCCGCGTCATCATCCTGCCGGCGGCCAACCTGCCGGCGGCGATGGCCGGCGCCAGGGTATCGCCGATCGACCAGGGCAACCTCAACCGCGCCTTTCCGGGTGACGCGCAAGGCACACCCACCTGGGCCATCGCCCATTACATCGACAGCGTGTTGTACCCGCTGGCCGATTACCACCACGACCTGCATTCGGGTGGTTCGTCGCTGAAATACGTGCCGTTCTGCTCGATGCGCAAGAGCGGCGAAGCAGCGCTGGACGAAGCCTCGATGGCGGCATTACGCGCCTTCGATGCGCCGCTGAGCCTGGTCTGGGCCTATAACCCCGAAGGCCGGCTGGCCGGCGCAGCGGCGGCCCGGCGCGGCCTGGTCTCGCTGGGCGGCGAGTTTGGCGGCGGCGGCGACGTCAACCGCGCCAGCCTGGCGATGCTCGAGCAAGGGGTGCGCAATTTCCTGCACTTCTCCGGCGTCATGGCCAAACCCCAGCAAAGCGCCGCGCCACAACGCGGCACCCGGTTGATGGAAGTGTCCAGCCGCGAGCACTACGTCTACGCCCGCGAGGCAGGCCTGCTCGAACCTGTGGTCGACCTGGGCGCCGAGGTGCGCGAAGGCGATCTGGCCGGCATGATCCATTTTGTCGACAACCCGGCGCGGGCACCCGAACCGTGCCATTTCCGCCGCTCCGGCATGGTGGTCTGCCAGCGCCATTTCGGCCGTGTCGAGCGCGGCGACTGCGTCGCCCATCTGGCGACCGACTGCTGAAGACGGCCACACCGATTGCCACCCTACAGTCCGCCATGCAACTCCCCGTCTCCTACCCCCGCAACGCCGACACACCGGTCTCGCACCTGCCGTTCAGCCCGGCCGTCAAGGTTGGGCCGCTGGTCTTCGTATCCGGTCAGGCATCGGTAGACGCCACCGGCAAGATCGTGTCGGACAGCTTCGAGGGGGAGTTCCGCCGTTCGGTGGAGAACCTGCGCAAGGTATTGCAAACGGCCGGGGCCGATCTGGCGCAGGTGGTGCAAACGCGCAATTACGTGCGCGACGCCGAAGACCTGCCGCAGTTCAACCGCCTGTACACCGAATATTTTTCAGCACCTTACCCGGCGCGCACCACGATCACCGGCTGCCTGTCGCCGGCATTACGCTTCGAACTCGAATGTATTGCAGTGATCGCTGATCCC
>JAGPBF010000209.1 GCA_018063505.1 Rhodoferax sp.
GGTGAAACCGCCAGCCTCATGTCGGAGCCGCGGCGCAAACACATCAAGACCCCAGGATAGCAGCATGAGTTTGATTCCCAAGAAGGGTACCGTGTATGTCGTTGACGACGATGAAGCGGTTCGCGATTCACTTCAGTGGCTGCTCGAAGGCAAGGACTACCGGGTACGGTGTTTCGATTCCGCCGAGTCGTTCCTGAGCCGGTACGACGCCCGCGAGGTCGCCTGCCTGATCGTCGACATCCGCATGGGCGGCATGACCGGCCTGGAACTGCAGAACCGGCTGATCGACAACCACTCCCCGCTTCCGATCGTTTTCATCACCGGGCATGGCGACGTGCCGATGGCGGTGGACACGATGAAGAAGGGGGCGATGGATTTCATCCAGAAGCCTTTCAAGGAAGACCAGCTGCTGCGCCTGGTCGAGCGCATGCTCGAACACGCCAAAGGCACATTTGCCGAGCACCAGCTCGCCGCCAGCCGCGACGCCTTGTTGTCCAAGCTGACGCTGCGCGAATCCCAGGTGCTCGAGCGCATCGTGGCCGGCCGACTCAACAAGCAGATGGCCGATGACCTGGGCATCAGCATCAAGACGGTGGAGGCGCACCGCGCCAACATCATGGAAAAACTCAATGCCAATACCGTGGCCGACCTGCTCAAGATCGCCCTCGGTCAGAACACGCCCGTCAAACCCTGACACTGTCCCGCCGCATGCCGGCGTTATGTTCTCCGGGCCTGGAAAGCTGCCATGACGACTAACCCATCCGCTCAACCCATTGACGGCGTCGCGCTGTCGCAGCAACTGCGCGCCGAAGTGGCCCGGGCAGCGGCCGCCTTGACAAAACGCGGCGTGCGCCCCGGGCTGGCGGTGATCCTCGTGGGTGAAGATCCGGCCAGCCAGGTCTATGTGCGCAACAAGGTCAAGGCTTGCCAGGAGGCCGGGCTGCACTCGGTGTTCGAGAAATACGATGCGACGCTGACCGAGTCCGAACTGCTGGCGCGTATCGAGGCGCTCAATGCCGACTCGGCCATCCATGGGATCCTGGTGCAGATGCCACTGCCCGGGCACATCGACCCGCACCGTGTCATCGAAACCATCTCCACAACCAAGGACGTCGACGGTTTTTCGACGCTCAGCGCTGGAGAACTGATGACAGGCGCACCGGGTTTCAATCCATGCACGCCGTATGGCTGCATGAAGTTGATCGAGTCGACCGGTATCGACTTGCGTGGCAAAAATGCAGTGGTGATCGGGCGCAGCAACACCGTGGGCAAGCCCATGGCCGTGATGCTGCTGCAGAAAAGTGCCACCGTCACCATCTGCCATAGCGCCACCCAGGACCTCAAGTCCCACACTTTGCGGGCAGATGTGGTTGTTGCCGCCGTGGGACGGCGCAACGTGCTGACCGCCGACATGGTCAAGCCCGGCGCCGTCGTCATCGATGTCGGCATGAACCGCAATGAAGAAGGCAGGTTGTGTGGCGATGTCGACTTTGCCGGCGTGCGGCAGGTCGCCGGTTTCATCACACCCGTACCCGGCGGCGTCGGTCCCATGACGATCACGATGCTGCTGGTCAATACGCTTGAGGCGGCGCAACGCGCAGCAGGCTTGTAAACTCGTCATGGCGCCCTGATGTGGCGTAAAGGGGGCATGGGCCTCACACACCAGGAATCCGCATAGCCATGAACCCACTTTTGCAATCCGGCGGCCTGCCGCTATTCGACCAGATCCGGCCGGAACATGTAGACCCCGCGATCACCCAGTTGCTCGGCGACGCCGAGCAGGCGCTCACGACCGTCACGCAGGATGATTTCGCCAGCGAATGGCAGGCCATTGCCGCGGTGCTCGACGTTGCCACCGAACGGCTGGCAAGCGCCTGGGGCGCTGTCAGCCATCTGAACAGCGTGGCCGACACACCCCAATTGCGCGCCGCCTACAACGCCAGCCTGGCCAAGGTCACCGAGTTCTGGACCCGTCTGGGCGCCGACGAACGCCTGTACGCCAAATACAAGGGCATTGACGTTGCCAGCCTCAACGACGAGCAGCGCCAGGCACACAAGAACGCGCTGCGCGACTTCGTTCTCGGTGGCGCCGAACTGGTTGGCGCAGACCGCGACCGATTTGCCGCGATCCAGGAGCGTCTGGCCGAATTGAGCCAGAAGTTCAGTGAAAACGCGCTCGATGCCACCGACAAGTTCAGTGCTTACGTCAGCACTGACGAGATGGCTGGCGTGCCGCAGGACGTGCTGGACAACACCCGCGAGGCGGCGCAGGCGGCTGGCCGCGATGGCCACAGGCTCAGTCTCAAGCTGCCCTGTTATCTGCCGGTGATGCAGTTTGCAGACAGCGCGCAGCTGCGCGCCACGATGTACCGGGCCTATGCGACCCGCGCGTCCGAACAGGCGCCGCAAGACCTTCGGGTCTATGACAACAGCGCGCTGATGCACGAGATCCTGGCCCTTCGCCAGGAAGAGGCGCAACTGCTGGGGTTCGCGAACTACGGCGAGTTGTCGCTCAAGTCCAAGATGGCGTCGTCGCCGCAGGCCGTGATCGACTTCCTGCGTGATCTGGCAAGCCGCGCCAGGCCCTTTGCGCTGCAGGATCTGGCCGATCTGCGCAAGTTCGCGCAGACCGAGCTGGGCATCGAGGACCCGCAACCCTGGGACTGGCCGTATGTCGGCGAGAAACTCAAGCAGGCACGGTTCGCATTCAGTGAGCAGGAGGTCAAGCAGTACTTCACGCTGCCCAAGGTGCTCGAGGGCCTGTTCAAGATCGTGGAAACATTGTTCGACGTGGTGATCCGCCCGGACAGCGCGCCGGTGTGGAATCCAGGGGTTCGTTTCTACCGCATCGAACGCGTGGCCGCAGCATCAGATCTGCAGGCGGGCGCTGGGGCGGCCAACACGCTGGTCGGTCAGTTCTACCTGGATACCACCGCCCGCGAAGGCAAACGTGGAGGCGCCTGGATGGACGACGTTCGCGGCCGCTGGATGCGGCCCGACAATGCCCAGCTGCAGACCCCGGTGGCCCATCTGGTGTGCAATTTCGCCGAAGGGGTGATGGTCGATGGCGTGCGCCAGAGCGCCCTGCTCACCCACGACGACGTCACCACGCTGTTCCACGAGTTTGGCCACGGCTTGCACCATATGCTGACCCAGGTCAACGAGCGCCAGGTATCGGGCATCAGCGGTGTGGAGTGGGACGCGGTGGAATTGCCAAGCCAGTTCATGGAGAACTTCTGCTGGGAATGGGACGTGCTCCGCCACATGACGGCCCACGTGCAAACCGGCGCGGCATTGCCGCGTGCGTTGTTCGACAAGATGCTCGCTGCCAAGAACTACCAAAGTGGCATGCAGACATTGCGCCAGATCGAGTTTTCGATGTTCGACATGTTGTTGCATACCCGGCACAACCCGGCCGATGACATTCTGGCCCTGCAGCGCCAGGTGCGCGAGGAAGTGGCCGTGCTGATACCGCCCGCGTGGAGCCGTTCACCCCATACGTTCAGCCATATCTTCGCTGGCGGATATGCCGCCGGTTACTACAGTTACAAGTGGGCCGAGGTCTTGAGCGCCGATGCGTACGCGGCGTTCGAGGAGGCAGCGGACAAAACCGGTTTGCCGGATGCGCAAACCGGTAGAAAATACCTGCAAACCATTCTCGCGGCAGGCGGAAGTCGCCCGGCAATGGAATCGTTTAAGGCGTTCCGCGGCCGCGAACCGCGGCTTGACGCCTTGTTGCGCCACCAAGGCATGGCACAGGCCGGGACATCGGCCGGGAAGGAATGACGTTATGAATCGCTGTGCATCCCCATCCAGGCTTGCCCGTTGTGCTGCCGTATGGCTGCTGCTGGGCGTGTCAGTGGCCCAGGCCCAGGCCGTCTACCGCATCGTCGGACCTGACGGCAAGGTCACCTTCTCCGACAAGCCGCCGGTGAGCCCGGCAGCCGTCAGTGTGACCGGTGCTGCTGGCAAGGCACCGGCCGCACGTGCGCAAGAGGCTGTATTGCCATTCGAGTTGCGCCAGTCCATGGCGCGGTATCCGGTGACCCTGTATTCCGGTCCGGGTTGCGTGCCATGCAATGCCGGCCGCCTGTTGCTGCAGGGCCGGGGAGTTCCATACGCCGAATTCAATGTCAGCAGCAATGCCGATGTCGAAGCACTCCAGCGCATCAGTGGCGACAACTCCCTGCCCTTTCTGACCATCGGCGGCCAGAAGATCAAGGGGTTTTCGCAGACCGAATGGACCCAGTTCCTGACTGCGGCCAACTACCCGGCCACATCGCGCCTGCCCAGCGGGTTCGGTTTTGCAGCGGCCAAGCCACTGGTCACCACCCAACAGGCCGACGCCGTTGCCCAGGCGCCGGCAGCCACCCCCGAGCCAGCTGCAACAGCGGCGCCACCCGGCACGGCCGCGCCTCTTGCGGCGCCAGCACCTGCAGCACCAGCGCCCACCAATCCGGCCGGCATCAAGTTCTGACGCCAGGCAGCCGGCGAATCCGCCGGCCTGGTCAGGTTTCGTCGAACACCATGGTTCGCACGCCGTCCCGGGTGCCGAGCAGGCACAGATGGGCCTTCTGATGGGCGAACACCCCGACCGTCACCACGCCGGGCCACTGGTTCACGGTTGATTCCAGCGCCAGCGGGTCGGTGATGACAAGGCCGGTCACATCCAGGATGTGTTGTCCGTTGTCGGTCACCAGCGGCATGCCATCTGCCATGCGCAGGTGTGCCTGCGCCCCCATCACGGCGAACTGGCGCGTGATGCGCGCACATGCCATCGGAATCACTTCCACAGGCAGCGCAAAATTACCCAGCGTGCTCACCAGTTTGGACGCGTCGGCAATACACACAAAGCGGTCGGACTGCGCCGCCACGATTTTCTCGCGCGTCAGCGCAGCGCCTCCGCCCTTGATCATGTAGCCGTGGTCATCGATTTCGTCGGCACCATCCACGTACACAGACAAGGTTCCGACATCGTTGCACTCGAATACGGGAATACCGGCGGCCCGCAGCCGTGCGCTGCTGGCCTCGGAGCTGGACACCGCACCCTTGATGGTGTGCCTGATGCCGGCCAGCGCATCGATGAATTTGTTGACCGTGGAGCCGGTACCGACGCCGACCAACTCGCCGGGTACCACGTATTGCAATGCGGCCTGGCCAACCATGGCCTTGAGTTCATCTTGGGAGATCATCGGTGGATCGGCGCTGAACGCCGCGCAGGTTTGGGACAATGGGAGGTCAACTACAGATTATCCAATGTCCCTGATCCCCTATGCGCTCGCACGTCCGTTCCTGTTTGGCCTTGACGCCGAGACCGCGCACGAACTCACGCTCGACGCCCTTGCCCGTACCCAGCGAACGCCTCTGGCCTGGGCGTATTGCACAACGATGGTGGAGGATCCGGTCGCGCTGGCGGGTCTGCATTTTCCGAACCGGGTCGGCCTGGCCGCAGGGCTGGACAAGAACGCACGCTGCATCGATGCGCTCGGCTCGATGGGTTTTGGTTTCGTCGAAGTAGGTACCGTCACGCCCAGGGCGCAACCCGGCAACCCCAAACCGCGCATGTTCCGCCTGCCGCAGGCGCAGGCCCTGATCAACCGGCTGGGTTTCAACAACGACGGGCTGGAGGCATTCCTGGCCCATGTCGGACAAGCAACTTTCCGTCAAAAAGGGCGGGTCCTCGGACTCAACATTGGCAAGAACGCCACGACTGCGATCGAAGACGCCGCGCAGGATTATCTGGCCTGCCTCGATGGTGTCTATCCCCACGCCGACTACGTGACGGTCAACATCTCGAGTCCCAACACACGCAATCTGCGCGCGCTGCAGAATGACGACGCGCTCGATGCCTTGCTGGCGAGCCTGCAAAGCCGCCGTGTCCAACTGCGCGAAAAACACGGCCGAAACGTGCCGCTGTTCGTCAAGGTGGCGCCCGACCTCGATGCTGCCCAGGTGCAGGCCATCGCACATGCACTCGAGCGCCACAACATGGACGGTGTCGTCGCCACCAACACCACGATCGACCGCAGCGCCATACAAGGTCTGCCACACCACACCGAAACCGGTGGCCTGTCCGGGTCGCCGGTGTTCGAACACAGCAACCAGGTCATCCGGCAACTGCGCCAGACGCTGGGCAAAGGTTTTCCGATCATCGGCGTGGGCGGCATTCTCAGCGCGGCAGACGCCGTGGGCAAGATCGAGGCCGGCGCCGACGTGGTGCAGATCTACACCGGACTGATCTACAAGGGTCCGGCCCTGGTGCAGCAGGCGGCCCTGGCCATCAAGGCGCAATGCCCTGCACCTGGCCGCTGAACCGCCACGCCGGCAGCGCGTCAGCCGCGCAGTTCGCGCATCACCTGCTGCGCAATGGCCAACGAACTGGTCAGGCCGGGTGACTCGATGCCGAACAGATGGACCAGGCCAGCGACCCCGTGCACCGACGGCCCCTGGATGACGAAGTCCGAAGTCCCCTCGCGCGCCGGCTTGAGTTTGGGTCGGATACCCGCATAACCCGGGCTCAGGCTTCCGTCCTGCAGCGCAGGCCAGTACTTGCGCACCTCGGCATAGAAGCCGTCACCGCGAGCCGGGTCAACCACCAGGTCATCGGCGGAGTCCACCCACTGCACGTCCGGACCGAACTTCGCCTGCCCGCCCAGGTCCAGCGTCAGATGTACGCCCAGTCCGGCACCCTCGGGGACCGGGTAGATCAGCCGGGAAAATGGCGATCGACCGGCCAGCGTGAAGTAGTTGCCCTTTGCGTAGTAAGCGGTAGGCAGATGCCGGGCCGCGAATCCCTGGAAGCGTCTTGCAAGATCCGGCGCCTGCAAACCCGCCGAGTTGACCAGCATCCGGGTGCGCAACTGCGTGCCGTCGGCAGCCTGCAGCACGATGCCGTCGGCGCTGCATGTCGCTGACGCCAGCGCCGATGACAGCGCCAGTGCGCCGCCGGCGTTTTCCATGTCGCCCTGCATTGCCAGCATCAACGCGTGGCTGTCGACGATGCCGGTGCTGGGCGACAACAAGGCAGCCACGCAATCGAGTTCGGGCTCGAGCGCCAACGCCTGCGCCCGGCTGAGCAGTTGCAGATCGGTCACGCCATTGGATGCGGCCTTCTGACGGATGTCCTCGAGCTGCCCGAGCTGCTGCTCAGACGTGGCGACGATCAGCTTGCCACATCGGCGATAACCGATACCATGGCTGTCGCAATAGGCATACAGCAGTTCCCGGCCCTGGACGCATAACTTCGCTTTCAGCGAGCCTTCGGGGTAATAGATGCCGGCATGAATGACCTCGCTGTTGCGTGAGCTCGTGCCGGTGCCGATTCCCTGTCCCGACTCCAGCAGCAGGACTTCGAACCCTTGCAACGCGATTTCGCGCGCCACGGCCAGACCCACCACACC
>JAGPBF010000210.1 GCA_018063505.1 Rhodoferax sp.
GCCACAGGGGCACCGCCCAAGGACGTGGCCAAGGATCTGGGCGTTTCCATCGCCACGCTATATCGCTGGCTGCCAGCGGCTGATCGGGCTTAGCGTGCTTTAATTTCCGTTTTCTGAGGCGACCCCTTGCTGTGCTTTCTATTTATTAAACGTTCGTTTAATATCTGGTTTTTATGCTCGGCAAGTTCCAGGAGTGACTATGTTCACTGACCGCAAGCTGATCAAGTCGGGAGGTGGTGATGACCGTGCGCCGACCACCTGATGCCACCGCTGAGCGTATGCTTGTACTGGCCATTCCCTTGTTTGCCCGCTCAGGTTTCGACGGCGTCTCCATGAGGGAAGTGGCGGCTGCCGCTGGCGTGACGCCAGCGGCGCTTTATTACCACTTCAGCGACAAAGAGGATCTCTATCTGGCGCTGGTCGGCCATGCCTTCAACAGTGGCGTGCGCGACGTACTGGGTGACATCAGCCAGTCCGTGGATCCCTGGGCCAGGCTGGAGGTATTCGTCACCCGGTTTATCCATTTACTGGCCCGTGAGCGAGACTTGCAGCGCCTGATGCAATGGGTCTTGCTGGACACAGATCACGCCAGGTCGCATAGACTGGCGGTCGGGGTGTTCAAGCCCTTCTACCAAGCAGTCTCCGGTCTGCTGCACGATATCTGTCAGCTTGATGATGCCAATCCCTTGCTGGGGTCTGTCTTCGGGCTCCTGGTCTTTCCGTTTGAAAGTGCGCAGGTAACGCGCTTCATGCCCGGCTTTCACTCACCGCACGCTCATCCCCAATTGGTCGCCGATCACGTCATGAGCCTGCTCAGGTACGGTCTGCTCGCGCCCGCCCGGACTACGACGCCATGAATAAACATTCGCTTTTTTCCTTTTTTACAGGGCTTTTCGCCGCCTTGCTGTTAACAGGCTGTGGACGAGCGCCTGAGGCAACGCAGCCATTACCGAAGGAATGGAAGCTACCCGTTCTTGTGGTGACGGCGGGCGCACCGCTGGAGTACACCAGTGTCGGGTCAGTGGTGTCTGACCAGCGTGTTGAGGTGGCCTCGCGCCTGTCCGGTTATGTGCGCGAGATGCGGGTGCAGGAGGGGGATGCCGTGCGTGCCGGTCAGGTGCTGGCACAGATAGAGGCCGCCGATGTGGACAGTGGCATTGCCCAGGCCCAGGCGCAGGCAACATCGGCCGATGCGGCCTACCGGGATGCAAAGATCGATCTTGAGCGCTACCAGACGCTGTACGAGAAGGGCAATGTCTCTGACAGCGAGATGCGCAAGGTGCGTTTGCGCAACGATGCCTTGCTGGAGACACTGAATCAGGCGCGTGCCGCGCTGGCGTCGGCCAGGGCGCAGCGGGATTACGCAGAAATCCGTAGCCCCATCGACGGCATTGTCGTGGCACGCCTGCGCCATACCGGTGATCTGGCGGTGCCGGGTGGCCCCCTGTTGACGCTGGAGTCCGGCCGGAATCTGGTGTTTGAGACCTTTGTCACGGAGCAGCAGATTGCCCGTATTGCCCCCGGCAAGCCAGCCACCATCAGGATTGATGGTCTGGACGCGCCGCTCAAGGGCAGGGTGCTTCGGGTCATCCAGTCGGCAGATCCGGTCACCCGCAGTTACCCGGTGCGGGTTGCGCTGCCCGGTGCCCGTGGTCTGATGCCCGGCATGTTTGGCCGCGTGGAGTTCGTGCTCGGCACGTCGCCGGTGCCGGTGATACCGCTGCATATGCTGGTGGAGCGGGGCGGATTGCGGGGTGTGTTTGTCGTGGGCAGCAAGGGTCTGGCGACATTCCGCTGGCTTCGTCTGGGACGGGAGTGGCCGGATCGCGTGGAGGTCACGGCTGGCCTGAGTGCCGGAGAGCATATCGTGGCACAGGCCGAGCCGGCGCTGCGTGAGGGTGATCGTATTGTGGCACTGTCGGATCGCACGCCATGAGTCAGCGCCATCAACGACCGGGCAAGCCGCTTGCCGAAAAATCCAGTATCGCCTCCATGCTGGCGGATGCCTTTGTCACCTCGCGTCTCACGGTAGCCTTCATTCTGGCCTGTATCCTGATCGGCAGCTGGGCCTTGCTGATTACGCCACGACAGGATAATCCGCGCATCGTTGTGCCCGCCGCCAGCATTACGGTGGACTTGCCCGGTGCGACGCCAGCGGAGGTCGAGGCGCTGGTGATTCGTCCGCTGGAGGCGGCCATCAAGCAGGTACCCGGTGTTGATGACGTTTTTTCCACGGCGCTGAACTCCAGGGCCGTGGTCTCGGTGGTGTTCAAGGCTGAGGAAAATCCGGAAACGGCACTGGTGCGCTTGAATGACCGTGTCGGTAGCCGGCGCGATCTCTTGCCACCCGATGCCTCCGCCCCGGTGATCCGCAGTTCCAGCGTGGACGATGTGCCCATCGTCACGCTTACGCTGACCTCGGACCGCTACGATGACTATGCGCTAAAAAGATTGGCCGACCGCATGGCCGACGGGCTGCGCAGTCTTGACGATGTCGGCGCGATAGAGGTGCGGGGCGGTCGTGACCGCGAAATCCGCGTGGAGCTTGACCCGGATCGCATGCAGGCCTTTGGCATCACGCTGGACGTGGTGCGGGCGATGCTGGCGGCCGGCAATGTCACGGTTCCCCTAGGGGATGTGATGCGTTATGGCGTCCGCAATGAAGTCGTTCTCGACGGTTTTCTGGAGGGCGCTGAGGGCGTGCGGCATCTGGTGGTGGGGACTCATGCAGGGCGCTCTGTCCATCTGGGCGATGTAGCCACCATCGTCGACGGTCCGCCAGATGAGCGTAACCAACTTTCGCGGCTGGCCTTCGGGCCGGCCGATTCACGCTTTGGCCAGTCAAAAGATGCCGAGATGCCGGCGGTAACGGTGGCCATTGCGAAGAAGGCGAATGCCAATGCGGTGGTCGTTGCCCGGGATGTACTTGCGCGCGCCGAGGACATGCGGGCGGCCTTTGTGCCGGAGGGCGTTACCATCGTCACGACCCGTGATGATGGCGAGTTCGCCAATGACACCATCAAAGGGCTGATCGAGCATCTGCTCATTGCCATTCTGGCCGTATTCTTTGTGGTGACGGCGTTTCTCGGCGTCCGCCAGGCCTTGATCGTCGGGCTGGCGATTCCCCTGGTATTGGCCCTTACCCTGGGCATGGTGTGGCTGGCCGGCTATAGCATCAACCGGGTCACGCTGTTCGGCCTGATCCTGGCGCTGGGCTTGCTGGTGGACGATGCCATCGTGGTTATTGAAAACATCCACCGCAACTATGATCTGCCGGGAGTGCACGATAAGCGTGCCGCAACCGTGCTGGCTACACGCGAAATCGGCAACCCAACCAATCTGGCCACGCTGGCAGTGATGCTGGTCTTTGCGTCACTGATGTCGGTTCCAGGTATGCACGGCCAGTATTTCTTCCCGATTGCCTTCACGGTACCCGTGGCCATGGCGTCGTCCCTGCTGGTGGCCTACACGGTGGTGCCCTGGGCGGCGCTGCGGTGGTTGCCACTGGGCCATGCCGCGACTTCCGGGCATGGAGAGGACACCACGCATCTTGGCGATGGGCCAACGGCTCTGGGGCGTCGCTTTCGCCAGATAGTGGCGCCGCTGATTGACCACTCCCACCAGCGTCGGCGTGCCTTCATGGTGATCAGCTTGCTGCTGGCATTTTCTCTGTTGCAGCCGCTGTGGCAGTTCATGCGTCCGGCCGGTGTCAATGGGCCGCAATCTTGGTTTGGCATCGAAATGGGCATGATGCCCAAGGACAGCAAGAATACCTTCAATGTCACAATTGATCTGCCGGAGGGATCGCCCATCGAGCAGACGGATCGGGTGGCGCGCGAGATCGGCAGCCTACTGCGGCAGCGCCCGGAAATCAGCGCCTATCAAACTTGGCTGGGTGAATCGGGCATTATCGACTTCAACGGCATGCTGCGCGGGTCGGGCAACAAGTCCGGGTCCTGGGTGGCGGAAATACGTGTCATGCTCAACGACCGCCGTAAGCGCGACACGAAATCACCGGCGATTGTGCATGAACTGCGTCCGGCCATCATGGCAGTGGCGGCCCGGTATCCGGGCACGACAGTACAGTTGGTGGAAGATCCGCCGGGGCCCCCGGTGCGCGGCAACCTGTTTGCTGAAATTTATGGGAAGGACCCGGCGCGCTTGCGGGAAATTTCGGCGCAGGTAGCCGGTGAGTTCCGCAAGACCTGGGATGTCGTCGAGGTGACCGATTCGGAGCCTGCCGATGTGGTGAGGCAGCGTCTTGTGGTGGATCGCGAAAAGGCGGCTCTGTCCGGGCTGACGGCAGCGGAAGTGGCGACCGCACTGCGCCGCTTGATTGATGGCGAATACCTTGGGCGCGCCCATATGACCGGTGAGTTGAATGCCGTGCCGATACGGCTGCAGATTCCGCGCCGTCACCAAGTCGACGTGACAATATTGTCGCGTGCCTTTGTCACCAATGCTCAGGGGCGGCGAGTGCCGCTCTCCGAACTGGTGCGTGTTCAGAATACGGTTTCGGATCGTCCTATCCAGCGCAAGAATGGCGAGCGTGTCAGCTATGTTGGTGGAGAGACGGATCGTATTCCACCACTCTACGCAGTACTGGATATGGACAAGCGCCTGGACGGCATGCGGCTGGCGGATGGCAGCCAGCTCACCACAGGCAATATGGGCCTGATGCCGGAGCAGGTGAGCACGATGCACGGCTACCGCCTGTTCTGGGATGGCCAGCAACGTCAGATGCTGGACACTTATCGCGACATGCTGCGCGCTCTGGCGGTGGCCATTACCTTGCTGTTTCTGGTGCTGGTGGCCTATTACCAGTCGTTCAGCCTGCCGGCGGTGGCAATGATGGCGATTCCACTGGGCCTTGTCGGCGTGGCGCCGGGACACTGGATCATGCAGCAACAGTTCTCGGCGACCTCGATTGTTGGTGTGATCGCCTTGGCCGGGGTGGTGGTGCGCAACTCCTTGCTAATCATCGACTTCGTCCTGGAGTACCGCGACAAGGGTCGGCCTTTGCGTGAGGCTATTCTTGATGCCTGCGCGATACGCTTGCGGCCCATCATGCTGACGGCGCTGGCCATTGTGCTGGGCAGTGCCGTCATGCTCTCCGACCCCTTGTTCGTCGGTCTTGCCATTTCCCTGATCTTTGGCACGATTGCCGCCACTGTCCTGACCCTGATAGTGATCCCCGTCCTGCTTTACCTGCTCTTGCGGTGGAAGGAGCACAGGGCAGGCCAGCAAATATAGCGTTATCAAGAGGCGACCCGCTTCAGGGCTAAGCTGCTATATGTTTCCATCGATGCAACTTGCCTAACTGATCCGACAAGTTGCACTTGGTTTTTGAGTCCGCCATGCCATACCACCACCAGCAAGGCATCAAGTGCAAGTTCCTTGATGATCTGTGACTGCATCGACCATTAGATGACCCGACAATTAAAACAGATCAACGACAACGGCCAGATACAGCCAGCCTTCATGTGGGAGTAGAGTAAGAGACAGGGCGTAGTCGGACTATCTCCCTGTCTCTCCTCTCCGAACCGGACTTGCACCTCTCAGCGCATCCGGCTCTCCGTTCAAGTGTTGCTCATGGCAAAGGCGACAGCGGCATAGCGCGATTCGATGGTGCATCGTTTCTCGTCGTGCATGATGTATGGATTTTCTGATGGCGTTCGCCATGTGAAACGACCTTTTCGACTGGTCACGAGCCGCCGTAGCGACACCGCCCCATACCAGCCCCGACCATTCTGGCCTTGCAGCAACCATGTTTTCGCTTGTTCCGGCGCGGGCGCACGAACAAAGTCGCGCATCAATGATCTGAACCCCCGCCGATATTTGCGCGCAAGCCAGTGGCCGAACTTCCAGAAGACCGTTCGATCCAGCTTGTTGAACAGGGTGGCCGTGTAGTCGGTGTATTGATAGAAGGCGGCCCAGCCGGATATTTGTCGGTTCAGGCTTTCCATCAGGTCCATCTTGTTCATGCCGTAATTGCCGGACAGTTGCTTCACCACTCGGCTGGCAAATCCCCGATACTTCTTCCACGGTATGGTCGTCACAGGTCGCATGCGACCCCGTGGCCCGCGCTGGCGAATGATCCTGTGACCCAGGAAGACAAAGCCATCGTTCACATGCGTGATATGGGTCTTCTCCATATTCAGCCTGAGCTTCAGGTCATCCTCCAGGAATCCACGGCACGCCTCGCGCACTGCCTTGGCATGTTCACGGGTTCCCTTGACCACAATCACAGAGTCATCCGCGTACCGACAGTAGGACACTGCTGGTTTCCAGTGTCGGTTCTCCCGCACAGCGATGGGACGCTGTTTGAGAATGGCGAAGTTCCACGCCCACCAATCTTTCCGCACTTTCTTGCTCAGGTAGTTCGTTTCCATCCACACATCGAACTCATGCAACATGATGTTGGATAGCAGCGGCGAGATGACGCCGCCTTGGGGAACCCCTTCGCTTGCCGCGCGAAACAGGTCGCGATCAACACAGCCCGCCTTGATAAACCGCCAAAGCAGGGCCAAGAGTCGCTGATCGGCAATCCGCTTGCGAATCCCCCTCATCAGCAGGCGATGGTGCACGGTGTCGAAGTAGCTGGCGAGGTCACCCTCAATAACCCAGCGTCCAGCGACACTTTGTTCACCTCCGTCTTGCAACTGAAGTTTCACCGTGCGAATCGCGTGGTGTACGCTGCGGGCCGGTCTGAAGCCATACGAAGCCGGGTGGAAATCGCTTTCCCATATCGGCTCCATCCATCAGCATGGCCCGCTGCACGATCCGGTCCCGCAGGCTCGGGATACCGAGTGGCCGGAGCTTGCCGTTCGCTTTCGGGATATACACGCGCCGCGCAGGCAGCGGGCTGTACGAGCCCGCCAACAGTTCATCGCGTATCGTCGTCAGTTCATGCTGGAGATTCGCTTCCATCATGCCTCTGTCAACACCGTCCACGCCCGGCGTACGGGCTCCTTTGGAGGCCAGCGTGATGCGTGCCGCCTCCTTCAGCCAACCCCTCGGCAATGAGTCTCAGGAGGCGATCGAACTTGCGCTCTTTGTTCTCCGTCGACCATATCGCCAGCTTGCATTGCATTTCACTGATTATCAAAGGTCTTCACCTCATTGTGGTCAGTTAATCCACCCTGCAATCCACTTCAACTGCCTCCCTTCGCCATGTGGCCGGCTTTCCCGACCTCGGACTACTACGGAGGCTCCGCCAGCCTGCACAGCATCGGGGGCACACTCCCTTGGCATCTGTGCAGACCTTCCCCAGTTCACATGCCGGACTCAACGTATGGGCGAGGTTGCCTGTCGCAGTCTTTATCCTTGCGTGCTGCAAGTCGTTGCGGGCACCAC
>JAGPBF010000211.1 GCA_018063505.1 Rhodoferax sp.
TGTCCCACACGCCGGCGAGCTGGTAGGTGTTGCCGTCGACCGGCGTGATGCGCCCGGCGGTGCAGTCTGCGCTGGCGCGGTAGACCTTCTTCAGGTCATTGTCCAGCAAGCCTTGCTTGACGCAAGCGGCATCACCGGGCTGCCAGTTCGCACACCAGCCTTCGATTTCTTCACGGGTGATACGCGCCTGCGCCAGGGCGTTGGCAGTGTCGGTGCCAGTCTGGGAAAAAATCGTCGGGTTGACGCATTTGCTGCACAAAGCCAGCCATTCGGCGTGCACGCCTGCGCCAAGCGCCAGCAAGCCTGCGGCAATGGCAGAACACCAGATGCGTCGTTGGGCGCCAAGGCGCACAGGTTTGGCCAGGCATGGCATCGGAACCTCCTGTGGTCACAGATGCCATTGTGTTCCAGTTTGCCCGAAATACATATCGGTGCCCGCCAGGTCAGCGGATCTTGCCGAGCATGGTCTCCATATGGGCCAGCATGTGGCTCAGATCAGCCTGTGCACCATCCTTGGCACCCAGGCGTTCGCCGAGTTCCTGCTCGATGAAACACACGGTCATGCGTACATAGGCACTGTCCAGTGCCTTGCGCACCGCCGACATCTGGCTGGCGATGGCCAGGCAGTCCTCGCCCTCTTCGATCATGCGCTGCACACCACGCAACTGGCCTTCAGCGCGTTTGAGGCGGTGTTGAAGATCGGTACGGGTCTTCTCGTCTTTGAGCGTCGTCATGGCGCAGTTCACCGCAACGCGGCTTTCTGGATTGGGATGCGCCATTATCCGGTCACTTCAGAACGGCACCGCTGGCGTCCACCACCCCGACCGTGATCGGAATACCGGCGCCCACACTCTGCGTGACGGTGCAGAATCCCTCGAACTGCGCGAGCACCCGGTCCAGATGCTGCAAGCTGTCCGCAGCAACACCCAGACGCAGGCGCACCGCCATGCCCAGCACCCGCAAGCGGTTCTCGGCATTGCGCCCCACTTCGGCCTGTACGGTGCAGCTGATCGGTTCAGGCGATTGCTTGTATTTGCGCAGCGCAAACAAAAGCGAATCGCTCAGGCAATTGCCGACGGCCGCTGCCAGCAACTGCACCGGTGACGGACCCGCCCCTTGACCCAGAGGCGGCGGTTCGTCGGCCAGCCAGTCGGGGGCTGCGCCACCGAACTGCATCGTGAACTGGTAGTCCTGGTGCTGGACCAGGGTCACTGTCTCGCTGGAGCCGGCCATGGCTCAGGCCTGGCACGACGCTTTGACCGGCACGCCGATCTTTTTCAGGATCGTGCCCAGCGGACAGATGTTGGTGAAGCCGGACTGGAACAGGTTGAAGCCGACAAACGCCGTGAATGCCAGCCACCAGGGGCTGACGAACAAGGGGCTGACTTCAAGGCCCAGCGCGAGCGACAACATGATGAAAAATCCTGCGAATATGCGGACATAACGATCGACAGACATGGAAGAACTCCTTTGGTTGGTAAAAAAATCATTGGGGGTTGGTTTCACTTCTCGACCAGGCGCACGACCCCCAGCGCCTTGAGCACGTATTTCTCGTAGACCGGCTCGACGTTGCCGGTCTTCATCTTGCGCATGAAGTACTTCTCGAAGCCGATCTTGGCCAGATGCACCCACTTGCCTTTCTTGAACCAGTTCACGTTGCGCGGCGGAATCTGCGGCAGCGCCACGAAAGCGGCGCCGGTGTCGCCCATGTCGGCCAGGCAGATCGCGTTCCAGGTCGCGCGCGCCTTGGGCTCCTTGCCGGCAATCTCGTCGGCGATGTTGTGCGCAATCGCGGTGACCATGGTCTCGATCATGTAGCCGGTCTTGGGCGCACCGGTCGGTACCGGCGTGACTTCCACCGGCGGTATCGCGACGCAGACGCCGGCCGAGAAGATGTTCCTGAACGCCTTGGAGCGCTGGAATTCGTCAATCAGCACGAAGCCGCGCGGATTGCACAGGCCGGGCACCGCGGCCACCGGGTCCACACCCCTGAAGGCCGGCAACATCATCGACAGCTTGAACGGCACCTCGTGCTCCTTGTGCACCTGACCCTTGTCGTCGAGCTCGGACACAAACAGCTTGCCCGGCTCCACCCGGGTGGTCTTGGCATTGGTGATCCACTTGATGTCGTGCCCACGCAGTTCCGACTCCAGCATCGACTTGCTGTCGCCGACACCGCCCAGCCCCAGATGACCGATATAGGGCTCGCTGGTCACGTAGGTGATCGGCACCTTGTGGCGCAGCTTGCGCTTGCGCAGGTCGGCATCGACGATGAAGGCGAACTCATAGGCCGGGCCGAAGCAACTGGCGCCAGGCATCGCACCAATGGCCAGCGGTCCCGGGTTCTTCAGGAATTCCTGGTAATCGGCCCAGAACTGTTCGGCATGCGGCACGGTGCACACCGAATGCGTATGGCCGCCATGCGGGCCGGCACCGGGCACCTCGTCGAACGCAAGCTTGGGTCCGGTGGTGATGATCAGGTAGTCGTAGTCCAGCGTCTGGCCGCCGTCGAGCGTGACCTTGTTGCCGGGCGCATCGATGCTGCCGACCGCCTTCGGGATGAAGGCGATGTCCTTGCTCTCGAGCGCGGGTGCGATCGGCATCGTCACCACCGGCCGCTCGCGCCAGCCGACCGCCACCCAGGGATTGGACGGCGTGAACTGGAAGTAGTCGACCGGGTTCACGACCGTGATCCGATGCTCCCTGGGCAGCAGCGCGCGCATTTCATATGCGGCCGGCATGCCGCCGATTCCTGCTCCGATGATGACGATATGGGCCATGGATGTCTCCTTGAGGTTGATCAGTCAGGGTTGGATGCAGCGGCTGCGCGCGCTGCCATGCGGCGCCGGAACACGGCGTAATACAGGACCGGGATGACAACCAGCGTCAGCAGCGTCGAGACGAAGATTCCGAAGATCAGTGACACCGCCAGACCATTGAAGATCGGGTCGTCCAGGATGAAGAAGGCACCGATCATCGCGGCCAGGCCGGTCAGCACGATCGGTTGCGCGCGCACCGCCGCCGACTGCACCACCGCCTGCTGGAACGGCACGCCGCGTGCCACCTCCAGCTCGATGAAGTCGACCAGCAGGATGGAGTTGCGCACGATGATGCCGGCCAGCGCGATCATTCCGATCATCGATGTCGCGGTGTACTGCGCATTCATCAGCGCATGGCCCGGCATCACGCCAATGATGGTCAGCGGAATCGGCGCCATGATGATCAGCGGCGTGATGTAGCTGCGGAACTGCGCCACCACCAGCAGGTAGATCAGGATCAGGCCGACGCCATACGCCGCACCCATGTCGCGGAAGGTTTCGTAGGTGATCTGCCATTCGCCATCCCACTTGATCGCATAGGCGCGGAACGGGTCGCCGGGCTGCCGGATCCAGTACTCGCCCAGTCCACCGGTATCGGGCAAGGCTGCGTCCTTCAAGTGCGCGCGGATGCCGAACAGGCCGTACAAGGGTGAATCGATGAAACTTGCGGCGTCCTTCGTATCGGCCAGCGGACGCTGGCCCACGTCGCCCATCACATAGGTCAACGGCAGCAGGTCCTTGGTGTACAAGGTCTTGTCGATGACGCCGGTTTCCACCTGCACCAGTTCGGAAAGCGGCACCAGCGTGCCATTGGCCGCACGCATCGGCAAGGCCAGCAAGGCGTCCAGACCGACCTGGCGCTCGAGCGGCAGCTGCAATCGCACCGGCACCGGGTACTTGGACTGGCCGTCGTGCAGATAGGTGGTGTTCGCGCCCTGCAAGGCAGCCTGCACGGTCTGCGCCACCGCTGCTACCGGTATGCCCAGTGTTTCGGCGCGCTGGCGCTGCACGCGCAGGAAGCTGCGTGGCGCATCCTGCTGCAGTGTGCTGTCGATGCCCACCACGTGGGCGGTGTCACCAAACGCCTTGACGACGCGTGCAGCCAGCGCCTGGCGCCCGGCTTCGTCGGGCCCGTAGATCTCGGCCACCAGCGGCGACATCACCGGCGGGCCCGGTGGTACTTCGACCACCTTGACGCGGGCCTGGTAACGCTGGCCGATCGCGTCCAGCGCCGGGCGCAACCGCTGCGCAATCGCATGGCTTTGCTCGTGCCGATGCGCCTTGTCGACCAGGTTGACCTGCAGGTCGCCCTGCTCGGCATCGCTGCGCAGGTAGTACTGGCGCACCAGACCGTTGAAGGTGATCGGCGAGGCTGTGCCGGCGTAAGCCTGCAGGTCGCGCACCTCGGGCTGCGCGGCCAGGTAGGCGCCCATGTCCTGCAATACCGCGGCCGTGTCTTCCAGCGGCGTGCCGGCGGGCATCTCCAGCACCACCTGGAACTCGCTCTTGTTGTCGAAGGGCAGCATCTTGAGCACCACCCACTGCACCCCGGCAAGGCCGACGGACAACATCAGCGCGACCAGGATGCCCAGCGCCAGCAACCAGCGTTTGCGCGCGCTTTGCAGCATCGGCAACAACAGCCAGGTGAACAGGCGCTGGACCCGGCCGGGTTTGGCCAGCGCCGCGCCATCGGCCTGCGCCGCATCGTCGCTGGCGCCTGGTGCGTGCGACTTCATCATGCGCAGTGCCAGCCACGGCGTGACGGTGAACGCAATCGCCAGCGACAAGGCCATGCCCAGGCTGGAGTTGATCGGGATCGGGCTCATGTACGGGCCCATCAGCCCGCTGACAAAGGCCATCGGCAGCAGCGCTGCAATCACCGTCAGCGTGGCCAGGATGGTGGGGCCACCGACTTCGTCCACCGCCGCCGGGATGATCTGCCTGAGCGACTTGCCGGGTTCGAGCTGCTGGTGCCGGTGGATGTTCTCGACCACGACGATGGCGTCGTCCACCAGGATGCCGATCGAGAAGATCAGCGCGAACAGCGACACCCGGTTCAGCGTGAAGCCCCAGGCCCAGGATGCGAACAAGGTCGCGGTCAAGGTCAGGATCACCGCCGCGCCGACGATCACGGCCTCGCGCCGGCCGAGAGCCAGGCCCACCAGCAGGATCACCGAACCGGTGGCAAAGGCCAGCTTCTGGATCAGTTTGTTGGCTTTTTCGGCCGCAGTCTCGCCGTAGTCGCGGGTGATCGTGGTCTGGACGTTGGCCGGTATCACGGTGTTGCGCAATTCGTCGATGCGCTGGCGCGCGGCGCGCGCCACGTTGACCGCGTTCTGGCCCGGCTTCTTGGTCACCGTCAATGTCAATGCCGGGAATGCCTGTCCGGCTGCGCCCGGTGCCGGCGCGGCTGCGCCGCTGGCGCCCGCTGCAGCCACCGAGGTTCCCGGCGTGAACCATACATACCGGCGTGCGGACTGGGCGCCGTACTCGACCCGCGCCACTTCGCGCAGGTAGACCGGCCGCCCATTGCTCACGCCCACCACCAGGTCGGCCACTTCGTCCGCGCTGGTGATCAGGTTGCCGGTCTCCACCGTCAGCATGCGTGTTTTGCCGCCGGTCTTGTCCACCACCGATCCGGCCGGCAGACCCATGTTGGCGGCCGCCAGTGTCTGCTGCAGGCGCAGCAGGTCGACACCCCGTTCGCGCATGCGGCCCGGGTCGAGCCAGACGTTGACCGCGCGGCCCGGTCCGCCGATGGTCTGCACCTCGCGCGTGCCGGGCACCCGCTTGAGTTCGGCCTCCAGTGTGCTGGCCACACGCTGCAGTTCCACCGCGGCGGTATGGTCATGGCTCCACAAGGTGACGCCCAGCACCGGCACATCGTCAATACCCATGGGCCGCACCACCGGCGGCAGGGCACCCAGGTTGCTGGGCAACCAGCCCTGGTTGGCATTGAGCACGTCGTACAGGCGCACCAGCGCCTCGGTGCGCGGCACACCTACCTTGAACTGCACCGTGAGCACCGCCATGCCGGGCCGCGACACGGAATAGGTGTGTTCGATATCGGCGATCTGGCCCAGCACCTGTTCGGCCGGCCGGGCCACCATGTTCTGCACGTCGGCACTGCTCGCGCCGGGGAACGCGACCAGGACATTGGCCATCGTCACGTTGATCTGCGGCTCTTCCTCGCGCGGGGTCACCAGCACGGCGAACAAGCCCAGCAGCAAGGCCACCAAAGCCAGCAGCGGCGTCAGCGCGTTGTCCTGGAACGCATGCGCCAGACGCCCGGCGATACCGAGCCTGGCCGGTTTCGCACGCTCGGAGGTGTCGTCGTGTGTTTCCATGGATATTTACTGTGCAATGGCGCCAGGCAAACCGGCCCGCACCGGGTCCAGCGCCACCCGCTCGCCCGCGCGAAGACCCGTCAGCACATCCACCGTGTCGCCGCCGGTCGGGCCCGTGCGCACGGCGCGCAGGATGAAACCGTTGGCAGCCGCCACATAGACAGCGGTCAGCTCGCCGCGATGCAGGATGGCGCGCGTCGGCAGGCTGAGCCGATCGGCCGTGCCGGTACCCGCTGCCGGCAACAGGGTCCGGGCCTGGACCCGCACCATCAGGCCCGGGCGCAGACCGGCTGCCGAGGCCGGCAGCGGCAGCCGCCACTCGACCGTCTGCGATACCGGGTCGGCTGTGGGTTGCATGTCCCTGTCGGTCGGCACCAGGCGCTGGCCATCGGGCAGCAGCACAACCACATCGCTGGCAGCGTTCAATTGCGCCACCCGTGACGCCGGCACCTGGGCCACGGCCCGCAGCAAACCGGGCTGGTAGACCGTGACCAAGGCACGTCCTGGCAGCGCCAGGTCGCCGGCCTGCACATGGGTGGTCAACACCACCGCGTCGAACGGCGCCACCAGTTCGGCATAACCCTGCGCCACGGTCGCCTGCACCCGTGCCGCCTGCGCCTGCGCCAGCGCGGCCTGGGCCGACTTGACCTGGTTCTCGGCACTGTCCAGCGCCGCGGCGCTGAGAAAGCCGTTCTTCTTGAGTTCGCGGTTGCGCTCAACCACCTGCTGCACATTGCGAAGTTCGGCCTGCGCCTGCACCACCGCGGCATCGCTGCGCGCTGTGTTGGCGCGCACTTCGCGGTCGTCCAGCCGCAGCAGCGGCTGACCGCGACGTACCGTGTCACCGGCCGCGACCCGCAACGCCAGCACATTGCCGCCGGTCTGCGCGGTGACGGTGGCCTGGCGTACCGGCTCGAGCACGGCATCGAGTTCCAGCGAAGTGCCGGACGCGGCCGCGCCCACCAGCACCGTCGGAACCCGGATCTCGGCCGGATCGGTGGTCTGCGCCGCGGCGGACGTCAGCATCAGTGCGGCGGCAAATGGAATGGCGAGGATCAGTTTCATGGTAGTTCTCTGCATACCCCATAGTGTATATACCTATTGGGGTATGTTGACATTGTGGGCCGAAGCAAAGGTCGGGTTCTTGCCCTGGATCAATGCCAGAC
>JAGPBF010000043.1:0-6678 GCA_018063505.1 Rhodoferax sp.
GTGCAAACTGCACCGGCGCGGGGCCAGCCTGGTTCAGCGCCTGGTGCAACGCAGAGCCGCTGGTGCAGGCCTGCTCGACCGATTGCCCGTGCTGGCGCAGCGGGGCGAGCCAGGGTCGGCTCCAGTCGATGGCTGGCAAGGTGCTGCCGGCCGGCTCAGGGCCGCGGGGCAGGGCCTTTGCGCCGATCACGCCGGCAGCAGTTTCCAGGGGAGCGACTGGCCACCCATCAGTGGCTTGAGCTCGGCGTCGCCAAACGGAAACTGGGTCGGCGTCTGCCAGTCGCTGCGCTCGAGCGTGCAACCTGTGGTGTTGCGCGGCAGGCCGTAGAAGTCGGCGCCGAAGAAGCTGGCAAATGCTTCGAGCTTGTCCAGTGCAGCTGCCTCGTCGAAGACCTGGGCATACATCTCCAGCGCGGCGTGGGCGGTATAACAACCAGCGCAACCGCTGGCATGCTCTTTCAGGTGGGCGGGATGGGGCGCGCTGTCGGTGCCGAGGAAGAACCGCGGATTGCCGCTGGTTGCGGCTTCGACCAACGCCAGCCGGTGGGTCTCGCGCTTGAGCACCGGCAGGCAGTAATAGTGCGGCCGTATGCCACCGGTGAAGATCGCATTGCGATTGAACAACAGGTGGTGCGCGGTCACCGTTGCTGCCGTCAGCGGGCCGGCGTCACGCACATAGTGCGCCGCTTCGCGTGTCGTGATGTGCTCCATGACGATGCGCAGCTCGGGGAAATCGCGGCGCAGTGGAACCAGCTGCTCGTCGATGAATACCGCTTCGCGGTCGAACAGGTCGATGTCGGGGGAGGTGACTTCACCGTGCACCAGCAGCAGCAATCCCTCGCGTTGCATGGCCTCGAGTACCGGGTAGATGTGGCGGATGTCGGTCACGCCGGCATCGCTGTTGGTGGTGGCGCCCGCCGGATATAGCTTTGCAGCGACCACCTGCGTGGTGCCCGTCGCCATGCGGGTGGCGCTGGCGCGCCGGATTTCGGCCGGATCGAGTTTGTCGGTCAGGTACAGCGTCATCAGCGGCGTGAAATCCATGCCTGACGGCACCGCGGCGCGGATGCGCGCAGCATAGGCCTGTGCCTGCGCCACTGTCGTGACCGGTGGCTTGAGGTTGGGCATGATGATTGCCCGCGCGAATTGCCTTGCCGTATGCGGGACGACTGTCGTGAGCACGGCGCCGTCGCGTACATGCAGATGCCAGTCGTCGGGGCGGGTCAAGGTCAGCGTGGCGGGCTTGGCGCAGGTGAGGAGGTTGGCAGTCATACGGCGCAATGGGATTTAACGGTCGGATTCAGGTGTCGCTGGTCGATGTGGCCAGCAGGTATGCCCACAAGGCCTGGGTGCGGTTGCTCGCAGACTTGGCCTTGCCGCTGGTTGCAACCGATTTGCCGTTGACCGACTGCGTCCGGTGA
Source organism: Rhodoferax sp. (assembly GCA_018063505.1). Taxonomy (GTDB): domain Bacteria; phylum Pseudomonadota; class Gammaproteobacteria; order Burkholderiales; family Burkholderiaceae_C; genus CAISIP01. The sequence goes on from JAGPBF010000043.1 coordinate 1,422, forward strand.
CCGTCGAGTTGGCTGGGACGTTCACGGTAGGCGCGTACTTCCATGGTCAGTTGCAAGCCGGACATGTCGGGCGGCAAGGCGCTGACCAGGCGCCGGTTGCGCAATTCCTTCTTGACCGCGCTATGGGGGAGGAACGCTACGCCGTGCCCCTCGACCGCCATCGCCTTGAGACCTTCAGCCATGTCGGTCTCGTAGACCCGGTCGAAATGAATCGGTGCGGGCGACTGCTTGAGGATCAGGTCGACCATCTGACCCAGGTAGGCGCCAGGTGCATAACCCAGATACGCCAGCGGGTTGCCGGCGCGACCGGGCAGCAGGAATTGTGGTGTGCCGTCGGCCAGGGGCCTGGAGTACGGTGCGATGACTTCCTGGCCCAGATTCACCATCTCGAAACGCTGCGGATCGAGCTGAAACGGATGCGAGCTGTGGTGGTAGGCGATCAGAAGGTCGCAGCTGCCTTCGACCAGGCGCATGACGGCATCGTGCACATTGAGCGCGATCAGGCGGCTTTTGATCGGGCCAAACCGCTCGCGCAGATCCGACACCCAGGCTGGAAAAAACGTGAAGGCCAGCGTATGCGGCACGGCAAATTCGATCAGATCGTGCACGGTGGAGCGGTGGCTGCGCAACATGGCCCGTGTGCTTTGCAGTGCCTGCAGCATTTCCAGCGACTGGTCGTACAAGGTTTCGCCGGCCGCTGTCAGCCGGGTCGGGTAGGAGCTGCGGTCGACCAGGTCGGTGCCGGCCCAGGCCTCCAGTGACTGGATGCGCCGCGAAAAGGCCGGTTGCGTGACATGGCGCAACTGCGCCGAGCGGCTGAAGCTGCGCGTTTCGGCGAGGCTGACGAAGTCCTCAAGCCATTTGGTTTCCATGGGCGAATTATGCGGCGCGACGGCTCATGTCGAAGCGCCGGGAAATGCCCACAGCAGGCTCGCCGTCATCAGCAGATAGCGCAGGAACTTGCCGATCGCCATATAGAGCAGGCACGGCCAGAACGGCATGCGCAGCCATCCTGCCACGGCGCACAGTGGGTCGCCCACCACCGGCAGCCAGGCCAGCAGACAGGCACGCGGCCCGAGTTGTTCGAGCCAGCGCAGCGCACGCACGTGGGACGCGGAATGGCCGTATTTGTCGACCACCTTGTGGGCGCCCAAGCCGATCCACCAGGTCAGCGCGCCGCCCAGCGAGTTCCCGGCAGTGGCCACCAGGATGGCCGGCCAGAACATGGACGGATTGATCTTGACCAGCGCAAACACGGCCGGCTCCGAACCCAGTGGCAGCAAGGTGGCGGAGACGAACGAAATCACCAGAATCGTGCTCAAGCCCACCTCTGGCAATGCGAGCAAGGTGCTGAGTGATTCGATCCAGGTGGGCATGAGGCTGCAGTATAGGCAGGCACCGTGCGATCGCTGCACTGCAGCACGATGCGAGATATTCTTGGTCATTTCAATTGCTGAAATTTTGGGCAGTTAGAATCAGGTCCCGCGCCAGATCGGTGTGGTTTCGCGCCTCCCCCGGCTCCTTTTTTCAAGATTCACCGTACCCATGCAGATCGGCCAGTTCGTGCTCGCCAACCGTTTCATGGTCGCCCCGATGGCCGGGGTGACGGATCGGCCTTTCCGCCAGCTGTGCCGGCAACTGGGCGCTGGCCATGCGGTCAGCGAAATGGTGACCTCGCGGCGGGATCTGTGGCAGTCGCTGAAAACCTCGCGGCGCGCCAACCATGATGGCGAGCCAGGTCCGATCGCGGTGCAGATCGCCGGCACCGAGCCACAGATGATGGCCGATGCGGCTGCATACAACGTCGATCGTGGCGCCCAGATCATCGATATCAACATGGGTTGCCCGGCCAAGAAGGTCTGCAACAAATGGGCCGGCTCGGCGTTGATGCAGGACCAGGCGCTGGCACTGTCCATCGTCGACGCCGTCGTGCGCGTCTGTGCACCGCGCGACGTTCCGGTGACACTGAAGATGCGTACCGGGTGGTGCGCCAGCGAGCGCAACGCGGCACGGATCGCCCGCGATGCCGAGAGCGCCGGTATCCAGATGCTGGTGATCCACGGACGTACCCGCGCACAGGGTTATCGTGGCGAGGCCGAATACGACACCGTCACATCTGTCAAGAGCCAGCTGCGCATCCCGGTGGTTGCCAATGGTGACATCACGACACCGCAAAAGGCCCGCGCGGTCCTGCTTGCCACCGGTGCCGACGCCGTCATGGTGGGCCGTGCCGCCCAGGGCCAGCCGTGGATCTTCCGCCAGATGGTGCATTTCCTGGACACCGGTACCGAACTGGCGCAACCGCTGGTGGGCGAGGTCAGGCGCTTGCTGCTGGCGCACCTGCAAGACCACTATGACCTGTACGGTGAACATATCGGCGTGCTCAGCGCACGCAAGCATATCGGCTGGTACGTCAGGTCCTTGCCCGGTGGCGAAGCATTTCGCAGCGCGATGAACCGCCTGACCGACGCGGCAGCGCAGTCGCGCGCTGTGGCTGACTATTTCGACGGCGTGGGTGCGGTGATGGACCGCCTGCCGGCCCCCGCTATCAATGAAGGGGCCAATGCAATGTCCCTGGAGACCCCATGAGCAAGAAACACATCGAAGAGTGCGTTCGCGCCAGCCTGGACGGTTATTTCCGCGATCTGCGCGGAACCGAGCCCGATGGCATGTACGACATGATGGTGCGGGTGGTCGAGAAGCCGCTGCTCGAAGTCGTCATGCAGCAAGCCGACAACAACCAGTCCCGCGCCGCGCAGTGGCTGGGCCTCAATCGCAACACGCTGCGCAAGAAGCTGCTCGAGCACAAGCTGCTCAAATGAATGGAAGACCGATCGTGACCCAAGCCCTGATATCCGTATCCGACAAGACCGGGATTGTCGAATTCGCCGCCGCCTTGCATGCCCTGGGCATGGGGCTGCTGTCGACCGGTGGTACGGCGAGCCTGCTCGCGTCCAATGGCGTTCCGGTGAGCGAGGTCGCCGATGTGACCGGTTTTCCGGAAATGCTCGACGGGCGGGTCAAGACTTTGCACCCGGTCGTGCATGGGGGCCTGCTGGCACGGCGCGACATGCCGGCACACATGAAGGCACTGAGCGACCACGGCATTGCCACCATCGATATTCTGGTCGTCAACCTGTACCCGTTCGAGGCCACGGTGGCCAAACCTGGTTGCACGCTCGAGGAGGCGATCGAGAACATCGACATCGGCGGCCCGGCGATGGTGCGCAGCGCGGCCAAGAACTGGAAAGACGTGGCGGTGATCACCGATGCATCGCAATATGCGGTTGTGCTCGCGGAACTCCAGCAGCATGGCAAGGTAAGCGATGCGACGAAATTCGCCTTGTCGGTGGCCGCGTTCAACCGCATCAGCCAGTACGACGGCGCGATCAGCGACTACCTGTCGCGGATCGCGCCCGATGGCAGCCACGCGGTGTTTCCCGGCCAGACCAATGGCCGTTTCGTCAAGCTGCAGGACCTGCGTTATGGCGAGAACCCGCACCAGCAGGCGGCATATTACCGAGACCTGTACCCGGCGCCGGGTTCGCTGGTCAGTGCCGAGCAATTGCAGGGCAAGGAGTTGAGCTACAACAACATCGCCGACGCCGATGCGGCATGGGAATGTGTCAAGAGCTTCAGGCAGAACGCCTGCGTGATCGTCAAGCATGCCAATCCGTGCGGCGTGGCGATCGGAGCCGGCGCGCTGCAGGCGTATGCCAAGGCGTTCCAGACCGATCCCACCTCGGCCTTTGGCGGCATCATTGCGTTCAATGCACGTGTCGATGGCCCGGTCGCCGAGGCGGTCAGCAAGCAGTTCGTCGAAGTGCTGATCGCGCCCGAATTTTCCGAGGAAGCGCTGACGGTGCTGCGGACCAAGCCCAATGTGCGTGTGCTGCGCATTGCCTTGCCTGCGGGAGGCGCCAGCGCCTGGGACCAGGGTCGCAATGCGGTGGACATGAAACGCGTCGGCTCGGGCATCCTGCTGCAGACCGCCGACAACCATGAACTCAGCCTGACCGACCTCAAGGTCGTCACCCGCAGGCAACCCACGCCGGCGCAGTTGCAGGACATGTTGTTTGCCTGGAGCGTTGCCAAGTTCGTCAAGTCCAATGCGATCGTGTTCTGCGCCGACGGCATGACGCTGGGCGTCGGTGCCGGGCAGATGAGCCGGGTCGACTCAGCCCGCATCGCGGGCATCAAGGCGCAACATGCGAGCCTGAACCTCAAGGGCAGTGTCGTGGCCAGCGATGCGTTCTTCCCGTTCCGCGACGGACTCGATGTGGTGGTCGACGCGGGAGCCAGTTGTGTCATCCAGCCTGGCGGCAGCATGCGCGACGACGAGGTGATCGCCGCGGCCGATGAGCGCGGCGTGGCGATGGCACTGACCGGCGTGCGCCACTTCCGCCACTGAGCCGGCGACACGGTCGGCCTGTCTGCCGGCCGTGTCGCCGGTTCATCGGCTGGCGAAATGCCTGACTGCGGATGTGTGACCGGGTGACGGCTCAGCGCCAGCGCGGTTCGTGCTGGCGGGGGTAAGTGCCGTAAGCCGGGCCCCACGGACCGTACCCATGGCGCGGGTGGATGGCGTACGGCCGTGCGACCGGCAAGCCGATGAACACCTGCATGGGAACCTGCGTGTAGTAAGGCACTGGCGTCACATAGGTCTGGGTCTGCGTGATCACGGTGTTGCCGTGGAACACCGGTGGCGTCACTGCCATCGGTTCGGGCGGCGTTGCGCCGATCGGCGTGACCTGCAGCCGGACAGTGGGCCCCGGATCTTGGGGCATCTGCACCGCATACGACCGGCCGCCGTATTCGTACACCACATCGTAATGAACGACCCGGTTTTCGTAGCTTGTCTGGGTGGTGCAATTGCGGACCTGCTGCACCTGATCGGCGCCCTGGCCTTCAAGCCGGTCGCCAATGACAGCCCCTCCGATCATGCCCAATACGGTACTGGCAGCCCGGCCGCCGCCGTGCCCGATGGCATTGCCGATGGCACCGCCGGCAATCGCGCCAATCGCTGCGCCACCGCCCCGGTTTGCGCCTTGCACGACAACCGAGTCCTGGCTGCAGTATTGCTGCGGTATGGCGATCTGCTGGATGAACGGCGTACTCGACACAACGCGCCCGATTTCCTGCGCCTGGGCCAGGCAACTGGCGCCAGCGGCAACAAGCGCGAAAACTGGCAACTTCATGGTGTGCTCCCCGAGCAATGTGTTGCCGCCATCGTACTGCGCGCGTGGTGACTGCCGTA
>JAGPBF010000043.1:6778-25048 GCA_018063505.1 Rhodoferax sp.
CGCCGCAAGGCCTGCGGCGATGCTTTGCGCCAGCTTCAGGGGTGGTTCAGAGTGTCTTGAAAACCGCCCGGGCCGCGTCGAGGGTCTCGGCGATGTCAGCGTCGGAATGCGCCGCGCTGACGAACCCGGCTTCATACAACGCGGGCGCGAAATAGATGCCGCGGTCGAGCATGCCGTGAAACAGCTTGTTGAAACGCGCGCCGTCCGACTTCATGACCTGTGCGTAGTTCTGTGGCAGCTGCTCAAGCAGGAAGAAGCCGAACATGCCGCCTTCACAATCGCCGCTGAACGGGACGCCGGCTTCGCGGGCAATTTGCGTGAGGCCGTCGACCAGGGCGCGGGACCTTCGCGCCAGACCATCGTAGAAGCCGGGCTTGCTGATTTCTGCCAGCGTGGCCAGACCGCAGGCAGTGGCCACCGGGTTGCCGGACAAGGTGCCGGCCTGGTAGACCGGGCCCAGCGGAGCGAGCTGTTCCATCACGGCGCGCTTGGCGCCGAATGCCGCCAGCGGCATGCCACCACCGATGACCTTGCCCATGATGGTCATGTCCGGCGCAAAGCCGGGAATCGCCGCGGCATAGAGACTTTGTGCGCTGCCCAGTGCGACCCGGCAGCCGGTCATCACCTCGTCGAACGCCAGCAGGGCGCCGTATTCGGTGCACAACGCGCGACAGCGTTGCATGAACGCAACACTTGCGCGGACAAAATTCATGTTTCCGGCAATAGGTTCAATCACCACGCAGGCTAATTCCTTGCCATGCAGCGCGAACGCTTCCTCCAGCTGGGCAATGTTGTTGTATTCGAGCACCAGCGTGTGTTGCACCACTTCGGGCGGCACGCCGGCGCTGGTCGGATTGCCGAAGGTGGCCAGGCCCGAACCGGCCTTGACCAGCAGCGCATCCGCATGGCCGTGGTAACAGCCCTCGAACTTGATCAGTTTGTGGCGACCGGTGGCGCCACGGGCCAGGCGGATGGCGCTCATGGCCGCCTCGGTGCCCGAGCTGACCAGGCGCACCATGTCCATCGATGGCACCAGACGCAGGATCGCCTCGGCGAGTTCGACCTCGCGTTCGGTGGGTGCGCCGTACGAAAAACCTTCGAGTACGGCGGCTTGCACCGCCTGTACCACGCCATGGTGCCCATGGCCCAGGATCATCGGGCCCCAGGAGCCGATGTAGTCGATGTAGCGGTGCCCTTCGACATCCCAGAAATAGGCGCCTTGCGCGCGTTTGACGAAGCGCGGGGTGCCGCCCACGGCCTTGAAGGCCCGCACCGGCGAATTCACGCCGCCAGGGATCACGCGCTGGGCGCGTGCGAACAGTTTTTCGTTGGTGTCAGTGTTTGGTGTCATGAGCAGGCAGATCAAATAGGGCGGCAGCGGCCTGATCCTCGTCGGAACTGTCGTCCGGGTCGGCATCTGGCTGGGCCCAGAACAGCCGGTCCGGCACGATGTGGCCCATGCCGGGCCGGAAGCCCGCGTCAAGGCAGCGATCAAGGTAGCCCAGGGCTTCCTTGACCGATTCGGCCAGGTCGCTGCCACTGGCAAGCAAAGCCGCCAGTGCTGCCGACAAGGTGTCGCCGGCGCCGGCAAAAGTAGCCTCGAAACGTTCGAAGTTTTCGCTGTACAACACGGCTTGCGGGGATGCCAGCACGTTCTCGATCTGCTGGTCGGGCGCCAGGATGCCGGTCACCAGCGTGTAGGCCACACCCATCTCGTTGGCCGCCCGTGCGATATCGCGTGGCCCCGGGCTTTTGTCGGAACTCCAGTCTGGCAACAACCAGCGCCACAGGGTACTGTGGTTTCCAGCCAACACGGTCGTCTGCGGCAACACGAGTTCACGAAAAGCGTCCAGATACAGGTCGATCTGCACCTCGCTCCACCAGGACAGGTCGGGCATGTAGGCGATCACCGGAACGTCTGCATAGTCGGCTGCGATCGCGGCGATGGCGCTGAGGTTTTCGGCCGAACCGCAAAAGCCGATCTTGATCACCTGTACCGTGACGTCTTCGAGAATGGTCCGTGCCTGCTCGGCAACCGCCTCGTCGTCCATGGCAAAGTGATCGATGATTTCAGCGGTGTCGCGGGCGTAGGCGCCTGTGACTACCGGCAGCGCATGGGCACCCACCGAGGCAATGGAATTGATGTCGCCGGCAAGTCCGCCGGCGCCACTGGGGTCATTGGCATTGAAGACCAGGACGCACGCTGGCTGGGCAGATTGCACGTCGGTCTCGGGCGTGTCTTCAGGGAGAGCGGTGGACATGGTCAGAACGGGGGGGCCGCTGAGGCAGAATATCGTGGGTTCCGGCACGTCAGGCGCGATTGGCCAGGACCGTCTCTATACAATGATTGCATTCTATTCGAAGGCCCTTTAAGCTGTGAGCGAACCTAAAACCTGGATGTGTCTGATTTGTGGCTGGATCTATGACGAGGAAGCCGGAGCGCCAGATGATGGCCTGGCGCCTGGTACCCGATGGGCCGATGTTCCCATGAACTGGACTTGTCCTGAGTGCGGCGCACGCAAGGAAGACTTCGAGATGGTCCAGGTCTGAACCCTGCGATCGCAGGCGCATGGATCGGCACCGATGACCCGGTCCCTGAACAACTTCAGTGCAGGAGAGCAATCGCGTGAACCCTAACGGATCGACCTACAAGGTCCTGGTCATCGATGACAGCAACACGATCCGGCGCAGCGCCGAAATCTTCCTCAAGCAGGGCGGCCATGAGGTGCTGCTGGCCGAGGACGGCTTCGATGCCCTGTCCAAGGTCAATGATTACCAGCCCGACCTGATCTTCTGCGACATCCTGATGCCACGCCTCGATGGCTACCAGACGTGCGCGATCATCAAGCGCAACGCGCGGTTCTCGCAGGTTCCGGTGGTCATGCTGTCGTCCAAGGATGGTGTGTTCGACAAAGCCCGTGGCCGCATGGTCGGCGCTCAGGATTACCTGACCAAGCCTTTCACCAAGGACCAGCTGTTGCAGGCGGTCGGTCAGATCTGCGCCAATGTGGCCGGAGACGCATGATGCCCATCCAGAACGTACTGATCATCGACGACTCGAAGACGGAACTGATGTTCCTGACCAATCTGCTGCAGAAGAACCACATGAGGGTGCGTACCGCCGAAGGTGCAGACGAAGCCTTCAGGCAACTGGCCGAAGCCAAGCCCGACCTGATCCTGATGGATGTCGTGATGCCCGGCCAGAACGGTTATCAGCTCACCCGGGCCATCAGCCGTTCGCCCGACTACGCCGGTATTCCGATCTTCCTGTGCACCAGCAAGAGCCTGGAGACCGACCGGGTCTGGGGCATGCGCCAGGGCGCACGCGACTACATCACCAAGCCGGTCAATCCGAGCGAACTGCTGGCGAAGATCAAGGCGCTGGGCTGAGCGCAAACCAAGAGATGGCCAATCGCGAAGCAATCCGGGAACTGCAGACGCGTCTGGCCCATCGGCTGCGCACGGCGCGTGACGAAGGGCTTTCGGTGTCCTGGCTGGCCGTCAGGTGCGCCGGCATGAACTACCTGCTGCCGCTGGCCCAGTCGGGTGAAATCTTCCCCATCACCGCGGTGCAGCCGGTGCCCTATGCGCAGCCATGGTTCCTCGGCGTGGTCAATCTGCGTGGCGGTCTGTTCGGTGTCGTCAATATTGCGCAATATGTGGCCAGTGAAACCGGCCAGGTGGCTGGCGGCGGCGCACAGCGCAAGCCCGGCGCCGCGCCGCTGGTTGTTACGCTCAATGCCGCGCTCGACGTCAACTGTGCCCTGCTGGTCGATGAGCTGGCCGGATTGCGCAATCCCCAGGTATTTTCGGCTGCCCTGCCGCGGGACCCCCAGGCGCCACCGTATTACGGCAATCGCTTCACCGATGCCGGTGGCCAGTCCTGGCAGGAGATCAATATCCAGACCTTGTCCCAGCATCCCCGTTTTCTGAGCATTACCGCTCAGGCACATCCCTGAGGCTCCAACATGTCCGTAGATCGGCTCAAGCGTTTCTTTTCGAAGACAGAGGTTGATTCGAAGCACGAAGACACGGTCACGCTGGCGGGCCACTCGACGCATACCGGCCATTCGGAACAGCATTTGTCGGCGCCCGCTTCGCTGTTGCCCAATCCGGCCGACGATGCCGCAGCCTCGACGCCGGATGGACAGGTCACGCTGCCGCTGCTCGGCACGCGTGCGCCGGAGCAGCACCGGCAGGTGCTCAAGGTCGGTCTCATGCTGGCGCTGCTGCTGGCGGCCGGTGCAGCGGTTTATGCGCTGACGCTGCAGCAGTCTGCCGGACAGCAGATCGGCCTGACGCTGCTCGCGGCGCTGGTGATCGCCGTGATCTGCGGCTATGGTATGTCCAGCCTGCAGAGCAGTCACGGCACGGTTCAGCAAGCGGTGGCCGAGTCGCAGATGCACGAGGCCGAGCGCCTGCAGCAAGACGCCAAACGTGTCAACGATGCCAATCAGGCCGCCATTTTGCGACTGATGAACGAACTGCAGACAGTGGCCGAAGGCGACCTGACACAGCAGGCAACCGTGACCGAGGACATCACCGGTGCGATTGCCGACTCGGTGAACTACACGGTGGAGGAGTTGCGCAACCTTGTGACCAGCGTGCAGAGCACCGCGTCCCGGGTGGCGCAGACGACGACCGACGTGGATGCCACGTCAACCGAGCTGCTGGCCGCCTCGAATGAACAGATGAACGAGATCCAGGCCACCGGCAAGTCGGTGCTCGAGATGGCGGCGCGCATCAACACCGTGTCGAGCCAGGCGCAGGAATCCGCCGCGGTGGCGCGCCAGTCGCTGGAAGCTGCGGATTCCGGTCTCAAGGCGGTGCAGAACGCGATCGGCGGCATGAACGCGATCCGCGACCAGATCCAGGAAACCTCCAAACGCATCAAGCGCCTGGGTGAGTCCTCGCAGGAAATCGGCGAGATCACCGAACTGATCTCCGACATTACCGAGCAGACCAACGTGCTGGCGCTGAACGCCGCGATTCAGGCGGCCTCTGCCGGCGAGGCCGGTCGTGGCTTCTCGGTGGTGGCCGAAGAGGTGCAGCGGCTGGCCGAACGGTCGGCCGATGCCACGCGCCAGATCACCGCGCTGGTGCGTGCGATCCAGACCGACACCCAGGACGCGGTGGCCGCCATGGAGCGCTCGACCCAGGGTGTGGTCGATGGTGCCAAGCTGTCCGACAACGCGGGCGCGCGGCTGGGCGAGATCGACCAGGTGTCACGCCGCTTGTCCGAGCTGATCCAGCAGATTTCAGACTCCGCACTGCGCGAGGCCAACCTGGCCAACGCGGTGGCCGACAGCATCCAGAATATTTTTGCCGTGACCGAACAGACCAGTGAAGGCACGCGGACCACCGCGGGGCAGGTACGCGAGTTGTCCCGCATGGCAGAGGAACTGCGCCAGTCCGTGGCACGGTTCAAGATCAGCTGATGGCCAGCCAGTGGACCGGGCAAACCGCAGGAGCCGACAAGCAGATGCAAACACAAACCATGCCAGACGCTGAAACCGACATCGCGGCCAATGACCTGGGTCCTTTGGCCTGGGTTCTGGACGAGTTGCGCAAGTCGCTCGACGGCGCAAGCAAGGCCATGCGGCGGTTCGTGCGCGATGCAGAACTCGCCCGCGGTTCCGATCTCGCCGAACTCGACGCCAGCCAGCTGCGCATTGCGCGCCAGCAACTGCACCAGGCGGTCGGTGCGCTCGAAATGGTCGGTCTCGGCGTGCCCGCCAAGTTGCTGCGCGGCATGGAGGCGCTGGCGCAGAAATTCGTGCAACGTCCCGAGCTGTGCAGCGACGACGCGGCCAACAAGGTCGAACGCGCCAGTTTCGCGGTCGCCGAATACCTCGAAGGTGAGCTCAAGGGCCGCAAGGCGTCACCGGTGGCACTGTTTCCGCAATACCGCGATGTTCTCGACATGGTGGGTGGTGACAGGGTGCACCCGGCCGATCTGTGGCCGCACGAGTGGCGCTGGATAGACACACCGATTCCGTTCACGGTGCAGGCGCTGGCGTATGGTCCGGCCGTGCGCGCCAAGGTTGACCAGGCGGTTCTCAAGGTGGTGCGCTCCGGCGACGAGGCGGCGGCGCGCGCCATGGAGCAGATCAGCCTGGGCCTTGCCGAGGCGGCCAGCGCCAGCGAACCGCGGGTGTTCTGGAAGATCAGTGCGGCGTTTTTCGAGGCCGTGCGCCTGGGGCTGTGTCCGTCCGACGTGTTCGTCAAACGCACCGCCTCGCGGGTCATCGCGCAGTACACGACGCTGGCGCGCGGCGAAACCGGCGTCATCGATCGACTGGCGCAGGATCTCCTTTTCTATTGCGCCCACGCGGTTCCGATGCACGACGCCGCAGCGCCGATTCTGGTGGCGGTGCGCAATGCCTATGGTTTGTCGCAGGCGGCCGCGCTGGACTACACGACGGCGCAATACGGCCGGTTTGATCCGGCCGTGCTGGCGCAGGCGCGCAAGCGCATTTCGGCAGCCACCGAGACCTGGGCCACGCTCAGCGGTGGCGACACCAGCCGTATCAAGCCGGCGAGCGAGCAGTTTGCGGCGGTGGCCGATTCCATGGTTCGCCTGCATCCGGAGAGCGCTGATCTGGCGCGCGCACTGACGCGGACCCTGGATGTGGCGGTCCGCACCGGTGAGCCGCCCAGTGCCTCGGTGGCCATGGAAGTGGCCACGTCGGTGTTGTATCTGGAGGCAGCCTACGACGATCTCGATCCGACCGATTCGAAGATGGCGCAGCGTTGCACGCGCCTGGCGCAACGGCTCGAACACGTGCTGGCTGGCCAGCCGCCCGAACCGCTGGAACCCTGGATGGAGGAGCTTTATCGCCGTGTCAGCGACCGCCAGACCATGGGCAGCGTCGTCGATGAATTGCGCACCACGCTCGGTCAGGTCGAAAAATCGCTCGACCAGTTTTTCCGCAACCCGCAAGAACGTGCACCACTGCACGAGGTTCCCAGCCAGCTGGCGCAGATGCGCGGCGTGTTCTCGGTGCTCGGACTGGACCAGGCTTCACTGGCCGCGCGGCGCATGCGTGACAGCGTCGAGCAATTCCTGGTCGACCAGGTGCAGGACGGTGGCACCGAGGTGTTCGAGAAACTCGGCAACAGCCTGGGTGCGATGGGTTTCCTGATCGACATGCTCAGTTACCAGCGTGCACTGGCCAAGCAGCTGTTTGTCTATGACGAAGACCTGGGTGAGTTCCGGCCCCTGATGGGGCGCGAGAAAATTGCAGCGGAAAGTGCCCCGGCCGAAGCCGGGTCGGTGCAAGAGACGCAAGTGCCGGTGCCCGAGGTCGCGGTGCGCGTGGCCGAGGTCGAGGCCGAACCGGTCGCTGCGGCGCCAGTCGCCGAACCGGCTGCGCCAGCGCCAGCGGCTGCCAGTGAGGAGCCCGACGAAGACGCCGAAATGCGCGAGATCTTCCTGGACGAGGCGCGCGAAGTCGTGCAGACCGGCTTGCAGGCGGTGGTCGCGCTGGATGCTGCGCCGGACGATCTGGGTGAACAAACCACGTTGCGCCGCGCGTTCCATACGCTCAAAGGCAGTTCGCGCATGGTCGGCCTGACCGAGTTTGGCGAGGCCGGCTGGGCGATGGAGCAACTGGTCAATACCTGGCTGGCCGAACAGAAGCCCGCCAGCGAAGATCTGCGTGCCCTTTGCGGCGAGGCGATGCGCCAGTTCAGTCTCTGGGTCGAGGATATTGCCACCGGCGCAGTTACGCCCTGGTCGGCGCAGGCTTTCCGCCGCTCGGCCGACGCCTTGCGGGTCGACAACACGTACGTCGCCTTGTTGCCCCCGGGTGCGATCGAACCGGCGCAGGAGGCACCGATTGCACAAGCCCCGGTCGACCACGCACCGGCGCAGGAGATCGAGGAAGCGGTGACCCGGTTCGAGACCATGTCCGCGCCAATGGAAACCCAGCTGGAGACATCGCTGGAGCCGGTCGAAGATGCAGCTGCAGACATGGCGCTGGACTTGCTGGCCGACCCGTCCGAGCTTGCCAGTCTCGATTCGGACGCAGCGCCGTCCGCTGCCGAACCGCAAGACGCACGCGAATCGGTGGATTTCGACTCTGTGTTCGATGCGCTCGCAGAGCCGATCGAAGCACAGCCGACCGCGTCTGGCGAGGTGTTACCCGCGGGGCTGGAATTTGTGTCGACCCAGACGGCTCCGGAGTCCGAGTCCGTGTTCGGTCCGGCATCGGTGCCGCCCGATTTCGATGCCACCCAGATCGCGTCCGGGACAACGGAAGGGCCGCCATCGCGTTATCCCGATTTCCAGCAGACACAGACCTACGCCAATTCGCAGTTCGACCGGCCGGCCGATGCCGGGGGTGGGCCGGCGCCGGTTTCCGGCCTCGGTGACATCGACTTCGATTTCGGGGCGCAGCCGCCGCAGTCGGAATCGGTGCAGCCGGCTCAGGGCGCCGAGGCGATCACCGAAAACGGGGCGCTGCTCGATGCGTCGGGTGATACGCCGCAGGAAGACGCCCAGGAAGAGCCGGTCAAGGTGATCGGTGACCTGCGGATCGGTATTCCGCTGTACAACGTCTATCTGAACGAGGCCGACGAATGGTCGCGCAGGTTGCTGACCGAACTCAGCGAATGGGCGCTGGAACTGGACAAGCCGATCCCGGACAGCACGGTCGGGCTGGCCCATTCCCTGGGTGGCAGCTCGGCCACCGTGGGATTCACGGTTGTCGCCGAGCTGGCCCGTCTGCTCGAGCTGGCGCTGCAACATGTGCAGCTGCACGGCCAGGGCCGGCCTGAACACGCGCATACCTTCAATCAGGCGGCCGAAGAAATCCGGCGCCTGTTGCACCAGTTTGCCGCCGGTTTCCTCAAGGATCCGGATCCGGACATCATGCCGGCCTTGCGTCAGGTGCTCGAGACCGAGTTCGACTCGTCCCCGGCGCCGCTGCGCGAGCTGCAGCCAGACCTGCCGGCCACGGCGCAGGCTGGCGCTGCGCCGCTTATCGTGGGCAGCGACGAACATTCCGACGCGATCGATGCGCTGGACGCCGACCTGTTTCCGATTTTCGAGGAAGAGGCGGCCGAGTTGTTCCCCAAACTCGGTGCTGCCTTGCGCCAGTGGGTGGCGAATCCGGAACACCGCGCGGGGCGCACCGAGGCCTTGCGGGTTTTGCATACGCTCAAGGGCAGCGCCAGGCTCGCCGGCGCAATGCGCCTGGGCGACATGACACACCGGATGGAGTCGGCGATCGAATCGCTGGGCTCCGAGACCGTCGCCGTGGGCCGGATCGAGCCGATGCTGGGTCGGTTCGACAACCTGCAGTCGATGTTCGATGGCTTGCGCGATTTCGTGCGCCGACGCGAACAGTCGCCAGCGCTGGAGTCCAATGCCGCGGACGGCCCGGTGATGGTCGACGTGGCGACTGCAGAGCCGCGCCAGGGCGCAGCCGCGCCGGTTGTTTCCGACCGGCGCACCCGCGAGCGCGGAGCCGGTGCCACGGTTGCGCCGCGTCCGTCAGCCGGGCAGAGCCTGCGCGTGTCGGCACAGCTGCTTGACCGGCTGGTCAACCAGGCCGGCGAGGTCATCATCACCCGGTCGCGGCTCGATGGCCGGGCGGCGCAGATGCGCACTTCGCTCAAGGACCTGACCGGCAATCTGGACCGGCTGCGCGAGCAGTTGCGCGAGATGGAGGTGCAGTCCGAAAGCCAGATGCAGTCGCGCATGGCGCAGGCCAAGGACCAGGCACGCGACTTCGATCCGCTCGAGTTCGACCGCTTCACCCGGGTGCAGGAACTCACACGCCTGATGGCCGAGTCGGTGTCCGACGTGGCGACCTTGCAGCGTCAGTTGCAACGCGCGATGCAGGGCGCCGAGGACGATCTGATTGCCCAGGCACGCCAGGCGCGGGAGTTGCAGCGCGACCTGCTGCGCACCCGCATGGTCGAGTTCGAGTCGGTGTCCGAGCGCCTGTATGGCGTGGTACGTCAGACCGCCAAGGAAACCGGCAAGCAGGTCAAGCTCGACATCGAAGGCGGCTCGATGGAGCTCGATCGCAGTGTGCTCGAGCGCATGGTGCCGGCATTCGAGCACATGCTGCGCAATGCCATCGCGCATGGCATCGAGAGTCCGCAGACCCGAGAGGCAGCAGGCAAGCCGGCCACCGGCACCATCACGATTGCACTGCAGCAAGAGGGCAACGACGTGTCCGTGGTGTTTGGCGACGATGGTGCCGGTCTGGACCTTGACCGCATCCGCGCCAAGGCACTGAGCAAGGGCCTGATCGCGGCGCAGCCGACGCTGGGTGATGACGAAACCGCGAACCTGGTGTTCATGCCCGGGTTCTCGACCGCCGAGACAGTGACCGAACTCTCCGGTCGCGGTGTCGGGCTCGACGTCGTGCGTGCCGAGGTCGATGCGCTGGGGGGGCGTATCGAGACCACCAGTGTGTGGGGCAAGGGTACGCAGTTCAAACTGGTGGTGCCGCTGACGACGGCGGTCACGCAGGTGGTGATGCTGCGCCTGGGCGACATGTCCGTGGGTGTACCGTCCAATCTGGTTGAAATCGTGCGCCGGGTTCCCGATGCCGAGGTCGTGCAGGCCTACGAGACACGCCAGTTTTCCCATGGCGGAGAAACCGTTCCGTTCTACTGGGTCGGTGCCTTGCTCAAGGTGTCTGGCGCCAGCGCGGCGCCGGCTCAGAAGCACCGGGCGGTGGTGCTGTTTCGCAGCGCGGGTCGGCGGGTTGCGGTTCACGTGGACGAGGTGCTGGGCAACCAGGAGGTGGTGGTCAAGAACCTGGGCCCGCAGCTCTCGCGCATGCCGGGCCTGACCGGCATGTCGGTGCTGGCCTCCGCTGCGGTGGTGCTGATCTACAACCCGGTGGCACTGGCCACCGTCTATGGCGAGTCGGCGCTGCAACTCCAGGCCTTGGCGCGGCAGTCCACCACCTCTGCAGTTTCCGACGTGACGGGCCGGGCGCCGAGCGTGCCAGCACCGGCCGCTGCTGGCAAGACGCCTCTGATCATGGTGGTCGACGACTCGATCACGGTGCGCCGCGTCACGCAGCGCCTGCTGATGCGCGAGGGATACCGGGTGGTGCTGGCCAACGACGGATTGCAGGCGCTCGAACGTCTGCAGGACGAGTTGCCGGACGTGGTGTTGTCGGACATCGAGATGCCGCGCATGGACGGCTTCGACCTGGCCCGCAACATCCGTGGCGATGACCGGATGCGGGCACTGCCGATCATCATGATCACCTCGCGTATCGCCGAGAAGCACCGCGAGCATGCCAGCGAACTCGGTGTCGACCATTACCTGGGCAAGCCGTATTCCGAAGAGGAACTGCTCGGCCTGATCACCCACTACTGCGCGCGCGAGATCGACCCCGCCAACCTGGCCTGACGACGGGCCGCTGGCGGGCCGCGTTCAGCCTCGTCTGCCCGGACCGGCCTTGGTGCCGGTGTCGGGGCCGATCTTGCGCACCACCGCGTAACGCTCCAGCGTCTGTGTCCGCGCGGTGTCGTGGTCGACCAAGGGCTGCGGATAGTTCTCCCCCAGGCGGATGTTGGCAGCGGCCAGCTCCAGCGCGCCGCTTTGCCAGGGCGCATGGATTGCGCTGGCGGGCAGCGCCGCGAGCTGCGGCAGATAACGCGTGATGAAACGGCCTTGCGGATCGAAATTCTCGCTCTGGCGCAGTGGATTGAAGATGCGGAACCAGGGCTGCGCATCGCAGCCGCTGGAGGCCACCCATTGCCAGCCGCCGTTGTTGGCCGCCAGATCGAAGTCGTTGAGTTTTTCGGCGAAATAGCGTTCGCCGCGCCGCCAGTCGATACCCAGATCCTTGACCAGAAAGCTGCCGGCCACCATGCGCAGCCGGTTGTGCATGTAGCCGGTCTGGTTGATCTGGGCCATGGCCGCGTCGACCAACGGATACCCGGTGCGGCCATCGCACCAGGCCTGAAACAGCTTGTCCGCCGCAGCGCCATGGCGCCAGCGGATCTTGTCGAATTCAGGCTTGAATGCACTTTGCGCCACATGCGGAAAGTTGGCCAGGATCTGGAAGTAGAACTCGCGCCACACCAGTTCACTCAGCCAGACGGCGGCGCCGGCGCTGCCTGTCATCGAAGCCTGCAACGCGGCAGCGGCCAGCCGGCGGATCGACACCGTGCCGAATCGCAGATGCACGCCCAGGTAACTCGGCCCCTTGATGGAGGGGTAGTCGCGTGTCTCGTGGTACTGGTCCATGCGTTCGAAAAAGTCGGCGAACAAGGCTCTGGCACCGCTGATGCCCGGTGTGATCTTCAGCGCGCGCAGGTTGCTGGGCGCGAATCCGATCTCCTGCAAAGTGGGCACCGGGCGGCGCATGGCTTGCGCTCGGGCAGCCAGCGCCGGGGTGTGGGGCGTTATGTCGTGGCTCTGCAACTGCTGCTCGTTGACCAGCGCCAGCCAGGCTTTCTTGTAGGGCGTGAAAACCGTGTACGGCGTACCGGTGCGCGTGAGCAACTCACGCCGCTCGAACACCACATGGTCCTTGACGGTGTGCAGCGCAATGCCGGCGTGCGCCAGCGCGCCGAAAACCATCCGGTCCCGCTCGATCGCCGACGGCTCGTAGTCGTGCGCTGCAAAAACCGACTGCACGCCCAGCTCCCGGGCCAGCGCCACGATCTCGTCGAGGGCCTGTCCGTGGCGTACCAGCAGGCCGCAATGGGGATCTCCGCTGGCCTCGCGCAGCGCCTGGTCGAGTTCGACCAGCGACTCGCGGATGAACTCGACCCGCCGATCGGCGCGCGGCAACGGGTCCAGGATGGCGCGGTCGAAAACAAATGCGCAATGGACCTTGCGGCAATGGGTCAGCGCCAGATGCAGCGCGGCGTTGTCGTCCAGCCGCAGGTCGCGCCGCAGCCATACCAGTCCGCTATCGAATTGCTTGTTCATGGAGCCCGCTAAAATTCAGATATGCCCGACGATTCTGCGCCGATCAACCTGACGAATCATTTTCTGATCGCCATGCCCGGCCTCGATGATGCGGCATTCTCGCGCAGCGTGGTCTATGTGTGCGAGCACAGCGAGCGCGGTGCGCTCGGGCTGGTGATCAACAAGCCCAGTGACATCAACCTCAAGGGTTTGTTCGACAAGGTGCAGCTGCCGCTGGGCCGCGACGACCTGCAGCAGCTGCCGGTATTCCAGGGCGGCCCGGTGCAGACCGATCGGGGCTTTGTGTTGCACGAGCCGTTCTTCAGCGCGGCCGACAAGCCCGAGGAGTCGGTGTACGCCTCGACCATGTCGATCCCCGGCGGCCTGGAGATGACCACCTCCAAGGACGTGCTCGAAGCCTTGTCCACCGGCAACGGACCGCGCCGCGTGCTGGTCTCGCTCGGTTATTCGGCATGGGGTGAAGGGCAGCTCGAGTCCGAGCTGGGCGACAACAGCTGGCTGACGGTCGACGCCGATCTGGGCGTGATTTTCGACACGCCGGTCGAACAGCGTTACGACAAGGCGCTGGGCCTGCTCGGCCTGGAAATATGGATGTTGTCGCCGCAGGCGGGCCGTGCCTGAAGCCGGCACCGTCATGGCGCCGGTCGCGGCCGGGCTCGACAGCTTCCTGGCGCTGGATTTCGGCACCCGACGCACCGGCGTGGCTTATGCCTCGCGTTTGCTGGGCCAGGCCCGGCCGCTGGCGACCATCAACGCCCATGCCGGCGCACAACGGCTGCAGATGGTGCAGGACCGGGTGACCGAATGGCAGCCGCAGGCGCTGGTGGTCGGTATTCCGTTTCATCCCGACGGCGGCGAACATGAAAACACCTTGCTGGCGCGCAAGTTCGCGCGCAGCCTGCGCGGCCGTTTCAAGCTGCCGGTATTCGAGGTTGACGAGCGTTACAGCACCACCGAGGCCTTGTCCGATGGTGCCCGGGACCCCGATGCCGGCGCCGCCTGCATCATCCTGGACCAGTTTCTCAGGAGTATTGCGTGAGTTCAGCCGCCAGTCCCCTTGATGCTGCGGCCACGCTTGCAGCGGCCGCCGACGCTGTGCGCGATGCGCAGGCCCTGTATGGCCGGCTGCTGCAGGGCGTGTCCGCCTTGTGCCGGCCCGATACCCGACTGGTGGGCATCACCACCGGCGGTGCCTGGCTGGCCGGGCAGCTGCATGCCGACCTGAAGATGCCCGGCGATGCCGGTGTGTTGTCGTCGGCGTTGCACCGGGATGATTTCGCCCAGCGAGGCCTGTCGGCCCGCGCGCCGACAAAGCTCGACTTCGACGTCAATGGCGCCCACATCATCGTCATCGACGATGTGCTCTACACCGGTCGCACGATACGCGCCGTCGTCAACGAGCTGTTCGATTTCGGCCGGCCGGCCGACGTCAAGCTGGCGGTACTGATCGAACGCAATGGCCGCCAGCTGCCGATCGAGGCCAACTTTGCGGCGGCCCATGTGCAACTGCCGGCAAGCCATACGGTGGCGCTGCGCCGCAACGACAGTGGCCGCCTGTCGGTCGTGATCGAGGAGCGCCGGTGATGCCTGTATTGCCGAGCCGCAGACAAGCCCCCCTTTGACCAGAAAGTCCGCCACGTGCTGTACCGACGAAATCCCCAGCTCAACAAGAACGGCGAATTGGTCCACCTGCTGTCGATCGAGGGGCTGCCCGCCAGCATCCTGCGCCAGGTGCTGGACACGGCCGAGAGTTTTGTCAGCGTCAGCGACCGCGAGGTCAAGAAGGTGCCCCTGTTGCGTGGGCGCAGCGTGTTCAATCTGTTCTTCGAGAACTCGACGCGGACCCGCACCACCTTCGAGATTGCCGCCAAGCGCCTGAGTGCCGACGTCATCAACCTGGACATCGCGCGCTCGTCGGCGTCCAAGGGCGAATCGCTGCTCGACACCATCGCCAATCTCAGCGCCATGGCGGCCGACATCTTTGTCGTGCGGCACAGCGAGTCGGGCGCGCCGTACCTGATCGCCAAGCATGTGGCGCCGCATGTGCATGTGATCAATGCCGGCGACGGTCGGCATTCGCACCCGACCCAGGGGCTGCTGGACATGTTCACCATCCGGCACTACAAGAAGGATTTTTCCAACCTCACGGTGGCCATCGTCGGCGATGTGCTGCACTCGCGCGTGGCGCGCTCCGACATCCATGCGCTGACCACGCTCGGATGTGCCGAGGTGCGGGTGGTCGGACCCAAGACGCTGGTGCCGGCCGATCTGGCACAGATGGGCGTGCGGGTCTGCCACACATTGGCCGAAGGTATCCGCGACTGCGATGTCGTGATCATGTTGCGGCTGCAGAACGAACGCATGAGTGGTGCGCTGCTGCCGTCGGCGCAGGAGTTCTTCATGAGCTTCGGCCTCACGCGCGAGAAGCTGCAACTGGCCAAGCCCGATGCCATCGTCATGCATCCGGGGCCGATCAACCGGGGCGTCGAAATCGACTCGGCGGTGGTCGACGGCGCGCAGAGCGTGATCCTGCCGCAGGTGACCTTCGGCATCGCGGTACGCATGGCGGTGATGAGCCTGGTGGCGGGCAACGAAGCGACACCCTGAGGCGCACACAAGCGGGACGACAAGGCATGAAGATATTGATCAAGGGCGGCAGGGTCATCGATCCGGCCAGCGGGACCGACCAGATAGCCGACGTGGCCGTCGCGGCCGGGCATATTCTCGCCGTGGGCCGGATACCGGCGGACTTTCACCCCGGAAAAACCATCGACGCCAGCGGCTGTATCGTCGCCCCGGGGCTGGTCGACCTGGCCGTGCGTCTGCGCGAGCCTGGCCATGAACACGCCAACACCTTGCAATCGGAAATGGCGGCGGCGGTGGCCGGCGGTGTCACCAGCCTGGTCTGTCCGCCAGATACCGACCCGGTGCTCGACGAGCCGGGCCTGGTCGAGATGCTCAAGTTCCGCTCCGAACGGCTGCACCAGTCGCGTGTGTATCCGCTCGGCGCACTGACGCGCGGCCTCAAGGGCGAGGTGCTGACCGAGATGGTCGAACTCACGCAGGCCGGATGTATCGGTTTCGGCCAGGCCGATGTGCCGCTGCCCAGCGTGCTGGTTCTGTTGCGGGCGCTGCAGTATGCCAGCACCTTTGGTTATTGCGTCTGGCTGCGGCCGCAGGACCGCGATCTGGGCACCGGTGTCGTGGCCAGCGGGCCGCTGGCCACACGGCTGGGACTGGCGGGCATTCCGGTAGCCGCCGAGACGATTGCGCTGTTCACCATCATCGAACTGATGCGCTCGAGCGGCGCGCGGGTGCATCTGTGCCGCATCAGCAGCGCCGCCGGGCTGGAACTGGTGCGCCAGGCCAAACGCGAGGGCTTGCCGCTGACCTGTGATGTCAGCATCAACTCCCTGCATCTGGTGGACACCGACATCGGCTACTTCGACAGCCGCTCGCACCTGATCCCGCCGCTGCGCCAGCAACGCGACCGCGATGCATTGCGCCTGGGCCTGGCCGACGGAACCATCGATGCGCTGGTGTCGGACCACAGCCCGGTCGACGACGACGAAAAGACGCTGCCGTTTGCCGAAAGCGAACCGGGCGCCAGCGGCGTCGAGTTGTTGCTGGGGCTGGCGCTCAAATGGGCGGACGAGGCTGGTGTGCCCCTGCAGCGCGCGCTGGCGGTGGTGACCAGCGAACCGGCGCGTATTCTGGCGACCTCCGCCGGGTCGCTGTCGTCGGGTGCGGGTCGTCTGTTGGTCGGAGGCGTCGCCGACCTGTGCGTGTTCGATCCGCAGCAGGAATGGGCCATCAACGCGCAGAGTCTGCGCAGCCAGGGCAAACACACGCCGTTCTCGGGGTATGCCTTGCAAGCCAAGGTGCGCGCTACGCTGGTTGGCGGTTTTCTCGCGTTCGACGCGTGAATTCGCTGCGGGCCTGCGGGCGCGCTGTGCGGGTACTGGCGCACATGTTCGGCGGCCTGGCCACCATCATGTTCCGCTTTCCGCAACTGGTGCAGGCACAGCGCGATCTTCGGGTGCAGGCCTGGGCCAGCGAGATGCTGGCCCGGCTGGGTGTGCGGCTGGTCGTGCACGGAACGCCGCCGCAGGCAGGGCCGGTGCTGCTGGTGTCCAACCATATCTCCTGGCTCGACATCGTGGTGCTGCATGCGGCCCGGCATTGCCGCTTCGTGTCCAAGTCCGACGTCCAGGACTGGCCGCTGATCGGTCGGCTGGCCACCGGTGCCGGTACCCTGTATGTCGAGCGCCGCTCGCGCCGCGATGCGATGCGGGTCGTCCACGCGATGGCGCAGGCGCTGCGCGACGGCGAGATCCTGGCCATATTCCCGGAGGGAACCACCGGCGATGGTGAGGTCTTGTTGCCTTTCCATGCCAATTTGCTGCAAGCCGCCATTTCCACCAACGTGCCGGTGCAACCGGTGGCGCTGCGTTTTGTCGACGGGCAGGGCCAGACCACGCAGTCTGCGAGTTATGTCGGTGATGAGTCTCTCGTCGGTTCGTTGTGGCGAACCTTGTGTGCACCGGGCGTCGTGGCCCACGTGCGTTTCGGCACGGCCGAGTCGGCACAGGGGCGGGACCGGCGTGGCTGGGCGCAGGACTTGTGGACCGAAGTCGACTGGCTGCGCAAGAGCTGAGCGGCGCTGTCAGCGCCAGGCGAATTCCGGCTGGCCGAAATGGGCCACCCGGGTCGGGCGTCCGAGCAGACAGACCTCGCGGAACTGGTACAAGGCAGCTGCAGTCGGCGCGGCAATCCAGCGGTCTCCGACCGGCATGCGCAGCACCGGGTGCGGCTGGTCCGGCACATGCTCGAGCAGGGGTGCGTCGGCGCGCAGGAATTCTGCCAGCGTGATGCGGTGAATGGACGCGACCTCGTCCGCATTGGGCACCATGGCACGGGCCGCATCGGCCCACAACACGACCGGGGTGATGATGAAGCCCGAGCGTGTCGCATAGTCGTCCAGTCGGCCCAGCACCGCCTCGGGCGGCAGCGACAGACCCACTTCTTCGCGCAGTTCGCGCAAGGCGGCCTGTTCCGGGGATTCCCCGACCTCGGTGCGGCCGCCGGGCAGGGCCCATTGGTTGGCATGGTGGCGCAGGTGCAAGGCACGGCGGGTCAGCACCAGCGCCGCCTTTGTGCTCCAATGCGTGTATGCGGGCAGGCTGCCCACCTGCGCGCCGGGGCCTTCTTCGGTGACGACCAGCGCCACGGCAGCGCGGCCCCTGTGCGCATCGGTGTCGGGCAGGCAATGAACCGCGAAGCCCTGCAATGCACCGCCGATCGATTGCCGCAGCGCGTCATCGTGGAGCATGGTGGATGCGCTTGCGCCG
>JAGPBF010000212.1 GCA_018063505.1 Rhodoferax sp.
CCGCCAGCGTGTCCTGCACAACTTGGCACAGAAGGCCAAGAAGATGGGCATGGCGCTTGTGCCCACTGAACAACCCGCTTGAGAAATTCATTGCGAATCAAGACCTTAGATTGTGTTTCTTGAGAGGGCCTGGCCATGTTGCGCAGCGAAAACTTCGATGGCGCCATCCTGGACGTGATGCTGCCCGAGATGGATGGATTCGCGTTGTGTCGCCTGATCCGCAAGAGCAGCGACATCCCGATCATCATGCTGACGGCCCGCGGCGAGGTCACCGACCGCGTCGTCGGGCTGGAACTGGGCGCCGACGACTACCTGCCCAAGCCGTTCGAGCCGCGGGAGCTGGTGGCCCGGCTGCAGACGGTGTTGCGGCGCCAGCGTGCCGCCGCTACACCGCAGCGGCTGCAGTTCGACGGCTTGTCACTCGATCTCGATACCCATACCGTGGTGCGCCAGGGTGAGGTGGTTTCGCTCACCGGTACCGAGTTTGCGTTGCTGGTGCTGCTGGCACGTGAACCGGGCAAGGTCTATGCCCGCGACGACATCCTCAATCATCTGCGCGGCCATGAGGCAGATCTGTATTCGCGTGCCGTGGACATCCTGATCAGCCGCCTGCGCAAGAAGCTCGATCCGCTCGACTGCATCCGGACCTTGCGCAATGCGGGTTATGCGCTGGCGCTGACCCGTGTCTGAGCAACCGCACAAGGCCTGGCATCGGCGGGCGCGCTCGGCCTTGCGCCACTCGCTGCGACTCAAGCTGATCGTCGTATTCCTGTTGCTCGCGCTGGGCCTGTCGGTGATTTTTCTCGGCGGCATGCAGCGTGCCATCGGGGTCGGTTGGCGCCTGGCCGTCGAGCCACTGGTGACCGACTATGTCGACCGGCTGGTCGGCGAGATCGGCAGTCCGCCGGATGTCGAACGCGCCCGTGTGCTGACCCGGCGCCTGCCGATTTCGGTGCAGATCGAAGGCCCGCTGGTGCAATGGCGCTCGCACGCAGACAATGATCATCGCGGCTGGATGCACGACGACCGTTCGTCCAAGGACGGCGCGCCGCAGATTCTGGAGCGTACCACTGCCGATGGCCACCGCATCCGGTTGGGTCTGGGTGATCTTGCCTGGGACCGTAAACCGCGGTTGGTCGGTTGGCTTACCGTGTTGACCTTGCTGGCCGTCATAACGCTTGCGTATGCCTATGTCCGTCGGTTGCTGCGTCCGATCGACGACATCCGCGTCGGTGTGCAGCGTTATGGAAGGGGCGAATTCGGGCGAAGCATCAGGGTGTGCCGCCACGATGAGCTCGGTGATCTGGCGCAACAGATCAATACGATGGCCCACGATCTGCAGCAGATGCTCGACGGAAAGCGGGCCCTGTTGCTGGCCATCAGCCATGAACTGCGCTCGCCACTGACCCGTGCACGCATCAACGTCGAACTGTTGCCGGATTCCGGCGATGCCGCGGCCAGCCGAAATGCGTTGCTGCGTGACCTGGCAGAGATGCGCGACCTGATCAATGACCTGCTCGAAAGCGAGCGCTTGTCGGGCAGCCACGTGGCATTGCATCGCGAGCCAACCGACTTGTGCGCGCTGGTGCGCGCTCTGGTGGAAGATGCTGCGGCCACCGGGGTTGTCACGCTGGACATGGCGCCGGACCTGCCAGCGGCGAGCCTCGATGCCACGCGGGTGCGGCTGGCCATCCGGAATCTGCTGGACAACGCCGCGCGCCATGGAGCGGGCGGAAAACCGCCACGGGTTTCGGTGCAACGCGGCGATCACGGCCTGGTGGTGCGCGTGCGCGACCATGGTCCAGGCGTGGCGCCCGCGCAGCTGGACCATCTCGGCGAGGCCTTTTATCGCACCGACGCGGCGCGCCAGCGTGTCACAGGAGGGGTTGGTCTGGGTCTGCACCTGGCCCGCCAGGTGGCGCTCGCCCACGGGGGCAGCCTGAGTTTTCGCAATGCCGATCCGGGGCTGGAAGCGATACTGGTGTTGCCGCTGCAGGCCTGACACCGGCCCGAAGCGGCGGGCCCGCCGCCATGCTGCAGCAACGCTAGAAATCAGGCAGGCTCGAAAACTCCAGCGGCTCGCCGCTCAGCGGGTGGCTCAGTCCGATCCAGCTGGCATGCAACATCAACCGTGGCGCGTCGTCGTCCCCGTAGAGACGGTCGCCGACGATCGTATGGCCGATCGCACGCAGGTGCACCCGCAACTGGTGCGAGCGCCCGGTCACCGGCTCGAGTTCGAGCCGGCTTGCCAGACCGGCCCGCGGCGTGGGTTGTGCGGATTCCGTCAACGCAGCGGATGAGGCCGCGTGCGCGAGCGTCTGCGGGTGGCCCAGCATGCGCCAGCGCGTCAGGCTGGGTTTGCCATCTGCCGCAATCACCCGGCGCGGACGGTCGGGCCAATCCACCGCAATCGGCAGGTCAATCGTCTGCCAGCTGTCGCCGTCGCCGTTGACTTGGCCCCAGACCAGTGCCTGGTAGCGTTTGTGTACTTCCCGACGTGCGAACGCACGGTTGAGGATCGACAAGGCCTGCCGGCCGCGGGCCATCAGCATCAGACCGGAGGTGGCCATGTCCAGCCTGTGCACGACCAGCGCGTCCGGATACTGTTTCTGCACCCGCGCACTCAGACAATCCTGCTTGTCCGGCCCGCGCCCCGGAACGCTGAGCAGCCCCGGGGGCTTGTCCAGCACCAGCAGCCCTGCATCGACGTGCCGAACTGCGATTGGCAAATCAGTACCGCCCGGCCGATCCGAAGGGACTGATGGCCCCCTCGGGGGGCAGCGAACGCAGAGAGCGTGGGGGCAACATAGTTACCGCCCGGCCGCTCCGAAGGGACTGATGGCCCCCTCGGGGGGCAGCGAACGCAGTGAGCGTGGGGGCCACATAGTTACCGCCCGGCCGCTCCGAAGGGACTGATGGCCCCCTCGGGGGGCAGTGAACGCAGTGAGCGTGGGGGCGACATCTTATTGCTCGACTTTTTGCTGTACCAACTTCTGCACGATGTCGCACAACTCGTCGACGTCGTTGGGCTTGTGGATCAGCGCGCCTGCACCTTCGGCGAACGCCTGTTGCTCGATCTCCGGTGTGACATAACCCGAAGCCAGTGCCACCGGCAGTTCGGGCCTGATGGCGCGGGCCTCGCGCAGCAGATCGATGCCGCAAAAACCCGGCATGTTGTAGTCGGTGACCAGCAGGTCGAAATCCTGTGCCCGCTCGCGCAAGGCGAGCGATGCCAGATTGGGGTCGGTAAACGAACTGACCCGGAAACCCTTGCGCGTGAGTACCCGCTCCACCAGGAACACCAGCGCCTCGTCATCGTCGACATACATCACGTGTTTGCCCATGCCCTCGACCAGGTTGGGAAACTCAAGTTCCACCTGGCTGGTCACGGCCGGCGATTTGGCCGGCGGAAAGTACAGCGTGAAAACGCTGCCTTTGCCGCGCGCGCTCTGGACGCCGACGGAGCCCTGGTGGGTACGCATGATGCCATGCACCACCGCCAGGCCCAGTCCGGTGCCCTGGCCGACCGGCTTGGTGGTGAAGAACGGTTCGAAGATGCGTTCCATGGTTTCAGGATCGATGCCCACGCCGGTGTCACGTACGGCCAGCGTCACGTGATGGCCACGTGACTTGCCACGGCGTTCCTTGCGCAGCGGCATGGTGTAGGTGCTGCCCAGCTTGACGCTGATCGTGCCCTTGGCGCTGCCGATGGCGTGCATTGCATTGGTGCACAGATTGAGCAAGGCTTGCTCGACCTGGGTTGCATCGGCCATCACCGGCGGTACATGGTCCTCGATGCTCACCAGAAGGTCGATCGACGGCGGCAGCGTGACCTTGAGCAAGCGCGTTGTCTCGTGCACCACGTCGGCCAGGTGAATCGTGCTGCGGATGGTGGTTTCGTTGCGGCTGAAGGTCAGGATCTGGCGGACCAGGTCGCGCGCGCGCCGACCGGCTTTTTCAATCTCGAGCAGACTGGTCAGGGCCGGCGAGTCGTCGCCGGTGTCCTGTTTGGCCAGCGCCACGTTGCCCAGGATGGCGCTGAGGATGTTGTTGAAATCATGCGCGATGCCACCGGCCATGGTGCCGACCGCCTGCATCTTCTGCGATTCGCGCAGTTGGGTCTCCAGCACATTGCGCTGGGTTTCGATCTTTTTGCGCGCCGTCAGGTCACGCGCGAACACCGTGATGATGTCGCCGTCGAGCCGCCGTTCGAACGATACGCTGACCTCCACGGCCAGTGCTTTTCCGCCGCTGGTGCGCCCCTCCATTTCACCGAGTTGTGCGTGCGAGGACAGCTGGTTATAGGCCAGAGTCTGCACCGCGTCTGGCAGGAAGCGCTCCAGCGGGCTGCCCAGTGCCTGGGCCGGCGGGCATTGGAAAAGGGCCGCGGCGGCCGGATTGAAAACGGTGATGCTGCGATTGGCATCGACACAGATGATTGCGTCGAGCGAGGAGTTGATGATTGCGGCCAGCCGGTTTTCGCTCAGGTGCAATTCCTCGTTGCGCCGGCGCAGTTCGGCGGCGCTTTCCTGCAAGGCCTGGCGCTCGGCAAGCAGCGGACCCTGGTCGATGACTGCGCAAATGAACTGCGCTAGTTCATCCGGTGTGTTGTCGATACGTGCCACATGCAGGTCGCCGGCGAAATTCCCGCGCGAGCCGGCCAGAAAGATCACTTCGCTGGTTTCACTGGTGCCGTCAGATGTGGCCTGCACGAAGCAGCTGGCAACCCGCTGCCGCTGCGCGTCGCTGACCAATGGCAACACATAGGTCAGCGGTGGATCGCGTTCGGTCGGGCGAAAAAGCCGCAAGGCCATGGCATTGCTTTCCAGCACCTGGCCGTTTTCGTCGACAACCATCAACGCCAGCGGGACGCTGGAGAACAGCGTCAGAAAGCGCTCGGATGCACCTTCGGCGGCACGCTGGCTGAACCGCAGCGCCTTGTTCTGTATTTCCAGTTCGGCCTGGTATTTGCGCAGATCTTCGATCATCTGCGGCAAGGCGTACCGCTGTTCGGCCGCAGGTACGGGATCCTGGTCTTCCTGCCGTTCCTGCCCGATCAGGTCCGAGATCGAGCGCAGCAGCTGCGCAGGTTCGTGAGCCTGCACGTCAGTGCCGGACGGCCCGTCAGCCGGGGTGCTCGCGCCATACAGGGTCATTCGACTACGACCTTCGCGCCAAAACCGAGTGGGACACCGAGCAGCGCCTTATTTTTTCAGCTTTCCACGAACCGGCACCACGGTCATCACGGTGGGACGGACGGCGTCCGGAGAGACCGGCTTGGGAGGCGCCGTGTCTTTTTTCGGTTTTTTGGCTTCCTTGTTGGTTTTCTGTTGACCTTTTGGCATGATCTTTTCCTGGATGAAGATTGACGGTTGAGAGACTTTTACCGGCCCCGGCGACGGACCATCGTGGCCACGCGCCGGGTGTCAGCGCATATGTTACCGACGCACCACTGCGTCACCCGGATCGAAGTCGGCGGCCTTGAGCGGGCTGTGTGCCGTGATGAAAGCGCGCAATACATCGGCATCGACATAACCGGTATCGACGTAAGTCCGGTGTGCGGTCAGTTTGGGGTATCCGTCGCCACCGGCGGCGATGAAGTTGTTGATCACCATGCGGTAGGTTTTGGTCATGTCCAGCGGCGCACCCTTGATGCTTGCGCTATCGACCTTGCCGCCGGCAATGGCCAGTCTGATGCCGTCAAACTGGGGAAAGGCACCAGAGCCGGCAGTCATCTTCGCGATGGCGTTGAGATAATCCATGACCTCCTTGCCGCTCAGATCGACGATGGCCGTGGTGTTGCCGAACGGCTGAACCTTGAGCACATCCTTGTAGGTCAGCTTGCCAGGCACCAGCGAATCGCGGACCCCGCCGGCATTGACGACGGCAAAGTCGGCCTTGGTACGCTCCACCAGCGCGCGACCGATCAGTACGCCCATCGATGACGGCTTGCTGCGGACGATCGCGCGGTCACCTTCGATGCGTCCATCGGTGGAGCCAATCTCCACCAGCAGTTTTTGCTGGCCGAAGTCCTGGTAGGGCTTGAGCATGGCCAGCATTTCCTTGTCTTCCGCAATCGCGACGGTGTAAGGCACCTTGGATGTCTTGCCGTCGGCGCCTTTGACGGACTTCATCAGGTTCACCGGGATCAGCGCGTACTTGACCAGTTTGAAGTCGCCGTTGCGGTATTCGAAGTCGGCGCGGCCGACGTATTTGCCCCACTCATGGGCTTGCACGATCCAGGTCCCGTTCTGCCGGTCGGGCTGGCATGGGGTGCCAGGTACGTACTCTTGGTCAAGCACGTTCTCGGCCTTCATGCAGGCGGGGTTCTGGGTATGTCCACCCACCACCAGGTCGATGCCATTGACCGAGCGTGCCATCGTGACGTCGCCCTCGGCATTGGTGCCATGTTTGCCATTTTCGTAGTGGCCCATGTGGGTGGCCGCTATCACCACGTCGGACTTGGTGCGCAGTTCAGGAACGACCTTGCGCGCTTCTGCCACGACACTGCGGAATTCGACAGTCCTGACGTTGTCGGGGCTCACCATCTTCTTCGTGTCTTCGGTGGTCAGGCCCATGACGCCGATGCGCAAACCGTCGAAGTTGAAGACCTTGTAGGGCTCGAACATGCGTTTGCCGCTGTCATAGATATTGGCTGCGAGCATTGGAAACTTCACCAGTTCGCGCTGCATGCGCAAGGTGGTCAGCGGTTTGTCGAATTCGTGGTTGCCCACTGCCATTGCGTCATAACCGAGCATGTTCATGCCCTTGAAGTCCGGTACAGCGTCCTGCAGGTCGGATTCGGGTACGCCGGTATTGACGTCGCCGCCGTCAAGCAGCAGGCTGTAGCCACCGGATGCGGCGACTTCCTTGCGGATCTGGTCGATCAGGGTTTTACGGGCTGCCATGCCGTATTCGCCATCGCCGTTCTGCCAGAAACGGCCATGGTGGTCGTTGGTGTGCAGAATTGTCAGCCGGTAGGTTTTGTCCTTCTGCGGGCCGCCAGACGACATGCCGGCGCAGCCGATCAGCGCGAGTGCGGCGGTCAAGGCCAGCGTGGATTTGATCAATTGCATGTTTGCCTCAGAGTGAACTGCCGAGAATGGATAAGTCGACCCGCTGGTTGGCTGGGGCGGCAAGTGGTCGATTATGGGGGCTGCGCTGGCCGGAC
The DNA here is from genome assembly GCA_018063505.1 of Rhodoferax sp. Lineage (GTDB taxonomy): Bacteria > Pseudomonadota > Gammaproteobacteria > Burkholderiales > Burkholderiaceae_C > CAISIP01. The sequence goes on from JAGPBF010000212.1 coordinate 7,172, forward strand.
TCAAGCGCCATTGGACCGGTGCCGGCCGCTTGGGCGGTGTGAGCGAGGTTCATGGGCGCCGGCAGCCCCGGCTTCGCCAGGCCCCCCA
>JAGPBF010000044.1 GCA_018063505.1 Rhodoferax sp.
CAGGCCGGCAAGGACGGCGCCGGCGCCATCAAGGAAGCGGCCAAGCAATTCGAGGCGCTGTTCATGCGCGAACTGATCAAGAGCATGCGCGAGGCGACCATGAAGTCGGGCATGCTCGACAGTGCCGGAGGCGACCTGAGCGCCGACCTGCTGGACCAGCAGCTCGCGGTGCAGATGACCGGCATGCCGGGCGGCTTGTCGGAGCAGATCGCGCGCCAGTTGTCCCAGCGCATCAACGGCAACGACGGCGCGGCCGCCGTGCCGGCCACACCGACCGCATCGTTGTCGTACGGGGCCACACCCACTGTGCGCACCACAGCCAGCCAGGCCGATTTCGTGCAACGCCACACCCAGGCGGCACAGCGGGTCGAACAGGCCAGCGGGATCCCGTCGGCCTTCATGCTCGGCCAGGCGGGCCACGAGACCGGCTGGGGGCGCAGCGAGATCACGATGGCTGACGGAACCCCGTCTTTCAATCTGTTCGGCATCAAGGCCACCGGCGGCTGGACCGGCAAGGTGGCGGAAATCACCACCACCGAATATGTCAACGGCGCAGCACAGAAAGTGGTGGCGAAGTTCCGCGCCTACGACTCGTACGAAGACTCGATGCGTGACTATGCCCGCATGATCACGCAAAGCCCACGCTACGCGCAGGCGAGCCAGCAGACCGCTTCCGCGCATGCGTATGCGACCGGATTGCAAAAGGCCGGCTACGCGACCGACCCGGAGTATGCGTCCAAGCTCAGCCGGGCCATCAACAGCACACTGCAGCTGCAACGGGCGCAATCGATATGACAAGCGCTGACGCACATCTGATCGCGCCCGTCGCCCCGCCGCTGGCGCGCCACTAGAGCCATGTCCAGTCTTCTGAACATCGGCACCAGCGCGCTGCTGGCCAACCAGCAGGTGCTGCGCACGACCGGCAACAACATTGCCAACGTCAATACCGCCGGATATTCACGCCAGAACGTCCAGCTGAACAGCATCGAAGGCCAGTATTCCGGTTCGGGTTACTACGGCCTCGGCGTCGAGGCGGCCACGGTCATGCGCAGCCACAGCGACATGCTGACCCGCCAGGTCGCGCTGACCGGGTCGGTCGCGGCGGCCGACCAGTCGCGGCTGGACCAGCTCAAGAAGCTCGAAGACCTGTTTGCCGGCGGCAAGACCGGCCTGGGCGCAGCGGTCAACGACATGCTCAATGCATTCTCGGATGTCGCCAATGCGCCGACCGACCTGACCGCGCGCACCGTCGTGCTGGCCCGGGCCGACGAGACCGCAGCGCGTTTGCGCTCGGTCAGCGACAACCTGAGCAATCTGCGCGCCAGCCTGCAGCTCGAACTCAAGGCCAACGTGCAGACCGTCAACCAGCTGGCCTCGCAGATTGCCGATGCCAACCGGGAGATCCGCAACCAGCAAGGCAGCGGCCATACACCGAACGACCTGCTGGACCAGCGCGACGAGTTGATCCGCAAGCTCAATACCCTGGTGCAGACCACCAGCATACCGGCCGATGACGGTTCGATCGGCATCTTCGTCGGCGGCAGCCAGCCGCTGGTGCTGGGCACCAGCGCTTCCCAGATCACGCTCAAGCCCGATGAATTCGGCGACCCGTACAAATCCAAGCTGACGATGCAACGCGGCAGCCTGACCGTGGTGCTCGACGAAGGCAGCCTCGGTGGCGGCGCCCTGGCCGGTCAGCTGCGCTTCCAGAACACCGACCTGGTCGATGCCGGAAATCTGCTCGGACGCATGGCGCTGGCCCTGGGAACGGTATTGAACCAGCAACACAGCCTGGGGCTGGACCTCGATGGCGCGCCTGCAGGCAATCTGCTGACGCTGGGGCCGATTCCCGATGGTTTGCCGGCGCTGGCCAATACCGGCGGCGCCAGCATCCAGGTCGCGGTGCAGACCACACCTGCCAGTGGCGCAGCATCGCTGTCCGCATCAGACTACGAGATCCAGTTCACCGGCGCTGCGGCCGGTACCGTGCGCCGTGTATCGGACGGCACGATCACCGCGTTCGGTTCGGTGCCGATCCTGGTCGACGGTCTTTCGCTGCAGGTCACCGGCGCCGCAGCGGCTGGCGACCGTTTCATGATCACGCCTTACCGGCAGGTCGCGCAGTCGGTCGACGTGGCCATCGGTTCGCCCCGGGCACTGGCCGTTGCCAGCCCGGTCGTGCCCAGCGCCGGCGTCGCCAACCAGGGCTCGCTGGCGCTGCAGACGCTGATTCCGCAACAAGCCGGACCCAACCTGACGCAGACCGTAACGCTGACCTTTACCGGCGCCGGCAGCTTTGATGTGGTGGGCACCGGCACCGGCAACCCGACCGGCGTTGCGTACGTACCGGGTCAGCCGATCAGCTACAACGGCTGGGCACTCACGCTCAAGGGCTCGCCCCAGGTCGGCGACACCTTCACGGTGCAGGCCAACGCCTACCCGGCGATCGATGCCGGCAACGCCCATGCGATGCTGGCGATCCGTGATCTGGCCCTGTTCGACGGGGCCGCCACCACCGACGGTTATGCCGGGATGATGGCCGCGATCGGGGTGCGGGTGCAAAGCGCCGGATTTGCCGGCGCAGTGTCGCAGTCCATCGCCTCCAATGCCGCCGCCGATCAGGCGGCACTGGCTGGTGTCAACCTGGACGAGGAAGCCGCACGCATGCTGCAGTTCCAGCAGGCCTACCAGGCGTCGGCCAAGCTGTTGCAGGTGTCGCAGACGCTGTTCGATTCGCTGCTGCAGAATCTGGCCCGTTGATGCGTCTGAACCGGAAGTAAAGACATATGCGTATAGGAACCGCCAACGTTTACGAAACCTCGCTGGAGCAGTTGTACAAGCGCCAGAACGAGATGCTGACCCAGCAGGAACAGCTCAGTTCGGGTTTGCGGGTCAACCGTGCCAGCGACGATCCGATCGCCGCCGCGCAAGCCGAGCGTGCCATGGTGCGACTCAACCGCATCGACACCGACCAGCGGGCGCTGGAAACCCAGCGCTCGGCCCTGTCATCGGCCGAGGCCGGGCTTGGCGAGGCGCTGGGCCGGATGCAGGACCTGCGCGAGCTGGTGGTGGCTGCCGGCAATGCCGCCTTCAGCCCGGCCGACCGCAACACGCTGGCCAAACAGATCAGCAGCCTGCGCGACCAGATTTTCGCCATTGCCAATCGCACCGACAGCAACGGTGTGCCACTGTTCGGTGGCCTGGGCAGTGCCGGCGCGCCGTTCGCAGACATTCCCGCCGGTGTGCTGTTCCAGGGCGCTTCAGGCCAGCGTGCAGCGACCACGACGGCGCTGCCCGGAGCGATGAATGGCCAGGCAATCTGGATGGATGTGCCCAGTGGCAACCGCACGTTCGAGGTGTCGCTGGGAGCCGGCAATTCCGGCGGCGTCTGGACCGACACCGGCCATGTGGTGTCACCAGCCCTGTTGACGGGCCAGGACTACCGCATCGACTTCACGGTGAGCGCAGGCGTGACCACCTATGACGTGGTCAACACGACGACATCGGCCACTGTGCTCAGCGCGCAGCCCTATACCAGCGGCGCGCCGATCCAGTTCGACGGCTTGTCGGTGCTGCCACAAGGTGCACCGGCCAATGGCGACACGGTCGTCATCGCACCGAGCACGGCGCTGAACCTGTTCAACCTGCTGGACGGCACGATCAACAGCATCGACAACGCGGCCAGCGACAACAAGCTGTCGCAGGCGATCGCGCTGTCGCTGGCGCAGATCGACACCGGCATGGAGCGGCTGCAGTCGGCGCGCGGCCAGGCCGGCGACTGGCTGAACCGGGCCGACAGCATCACCGACGCACAGTCAGCGCGTTCGCTGGCCCTGGAGTCGGACCGCTCGCGGGCGGTCGACGCCGACATGGCCAAGGCGATCTCGAATTTCACGGTCGCGCAGACCGGTTACCAGGCTGCGCTACAGTCATACGCTCAGATTCAACGTTTGTCGCTTTTCAATTACATCAATTGACATGGCTCCTTCGTCCTTTGGGCAACTGATCCTGGGTTACCAGCTGGTCTGGAACAAGTCTCGGCAACCCGTGGCCATGCAATTGTTCATGGCGCCGCTGCAAGGGGAACAGGCCGATGCCCCGCATTTCCTGCGCGCGGTCGAGCAGACCTGGACCGGTCAGAGTCCGCTGCTGGTGTTGACGCCGTTGTCGGCCGAGATCCTGTCCGACCTGTTGCAGCACTGCCCGTCCGACGGTCCCTGGTTGTCGGTCGAACAGGATCTGCTGGCCGATGCGGCCATGGTCGATTTGCTGCGCCAGGCCCATCAGCGCGGCGTGCAACTGGTGTGGCGTGGCGCGGCCGGCCAGCGGCCCGACAGCGCCATCGCGCCGTACTTCAGCCGCACCATCATCGGCCTGACGCCGGGCGAGGCGCTGGCCGGCGCGCATGTCACGCTGACCCGCAGCGACAGGGCCGACGCCGCAGGAAACCCGGTGTTGCCAGGCCAGATCGTGGAGGCCGTGCCAAGCCGGCTGATGGCCGACCATTGCCTGGACCGCAGTGCCGCCTGGGGTGTTGCCGGCTGGCCGGTCGATGACGTATTGTTGTCGCACCGGCACCAGCCGATCCAGCCCAGCCACCGCGCGATCGTGCAACTGGTGCGTGAAACCGACAACGACGTCGCGCTCGACCTGCTCGAACATACATTGGCCGAAGAGCCATTGCTGGCCTACCGGTTCCTGCGCTACACGAATTCAGCGGCGCTGGGATTGCGCAGTGGCGTCGAATCGCTGCGCCATGGCCTGATGCTGCTGGGCCTGACCCGCTTCAAGCAATGGCTGCTGGAGCAGATGCCATTGGCTGTCAACGAAGCCGACATGGACCCGGTGCGTACCGCCATGGTCATGCGGGCGCACCTGATGGAGCACCTGCTCGATGCCGGCGACGAAGACAGCTTGCGGCGCGAGGTGTTCCTGACCGGCGTGTTGTCGCAGATCGACGGCCTGCTGGGTGAACCCCTGCGCGAGGCCTTGCACCGCCTGCCCCTGTCCGACCGCGTCAACGGTGCGATCCTGGGCCGCAGCGGACCCTACGCGCCATTCCTGGAACTGGCATGCGCGCTGGAGTATCCGCACATGAACGAGGTGCCCGCCTTGTGCCAGGCGCATGAGTTGCAGCTCGACGATGTGAACCGCACGATGATGCGGGTGATGGCGCAGCTGAAAAAATCATAGGCGAGACGCTGCCGCGCCGGCATCAGGCGCAAGTCACGGCTTGAACAGCCCCAACTCACCCAGGACCAACTTGGCGCTGCCAGCCTCCTCGTCCAGGTATTTGCGGGTCGGGGCACTTTCAAGAAAGTGCGACTTCCAGTGGTTCTTGGCCAGGAAGGAGGCCCACTGCGGCGTATCGGTGGCCCGCTTGAAAGTCTGCTCCCAATAGCGAACCTGCGCCGGCGTGAGGCCCTTGGCGCCGAGCACGCCCTGGGATGATCCATAGACCGCATCAATGCCCTGCTCGCGCCAGGTGGGTATCGAGGCCAGATCCCCGCCCAGACGTTCCGCGGCGGCGACTGCAATGACACGGATCTTGCCGGCCTTCAACTGCGCGACGACGTTGATCGCGGACGCCGAAACGATATCGATGTGTCCGCCCAGAAGATTGGTCATGGACTCGGACGACGATTTGAACGGCACCACGGTGAGCTTGGCGATATCGACCCCACCGACCTTCAAGGGTTTGGCAATCGCCACATGGATGTGGTTGCCGATCGAGGTTGCGATGCCGATCGACAGCGCGCTCGGATCCTTGCGCAACCGCTCGACCAGATCGCGACCATCCCGGATCGGCGAGTCTGCGCGGACTGCCACGGTGATGAACTCGTCGAACAGCGTGACCAGCGGAGTGAAGTCGTCATACCCGAGCTTGACCTCTCCCACCAGCCGGTTATTGATTGACGAATGGGTCAGCGTCATCAGCATGTGCCCGTCGCCTGGATGATTGGCCAGCGTGCCCATGGCCACCATGCCGGCGCCGCCGGGCTTGTTGCTGACCAGCATCGGCATGGGCGAGAGTTTCATGCGATCGATCAGGTCCTTGAGCTCGCGCGCCGCGGTATCGAGTGCGGCACCGGGTCCGGCCGGGACGATATATTCGACATTGCGGGTCGGTTGCCACGACTGAGCGGTGGCGGCAGTGGCGCCCAGCCCACCCAGGGCGGCTGCAGCTGTCAGCAGTACGGTTCGGAAAAGCGATGGCATTTTGTGTCTCCTAATGTCTTGCGCGATCGCCCTGCAGCACTTCCCATGCGTCTTCGATCCAGTCGCACAGAATGCCGCGGGTTTCGCGCGGGTCGATGATGTCGAGGATTCCGAAGCTCTCGGCGGTGCGAAACGGTGAACCCAGGTGGTGGTACTTCGCCTCCAGCTCCGCCCGCGTGGCTTGCGGATCGGCAGCAGATTCGATCTCCTGCTTGTGCGCGGCGTGCACGCCACCTTCGATCGGGATCGAACCCCAGCGCGCGGACGGCCATGCGAAGCGGTGGTTCAGTGCCGGGAAATACTTGGGCGCATGCATGCCACCGGCCATGCCGAACGCCCTGCGCAGAATGATTGAGACCCAGGGTATACGCGCGCGCTCGATGGTAGTCACCACGCGCACCGCGCCGAGCAAAGTGCCGGCGAGCTCAGCCTCCGGCCCTGTCGCATTGCCCGGCTGGTCGACCAGATTGACCACCGGTATGCCGAACGTGTCGCACAGCTGCACGTGGCGCTCCATCTTGTACGCCGCGGTCAGGGTCATCGAACCGCCGGCAACCTTGGGGTCGTTGCAAAGGACACCGACCGGGTAGCCGTTCAGTCGCGCAAACGCGGTGATCTGCGAACCGCCTTGCCAGCGGCCGATCTCGAAGATCGAGTCGCGGTCGAACACCGCGGCCATGATCTTGCGCGGATCGTGCAGCTTGCGCCGGTCGTGCGGAATGGCTTCGGCGAGCCAGTCATCGGCGCGCCCCGGGTCGTCGACCGGCGTGGTCCGGTCCGCCATGCGGTAGATGCTGCGTGGCAGATAGGACAGAAATTGCGCGACCTGGCGCAGCGCGTCGGCTTCATCAACCGCCTCGTTGTGGACCATCGCGCTTTTGCGGTGCACCTTGTAGCCGCCCAGGTCGTTCTTGTCGATGTCGATGCCATACGCCTGTTTGACCACCGGCGGGCCCGCCGCAAAGACCTGCGCCTGGTCGCGCACCATGACCGAGAAATGCGACAGCAGTACCTTCACCGCACCCAATCCGGCGCAGGCCCCCAAGGCCACGCCAACCACCGGCACCGTACGCAGCAACTCCGCCCCTGGCCAGTTCGAATAACCCGGAATCTTGGTGCCCTGCATCTGCGCCAGCAGCTTGACACTGCCGCCCGCGGTATCGACGAGGCGCACGATCGGCATCCGCAGCGTCAGCGCCATGCGTTCGGCGTACACCCATTTGTCCGACAACGAACCCTCGGAGGAACCTGCGCGTATCGTGTAATCGTCGGCCGAGACCACCAGCTTGCGGCCGCCGATCCGGCCCGTGCCGATGATCGCGTTGACAGGCGACAGCGACTCGAAGTGCCCATCGGCGTCGTACCGACCTTTTCCGGTGATACGGCCCATTTCCCGAAAGCTGCCCGCGTCGAGCAAGGCGTCGATGCGCTCGTGTGCCGTCTGCCGGCCACGCGCCTTGTACTTGGCCACGGCCTCGGGGCCCCCCATCTGGCGCGCCTGGTGGCGCCGTTGCTGCAATTCGGTCAGCTCCGCCTCCCATGGGCCGGTAGGTTCGAAATATTCCTGGGACATGCGTATCACTCCAGAGTAGGTGTGGGATGGACACCGGCGCGGGCCAGCGTCGATGCGATTTCGGACAAACGCTGCACGACATCGACGCCGGCTTCGCGCAGCATCCGTCGCTTGGCAGAAACCGCGTCCGCGGGGTCCTGGATCATTGCTGCGGCATGGCCGAAGCTGGCGCCAGGCGGATAGCGTTCCTGGAATTCCCCCGCCAGTACGGCGATCACCGGCTTGTGACCCGGATGGGCCTGAAGGTATTGCGCGACCTCGCGCTCGTTCGGCGTACCAGGCTCTCCGAAGATCAGCACCGCGTCGGTATCGGGGTCCTGATCGAAGCGTTTCAGATAGGCCACCATTGGCGTACATGGCACCGCGTCACCGCCCATCGAAATGGCGGTGGATACACCGTAACCGGCACATTTGAGCGTATGGCCGAGTTCCGCGGACATGCCGCCGGAGCGCGAAACGATGCCGATGCGCCCGGGCACGAAAATCCGCTCGGGCAGGTCACCGCCAATGCCGCCCAGCTTGCATTGCCGGGGCGTGATGATCCCGTTGGTATTGCAACCCACGACGACCGCATCGGCACGTTCTGCCCGCGCCCGGATGGCCGCCGCATCATGCACCGGCACGTTCTCGGCCAGCACGACGATCAGGCGCAGTCCGGCATCCAGACTCTCGTACACCGCATCGCGCACCGCCAGCGGCGGCGCATAGACCACGGCCGCCGTGGCGGCATGCGCGGCAGCCGCCGCGGCCACCGTGTGATAGACCGGCAAGCCATGCACGACGGCACCGCCTTTGCCCGGGGTGACACCGCAGACGACCTGCGTTCCCGCATCCAGCGCATAGCGCGTGTCCTGTGCGCCCTGCGCGCCGGTGAGGCCCTGCACCAGTACGCGGGTATGGCGATCGACGAGGATGCTCATTGGGTCAGCTCCACGATGCGCTGGACCGCCGCGTCGATCGGACTGTCGGGCGGCATGAAGTGCAGGCCCGGCAAGGTGGCAGCGATGCGTCGCGCCTCGTCTTCGCCGGGGCCGAACAGGCGCACCACGATCGGCAGACGCTGCGGGTCAATGCCGCGGGCGCGCAGCAGGTCGACGATCAGCTGCATGCGCTGATCCACCCGCACCAGTTGCAGGAAGTTGTAGCTGACCAGCAGGCCCTTGACACACGGATTCGCCAGGATGGCGTCGAGCACGGCACCCATCTTGTCCTGCCAACCGGCTCCCGGAGTCGCATCGAGGTGGTTGGCCGGTGCTCCGCCCATGGCCAGCATGAGGTCATGCTGCAGCAGACTGGCGCCGCCACCACCCACCACCAGGCCGATGTTGCCGTCGAGCTCGGTATAGCGAAACACCGCACCGGGCGAACGTTCGTTCGCGTCGATCACCGCGCGCTCGCGGTCGTTGGCAATGCGGCCACCACGCTGGGCCGCCGAGCGTGCAAAGGCACGCCACGCGGGGTGACGCGCCAGCGCGGCATCGTCCACCGCCAGCATGGCCCCCACCAGCACCAGAGTGCCGTCTGCGCGAACCACCAGCGGATTGATCTCCAGCATCTGCGCGTCGGCCGCGACAAAGGCCTGCCACAGGGCGGCCGTCAAGCGGCCCAGGCCTGGCAGCCACCGGGCCTGCGCACCTGCCCGTTCCCAGCCGGCAAGTGCGTCCCACGGCATCACGCCGTGCACAGGGTCGACCTCCATGACCACGATCGCCTCGGGCGTCTGCGCATGGGTCTGCTCGATGTCTACGCCGCCGCGGCAACTGAGCAACATGCGCGGCGGATAGCTGTCCAGCACAAAGGACAGGTACAGCTCATGGGCGATGGCCTCGCGGGCCTCGACATACACCCGGTCCACCGGCAAGCCGGCGACCTCGGTGCCCAGCATGCGCTGCGCGGCCTGTTGCGCGGCATCGGCATCATCGACCAGCGCCACCGCACCCGACTTGCCGCGCCGGCCGGCGGCCACCAGAGCCTTGACGACCGCACCGCCGCACATGCTCCCGGCTGCGGCGTGTGCCGCCTGCGCGGTGTCACAAGCCGCCCCGTGCGGCACCGGCAAGCCCTGCGCGCACAGGTATGCCTTGGTCAGATCCTCGGTGAGGTTCAGCACCGGCCGTCCCTCAGCCCCGGCCCCGCAGGCCTGTGCAACGCCGACTCATTTGCCGGCTCCCAGACCCAGCGATGCCGCAAGGGCTTGCGCCGCTGTCCACTCCGACTCCAGGTAGCGATGGGACTGCACGTAACCGCGAAAGATGGGCTTGTTGCCGGAGGCCTCGACCATGGCGATCCAGTCCTTGTCCCGCGACACCTTGCGCAGCGCGTCCTCCCAGAACTTGACCTGCTCGGCATTCGCATGGGGCGGCAGCATCACGCCGTTGTAGCTGACATAGTCGGCCGGGACCCCCTGCTCACGCCAGGTCTTCACATGGGCCAGCGCGCCGCTGCCATGCTCCTGTGCGGCACTGGCGAGGATGCGCAGCTTGCCCGCCTGCACCTGCGGCATGATGGTCGGTGCGGTCGCCGACACCAGGTCGACATGCCCACCCAGCAGCGCCGTGACCGACTCGCCGGACGAGCGGAATGGCGCGATCGTCAGTCGATCGACAGCGACCCCGGCCACCTGCAACGGCTTGGCAATGGCCATATGTGTGTTCTGGCCGAGGGCGGGTGCCACGGCTATCCGCAGCCGGGTCGGGTCTGCCTTGAGGGCTGCGACCAGGTCGGTGCCTGATTGCAGCGGCGAGTCGGCCCGCACCGCCACCAGCGAGGTTTCCTCGACCATCATGGCCACCGGCACGAACTCGCGCGGATCGACCTTGATCAGGCCCGTCACGGCGCCGGCAATGGCACCGGTATGAAAAGTGCTCAGGTAGTGCCCGTTGCCCGCCATGCCCTTCACGTACTGCATCGCGATCGATCCGCCGGCACCAACCTTGTTTTCCGCCAGCACGGTCTGACCGTTGACGAGATCGAGCTTCTCGAGCGTATTGCGGATGCCGCGCGCGTACTGGTCCACGGTGCCGCCAGGGGCCACACCGATGATGTAGTTGACGCGTTCGGTCGGCTTCCATTGCGCATGGGCAAGTCCTGCCGCCAGAAACAGGCTTGTCGCCAGCACAGCTGACATTCGGAATCTCATGGTGTCTCCTTCGAGGTGGTAAGTGTCTTGTTCGCCTGCGCGGCCATGCGTGCCTTGCGTTCAGCCTGGCGCGCCGGCATGAATACCTGTTCGACCCAGCGTGTGGTCACCCGGCCCGCCTGGAAGTCGGCATGGCCCAGTACGTCACGATGGAAGGCGGCAGTTGTGGGCGGCCCATCGACATGCAGGTCGGACAGCGCCTGACGCATCCTGTCGATGGCTTGCGCACGCGTGGGCGCATGCACGATCAGTTTGGCCAGCAGCGAGTCGTAATGCGGCGTGATGGTGGTCCCGCTGGTACAGTGGGAGTCGCAGCGCACACCGTCGCCTTCGGGGGCCTTCCACTCCCGGACGAGGCCCGGGCGCGGCAGGAAGTTCCGGTCCGGATCCTCCGCATTGATGCGGCATTCGATGGCATGGCCCTGCAGCGCGAGATCCGACTGCTGGAGCACCAGCGGCGCACCGCCGGCAATGCGGATCTGCTCGGCCACCAGATCGATTCCGGTGACCATCTCCGTCACCGGATGCTCCACCTGGATGCGGGTGTTCATTTCCAGAAAGTAGAAATTCCCGTCGGCATCGTCGAGCACGAACTCGACAGTGCCGGCACTGAAGTAGCCGACGCTGCGCGCCAGTGCGACTGCGCACGCGCCCATGCGCGCGCGGGTATCGGCATCGAGTGCCGGTGACGGCGACTCCTCGATCAGTTTCTGGTGGCGCCGCTGGGTCGAGCATTCGCGCTCGCCCAGGTGGATCACATGCCCATGGCGATCTCCGAGCAGCTGCACTTCGATGTGACGCGCTTGTTCGACCAGCTTTTCGACATACAGGGTACCGTCACCGAAGGCGGCCGTGGCTTCGGCCCGGGCACTGGCGAATGCGCTCTGCATTTCTTCGGGCGTGCGAACGATGCGCATACCGCGGCCGCCGCCACCTGCCGCGGCCTTGACCAGTACCGGGAATCCGATCCGGGTCGCATGTGCCAGGGCAAGCTCGGCATCCGGCAAGGCACCCGTGCCCGGTATCCGAGGCACCCCTGCGGCAGCAGCAAGACGGGTGGCGGATATCTTGTCTCCCATGGCCGCAATGGCCTGCGGGCTCGGGCCGATGAACACCAGACCGGCCGCTTCGCAGTCCTGCGCGAATGCGGCACGTTCCGACAGGAAGCCGTAGCCCGGATGCACGGCATCACATCCGCTGGCGAGCGCCGCTGCGATCAGCCGGTCCGACAACAGATAGCTCTGGGCCGCCGGCGCCGGTCCGATCAGCACATGCTGGTCCGCGAGGCGGGCAGCGAGGCTGTCCACGTCGGCTTCCGAGACGGCGGCCACGACCTCGATGCCGAGTTGCCGACAGGCCCGCACGATGCGGACGGCAATCTCGCCGCGATTGGCCACCAGCACGCGCCGGACCGGCCGGTGGTGCACAACACCGGAGCCCAGCCCTGCGGCATCGGCATCGACAGCGATCGGCTGCATCATGAATGTGTGTTCCCGAAATAGTGAAAACCAGCGGCGCAAGCCGTGCAGAGGCCATGGTGGAGGTCACCAATGACCTGCCTCCCCCTTGTTGCGTCGAGTTTATATGGATCACATTAAGATTGTCAACAATAAGAATGTGATCTAACATCCAGAAAAACCCTGCCACCTTTTACTGGAGCACCCCATGTCTGAAATCGCCCTCCCCTCCGACGTCACCGGCACTGTCTGGAAAGTCGAGGTTGCCGTCGGAGATTCCGTCACCGAGGACCAGACGCTGCTCATCCTCGAGAGCATGAAGATGGAAATACCGCTTGCGGCACCCCGTGCCGGCACGGTGGTCCGCTTGCTGGTGCAAGAGGGCGAGGCCGTCACCGAAGGCCAGGACCTCGTGGTGCTGGCGTGAACACCGCACCGAACGTCACGCAAGTCCGCGCGCCCGGCGATGGCCGTCCCGCGCGCCCCCCGGACGATTCGGTCATCGCAGGCGGACTGATCAGCTGGGCGGCGGCGCAACACGGCGAGCGGCCTTCGCTGATCCTCGGCTCGCAGACGCTGAGCCACGTCGACGTCGAGACCCGCAGCAACCGGATGGCGCAGGCGCTGATCACGCTCGGACTGCGACCCGGTGAACGCATCGCCGTCCTGCTGGAGAACTCGCTGGAAAGCGTGGACAGCGTATTCGGCGCCGAGAAGGCGGCCCTGACCTTCGTGGCGCTGAACGCGCGCCATACGCTGGCCGAACACCTCGACATCCTCGAGGACGCGCAGGCCAGCGCGGTGTTGCTGGGCCCGCAGTTCGCGCCGCTGGCCGCTGCGTTGTCACAGGCGCGCGGCGCACGGCTGCCCGAATTGCGCCTGCTACTCAGCCAGGGCTTCGTGTCGGCCGCGTGCGTGGACGTCGACGCCGCCTGCGCTGCCGCAGCCCCGACGCCACCGTGCATCGCAGTCGGCCGCGCGCAGGTGATGCGTATCGCGTACACCTCCGGCACCACCGGAAAACCCAAGGGCGTCGCCTACACGGTGGAGCGCTGGATGGACCGGCTGCACAACCACTTCCTGGCGATGGAGTACGGTCTCGGTGTCGACGATGCGATGCTGCATGTAGGTCCGCTGACACACGCCGCCGGCGTCTACCTGTTTCCCTGCTTTCTGCGCGGCGCACGCAACATCGTGCAGAACCGTTTCGACCCGCCGGCCTTGCTGGCTGCCATCGCCCGGCACCGGATCACCCACCTGATGCTGGTGCCGACCATGATGGGGCGGCTGGTCGACGCCATCGAAAGCGGTGCTCCGTGCGATCTGACTTCACTGCGCCGCATCCACTACGGGACCGCGCCTACACCGGTGTCCTTGATCCGGCGCGCACAAGCCGTCTTTGGTCCGATCCTGCGCCAGCAATACGGAATGACCGAGGCCGTACAGCCCCTGACCGTGCTGTACCCGCATGAACACATCGGCGACAGTCCCGATGGGACCGACGACCCCATCGGCTCCTGCGGCCGGCCCACCTGCAACGTGCAGATCGTGCTGCGCGACAACAATGGCCATCCGGTTGCACCAGGCGAAGCGGGCGAGATCACGATTGCCCACCAGGGCATCGGCAAGGTCGAACTGTGGCGCAGACCACAGGCGATGGCCGAGGCCGTGCGTGATGGCTGGTTCTACACCGGGGACCTCGCGCGATTCGATGCACAGGGCTACCTGCACATCGTCGGTCGCAACAAGGAGATGATCATCAGCGGCGGGTTCAACGTCTATGCGCGGGAGGTCGAGGACGCGCTGGCCAGCCATCCTGCCGTGCTCGAAGCTGCAGTGCTGGGACTGCCCGATCCCGAATGGGGAGAGATCGTCGCGGCAGCCGTGGTGCTGCGCGGTGGCGACACCGTCACGCAGGATGGGCTGATCGCCCACTGCCAGACACGGATCGCCGGCTACAAGAAGCCCCGCAGACTGGCCATCCTGCAGGAACTGCCACGCAACCATGCCGGCAAGGTGGTGAAAGGCGACCTGCGCGCGCTTTTCGACGGCGCATCGCACGGGCAGGCGAACCGCGGCGACTGACGCGGGCCAGCGCAACCGCAACCCAAACCCGCCGCGCCACACGGACTCAGGCAGCTGGCGGGTCGTCCTGCAGCAGCCGCACCGCCTCCGCACCCGATTCCTGGGTGCGCTGGTGGCTCAAGGCAATCAGCCGCTCGGTGTCGCCTTGCTCAAGCGCCAGCAGCGACTGCTGCCACAAGCCCACGGACCGCTGGCGCCGTTCAACGGATGCCAGTCCCAGCTTGCTGTAGCGCAAGGTCTGCAGCGACAAGGCGCTGATCATGCGCCGCAATCGATCATTGCCGGAGAATCGCGCCGAGATCACGATCAGCCTATACGTCATCTCCGCATAGGCATTGCCACCGTCTGCAAGGTCCGCCAATGCGCCCAATCGGCGCACGCCTTCGCGCATGACCGCCAGCAAATCCTTCGGCCGTTGCGCCGCGATCTTGCGCACCACGATCTCGAACAGGCCGGCACGAATCTCGAACAGGTCGTGCAACTCGCGCGCCGAGAGCTGCGTCACCACCGCGCCCCGCCGCGCCAGCACCCGGACCAGGCCCTCGCGCTCGAGAATGCGAATGGCCTCGCGTACCGGTCCCCGGCTGACCTTGAACTCGTCCGCCAGTTCCTGCTCGCCAATGCGCTCGCCAGGCTGCAATTGGCCTGCGATCACCCGATCTCCCACCTTGGTTGCAATCTGTTCGGGTACGGTCAGCGTCGGATCGGAAGCGTCGCCAAACAGGCGAAACTCGACCGAACGCTCCCAGCGCTCGAACATTTGCACGTCGTTTTCGGGCTCTGTCATGGGCAGGTTCAATGATGCGAAGGTTTGCGTTCTGATTGTCTACAACGCGCCCAAGTGTACGGCGACACTGACCGTAACGATGGCCCCCCATCCGTCTTTCTCCCCGCTGAGAATGCAGGCCTTCCGGTCAAGGGCTGCGTGCGTTGAGCCGGAATTCAGCCTGCTCGGACATGGTCGTCGATAGCTGCGCGAGGATATCCACCACCTTTCCTATCGCTGGCGTGGTCCGGCTCTCCGGCGGCGAAGCAATCACCAGCAGTCGATGCAGATGGATGTCGGTGGCATGGAAGGCGTCAAGCCGGCCGGCCATGCTGTCGACCGTATACAGCGACCGGATGCCGCGCGCCCCGGGTGCGGTCACCATCACGCCCTCGGGCGTCCGCGCATCGAACCGGCTGCTTCCCCACAACCGTGGCCGCGAAAGCCTTGCATTTTGATTTTCATCAAGGGTTAACCCGGATGGATCGGATATACGCGCGATGCGAAACTGACTTACGTGGAAGTAAGTATTTATCATTGTTTCGCCATTGACCGGCCCCCCGGCCACAGGCTGTCGAGGATTTTTTCCCATGCTGCGTGATACCCGTTTCCAGCGCATCAACGTGTTTCCCATCACCGGCGCGCTCGGCGCCGATATCCGTGGCGTCGACCTGTCGAACGCACCGGATACCGCAACGATGGCCGAAGTCCGCAAGGCGCTGGACATCTACCATGTGATTGCCGTGCGCGAGCAGAAGCTCACGCCGGCCTCCTACAAGGCGGTGGCCGCACGCTTCGGCGCGTTCAGCCCCAATCCGGTCCATGCGTCGATGCCGGACCTGGAGCACATCATCCGTTTCGAGCGCGAACCCGACGACACCGGAAAGGTGATCGGAGAGGACTGGCACATGGACCTGGCGTGGTTGCCACGCCCGCCGGGTATCACCATGCTGTATGGTGAGATCGTACCTGCGGTGGGCGGTGACACCTGCTTCAGCAGCCTGGCCATGGCCTATCGCGCGTTGTCGCCGCGCCTGCGCGCCCTGCTGCACGGGCAGACGGCGGTTCACAGCGGCAAGGGCGTGTTTGCGATCAACGCGATGCAGTCGCGACTGGCGCTGCGCGCCGACGCGGCCAGCGCCGAGGAGACCGAAGTCGTGCATCCGCTGGTTTGCATGCACCCCGTCACGAAGGAACCCTACCTGTTCGTGTCCAGCGTGATGCGCAGCCTGATGGGCCTGTCCGAGGACGAGAGCCGGCCGCTGATCCAGTATCTGCTCCAGGTGGCCACCCGTCCGGAGTTCCAGTGCCGCGTGCGCTGGGAAGCCGGCACGCTCACGATGTGGGACAACCCCTGCGTGCTGCATACCGCCATCAACGACTACCCGGGTTACCGCCGGGTGACCTATCGCACCACGATCGAGGGCTGGGTGCCGGTTGCCGACAGCGCGCAAGCGGTACCAGCCCGGGCGGAGTTGCAAGGCGCATGAGCGCGAGCATGGCCCACCGGATCGGCCGCTTCGCCAGGTCCCCGACCGGCGCGGCGATCGGGTTGATCACGCCGGCCCATCTGCTGGTGTTGAGCCTGCTGGTGATTCCCGGCGTCTACGTGTTGTGGTTGAGCCTTCAGGCGTCGACCTTCGGCATGTCACCACGATTCGTCGGCTTGGAGAACTACCAGCACGTGCTTGGCGACATGTACTTCTGGCGCGCGCTGCGCAATACGCTTGTCGTCGTGGTGACCGTGGTTCATGTGGAGCTGCTGCTGGGCCTGGCCATCGCCTTGCTGTTTGCCAGCGGCATGCCGGCGCGGCGCTGGCTGCTGGCCGCGGTACTGGCGCCGTACGCCGTCAGCGAGGTGTCGGCCGCCGTCGTCTGGCGTTTCCTGTTCGACACCCAGGCGGGCCCGGCCAACCTGGCACTGGCGGCGCTGGGGCTGCCGATACTGGAATGGTCGATCAATCCGCATCACGGCCTGGCGCTGGTCTCGTTGCTGTCGGTCTGGCTCAACCTGCCATTCACGTTTCTGATCCTGTACGCGGCGCGCCTGTCGGTGCCGGGCGAGTTGTACGAGGCCGCCAAGATGGACGGTGCAACGGCATGGCAGATCTTTCGCCGCATCACGCTGCCGCTGATGATGCCGGCCATCCTGCTGGCGATGCTGTTCCGCTATATCTTCGTGTTCCGGATTTTCTCGGAGGTCTGGCTGTTGACCGGCGGCGGGCCCGCGCGCCAGACCGAGGTCGTCGGGGTCTATCTGTACCAGGAGGCGTTTACCTTCAACGCCTTCGGAGGCGCATCGGCGACCGGCTGGATCATGGTGCTGATCTCCCTGCTGCTCGGTGCAGGTTATCTGGTGGCGCTGCGCAGGCAGTCGATCAGCCATGGCCGCTAGATCCAGGTCACGCGCCCATTGGAAGTCGGCCGTCAAGGCCGTCCTGATGCTGGGCATCCTGTGCTGGTCGCTGGCGCCTATCGTCTTCATGGTGATGGCCTCGTTCAAGCCGGGACAGGACATCTTCGCCGTACCGGCACGCTGGCAATTCACGCCGACCCTGCAGCATTACGCCAGCCTGTGGACGCAGTGGCCCGGCTTCTTCGACGGACTGCTCAACAGCCTGATCGTCACTGCCGGCGCCACGGTGCTGGTGATCGTGGCAAGCACGATGGCCGGATTTGCCTATTCACGCAACCGCACACCGTCGTTGCAACGCAGCGCGACATTCCTGATCGTCGTGCGACTGCTGCCGCCGATCGTGGTCACACTGCCGCTGTTCGGCGTCGTCAACGCCCTGCGCCTGAACGACACGCACCTGATCCTGATCCTGCTGTACGCGACCTTCTTCGTGTCGCTGGGAACGATCCTGATGCGCACGTTCATCGACCAGATCCCATACGAACTGGATGAAGCCGCCATGGTCGACGGCGCCAGCCGCGCGAAGATCCTGTGGATCATCATCCGGCCGCTGGCGCGCCAGGGAATGATGGCGGTATCGGTGTTCGTCATCGTGTACGCCTGGAACGAATTCCTGTTCGCTTTCATATTCACGTCGACCAAGGCCAAGACCGCACCGCTGGTGATTGCCGAAATGATGGGCTCGCTCGACGGCGTGGACTGGGGCGTGTTGTTTGCCGCGTCCACCGTGCAGTTGCTGCCGGTGCTGCTGTTCGTGATGCTGATGCAGAAGCACCTGGTGGCCGGCCTCACAGGCGGCGCCGTGAAAGGCTGACAACCGCAACCATGCAGTGATCAAGTTCCAGGGCAGCTAATGCGTTCTGTCGCGGCCCTGGATCCGAGAGACAGAACGAGAGACAACGAACCGTCAACACCAGGAGACCGACATGCGCACATCATTGACACGCAGACAAACCCTCATCACCGCTCTGGGCGGAACCGCAGCGATGCTCGGTGCCGGCCGCTTGTGGGCCGCAGACAAGACACTCAACATCCTGTCGCATCGCGTACACCAGACCTGTCTGACCCAGGGTCCGGCCGGTGACCTGCTGGGTGGCTGGCGCAAGGCCCAGAATGCAGACGCGGTCTGGACCACGTTCGACAGCAACCCGTTGCAGGACCGGCTGTTTCGCGAGGCCAGCCTGGGTTCCACCGATTTCGGCGTCGGATACCTGGTGAACAGCCGGGCGACACCCAGCGCAGCCAAGCTGCTGCTGCCGCTGGACGACTACATGGCCAAGGCACCGATCGAGGACTTCGGCGACATCGCACCGGGCATGGTGGCGGGCATGCGTTTCGGCGGGAAACTGGCCTCGATTCCGGTGCGCCATGCGACAGCTGCGTTGTTCTACAACGAAGCCCTGCTGGAGGAGCGTGGCATCAAGGCACCTCCCAAGTCACTGGAGGAACTGGTCGACCAGTGCAAGCGCTGCACCTTCACCTCGTCTGCCGGTACCCAGGTCACCGGCATGATCCTGGCAAGCGACCTGTCCGAGTTCCCGGTCACCTTTGCGCGCGCCTACGGCGGCGATTTCGTCGGCCCGGACCTGACGCTGTTGCCAGATCCGGGCGCCATGGAAAAGGCGTTGGCCACCTTGCAGGACCTGTTCAAGGCCGGCGCCTTGCCACGCAGCTACGCCACCACCAAGAACGACGACCAGGTCACCTGGATGCAACAGGGCCGCGCGGCGTTTACCGTGATCACGTTCGCACGTGCGGCGCAGATGAACAAACAGGGCGAGTCGAAGTATCCGGGCCGCATCAAGGCGGTGGAGTTTCCCGGCTCCGAGGCACTCATCAAGGCCAACCGCCCGATGTCGGCGGTGTCGGCGGTGTGGGGCATGTCGATACTGGGCAACGCCAAGGACAAGGATCTTGCCTGGAGCTATATCCGCGAAGTCTCGAGCAAGGCGGTGACGACCGGCGCCGCACGCAACGGCAACGGGCCGGTACGTGCGTCCACCTACGCGGACCCGACGTTTTCCAAGGACCAGCCGTTTGCGGCGATCGAAGCCAAGGCGCTGGTCCATGCCCGGGTCCCGTTGCCGGCTTTCCCCGAGGCGGCACGGGCACAGACCGTCTTCCTGGAGGAAGTGCAACTGTGCGTGATCGGCCAGAAGACCGCCAAGGCGGCCGTCGACGCCATCCGAGAGCGTTGCACGCCGCTGGTCAAGGCCTGACCCGGCAGGCCGGCGCAACGATGTCGGAGCCTGAAGCACCGGTCGACGCCAACCTCCTGCTGGCGGTCGACGTGGGCTCGACCAGTGCCCGTGCGGGCGTGTTCGATACGCAGGGGCATATGCTGGCCAGTGCCAGCACGCCGTTCGACGTGTACCGTCCACTGCCCGATCATGCCGAGCATGCGTCCGGCCAGATCTGGGCCGCGGTCGGGTCGTCGGTCCGCCAGGCGCTTGCCGGCTGTGGCCAAGACGCATCCCGCGTCACCGCACTGGCCTTCGACGCGACCTGTTCGCTGGTGTTGCTCGATGCCGACGGCGCGCCAGTCAGCGTATCGAGCACCGGCGACGACCTCATCAACGTCGTGATGTGGGCTGACCATCGCGCCACCGAGGAGGCACGCGGGTTGTCGGCCACCGGCCACCGCGTGCTGGATTATGTCGGCGGCACGATGTCGCCGGAAATGGAGTTGCCCAAGCTGTTATGGCTCAAGCGCCACCTGCCACAGGCGTGGGCGCGTTATGGGATGGCGATGGACCTGGCCGATTTCCTGGTCTGGAAAGCCACTGACGATATCACTGCGTCTGCCTGTACTGTCACCTGCAAGTGGACCTATCTCAACCATGAAAACACCGGCTGGCAGCAGGACTTCCTCGGCGCGATCGGGCTGGCCGAACTGCAACAGAAACTTCGGCTTCCGGCACAGGCCCTGCCGGTTGGTGGCAGGGCTGGCAACTTGTCCGAGGCCACCGCGCGCGACTGGGGCCTGAAACCGGGCATCGCGGTCGCGGTCTCGATGATCGACGCCCATGCAGGCGCATTGGGGGTGCTCGGCGCGACCCCCGAAGGCGAACTCGACCAGCGGCTGGCGCTGATAGCCGGCACGTCCAACTGCCACATGGCGCTGTCGGCCGAGCAGCGCACGGTCAAAGGCATCTGGGGGCCTTACTACGGAGCCTTGTTGCCCGATGCCTGGCTCAATGAAGGCGGGCAATCCGCCAGCGGCGCCCTGCTCGACCATATTCTCGACAGCCACGTGGCGTCGGCAAACCTGGGAGACGACCGACATGGACGGATCGCCGAACATATCCTGCGCCGGCGCGCCGAAGACGGACCGGGCTATGCGAGCGAACTCCTGGTGGTGCCCGACTTCCACGGCAACCGTTCGCCACTGGCACGCCCGGACGTACGCGGCATTGTGTGGGGTCTGGACATGGATCACTCGCTCGACGGACTGGCACGCCTGTACCATGCCGCCGCGGTGGGTATCGCCTACGGCACGCGCCACATCATCGACCAGCTCAATGCGCGTGGCTACCGGATCGACCGGCTGCATCTGACCGGTGGGCATGCCAAAAGCCCGTTGCTGGTGGACCTGTATGCCGATGCCACCGGCTGCGAGGTCATCCTGCCGCGCGAAGACGACGGCGTATTGCTCGGCACCGCGCTGCTGGCAGCCACCGCAGCAGGCCTGTTTCCGGATCTGCGCGCTGCCGGCCAGGCCATGGTGCACAGCCGGCATCGCGTGATGCCGGATCCGCAAACCCGGCAACGGCACCAGCGGGGTTATGCCGCGTTCCGGCGCTTGCTGACGCAACGCCAGGAACTGCTGGCCATCCTGGAACCGGCAGCCGCCACACACTGATGGACAATGCGGGGCCATCGACGCCATGAACGCCACACGCCGCACCAACGCCACAGCGCCGGCCCGGACAAGAGGTCCGGCAGGCGACACCGGGTCGTTGCCGATGCGCCAGCAGATACTGGCCATTGCGGAGAATCTTTACGTGTTGCGTGGTTACGATGGTTTCAGTTTCGGCCATATCGCGGAAACCGCGCAGACCACGCGGGCCAACATCCACCACCACTTCGGCGACAAGCTGCAATTGATGGCGGAACTGATCGCGCAGTTCTCGTCCAATGCCCAGACCCGGATCGCCCACCACTGGATCGCAGTGGACGGCAGCTTCGATGAGCGCCTGGACGCCCAGCTGGCCGACCTGCACGACTTCTACCAGCGCTTCAATCCGCAACCCGGCGACCGCAATGTCTGGAGCCCGTTGTCGCGGCTGCGGCTGGACCTGCAAGTGCTCGGTCCGCTGGCAGCCGACGCGTTGCACCGCGTCGACCTGGAATACGAACGTTGTCTGCGGCAAGCTGTCAACGACGCGATCGGCCGGGGCGAACTGACCTCTGGCACCCCGGTGGAAGACGTGTCGCGCCTGTTGCGCATGATGCTGTTGTCGTGCGCGCCGATGACGCAGGACAGCGGCGACTTCGGCGAAGTGGAACAACTGTTCGCCAGCATGCAGCGGGTGATATTCGCGGCCTGGGCGCCGCGTTGACGGCCAAGTGGTGCCAGGGGTCAGTCGCCCGCCGGCTCCGTCAATGTTGCGCAATGCGCGCCACCACCCACCCAGTTTGCATTGACGGTGTCGATGAAACGCACCTTGCGGCCCGGAAATGCCGCTTCGTAGATCGCCTTGACCTGCTGTTGTCGTTCAGCCGGCGTTCCGTGCGCAACATAGTCGGGCAGCAACACCAGGTCATTGGCCAGCACGTGGTTGAGGTAGCTGCTGGTGGCAACCTGTATCACCGTGTCACCTTCACGCCGGCCCTCGCGGGCCGGGAACACGGCTGCCGTCCACTGGTTTGAATAGGCGGTGTCGGCATCGGCCGACAACACCACCGGGCGCTCGATGGTGCGCGGCAACGGCACCTTGACCACCTGCAGCGGCCGGCCCTGCGCATCGCTGCTGGCCGACAGGATGTCGAAATTCGCCTGCATGCGTTGCAGGTTGATACGCGCCACCGGATGGCTGGCGGCTTCGGCCGCATCGACCCAGGCCAGCAACACGGTGCGTGCATCGGCAAAACGCACGAATTCGTCGGTATGCCCCCCCGTGCCCCAGCCGACATAGGCGCCGGTGATCGTGCCCCGGTGCAAGGTATCGTGGGCCAGGCCCCGCGGCAGCCAGATCACCTTGCGGATACCGGGCAGGCGCAGCATTTCGCGCTCCATCGCTGCAAGCCCCATATTCCGGTTGCGGCTGCTCCAGAGCTCGGCGTTGGCGATCAGCAGGCCCTGGCCGTTGACCTCGACACCACCGCCTTCGATCGCCAGCGCCGACTGGAACGTCGCCAAGCCCAGCGCGTCGCCGAAACGGCGATCGAGCGAGCCGGTGTCCAGGCCATCGGCGCGGGCACACGATTCCGGCCGCGGCTGGCTGCCCCGGAAGGTGCGCCGGCACCAGTTGGACCAGCCGTAATAGGTCCAGCGGAAATCGACGACGAATGGTTGCCGCCCACCATCGAGCCCGAACACCACCGCATCGCGCACGAAGAACGGCGCCCGCGCATCGTGGACAAAACGCACCTTGTCGGCGTCCAGGCCCCGACCTCGCAGGACCGCCCGCGCCAGGCCTTCAGCTTCGGCGTCGCGCACCAGCATCCGTATCGGCACATGCGGCCACAGGGCCTGGGCCAGGTCGGCGGTGAAGGCCTCGTGGCCGGCGTCGTAACCCAGCCAGATCGCCGCGACCGGATCGAAATCGGCCGTCATGCGGGCGCCATGCGCGAGCGGCCCGTCGCTTCTCGCCCCGGCGGGCAAGACCATGCCGGCGCCACAGGCCATCGCTGCGACCAGCAGCGCACGGCGCCGGGGTTGGTGATCGGCGGCAGAACCAGACATGGCCGCAGTATCCCAGTGTTCGCCGACGACCGGGCGCGCCCGGCAGGAAACCTTTGCAACACCCTGTACACGCGTGCGGCAAGCGCAGACGGCGGGCCCGCGGCCAACCTCGCGGCCTGTCGCCGCGATCGTCAGCGGTTGCCGCCTGCGTAATCTAGGAATTTCTCGGGGCTGATACGCAAGGCCGCACCGGTCGGGCAGGCACGCACACAGGCCGGACCGGACTTGAGGTCCTTGCACATGTCGCACTTCACCGCCTTCTTGACGACATTGCCTTTGTCCTTGCCGGCCACCGCGACCTTGGGGGCGCTCACGCCGGGCTCGCGCCCGACGCCGGTCAGCAACCAGGCCCACAGGCTGTTGATGCCGCGTTGCTCGGCCAGCGGAGCCATCTGGATCACGCCATACGGGCAATTTTTCTCGCAGTTGCCACAACCGATGCAGGCATCCGAGATATAGACTTCGCCGCCGGCCGAGCGGTGAATCGCATCGGGCGGACAGTCCTTCATGCAATGCGGGTGTTCGCAATGCCGGCACGAGGTGGGTACGTGCAGGTTGTCGAAGGTCGGGCCGGCCTCGCGGTCCAGCCGCGACGTACCGAAATGTGTGTCGGCGCAGGCCTTCTCGCAGTTGTCGCAGCGGATGCACAGCGACTCGTCGATCAGCAATACGTCGGTGGCCTCGCCCACGCCTTGTTGCAGCAGGAACGAGATCAGGTTGCCGGACTTCTGGTTCGACGCCATCGCCTCGTTGGCCTGCAGCCGTGCCATGTACTGGTCGTCCAGATCGGCGCGCATCGAAGTATTGGATGCCAGCACCTCGGTGACGTTGCTGGTCGTCAGCACGATGGCCTCGGTCGGCACGGCGGCGCGCACCGTGGCCGAGCGTGGTGCGTCGCGCATCAGCGCCATTTCACCGACATAGTTGCCGGCCGACACATAGGACAACACCACGTCACGCCCGCCGATGGCGCGCGACACCATCACCGAACCCTTGCGGATCAGGTACAGGCCATCGGCCTTGTCGCCTTCGTTGAACAGCGCCTCGCCATTCTTGAAGC
>JAGPBF010000213.1 GCA_018063505.1 Rhodoferax sp.
GTCGTATGCCTTGTTCGCACCGGAGCGGGACTATCCGGGTGCGTCCAACCCGCGCATCGTGTCAGGCTGGAAAGATCGGCTGGACAGACTGCGCGGCGGCTCTTCCGGCGTGGCAGCACCGGCGCCCGCCCCGCCCGCCTGATCAGCGCGGTACCAGGGCCGGCGGCAATTCGATGCGTTCGTCGTCGCCCGGCACCGGCGCCATGCGCCTGGCATGCCAGTCGGCGGCGGCCTGCGCGACACGCTCCTTGCGGCTGGACACGAAGTTCCAGCTGATGTAGCGATGCGCCAGCGGCGCGCCGCCCACCACCAGCACACGGGTGGCCTGCGTGGCATGCAACTGGACCTGCTGCGGGGCCGCAAGCACATTGAGCGTGTGGCGCTGAATTTCTTCGCCATCGATCGTCAAGTCGGCATCGACAGGGTAAAGCGCCAGTTCCGGCGCCAGTGCGGGCAACTGCAGCTGCGCGCCGGCAGGCAGTTGCAGATCGAGCAGGATGGTCGGGCTGAAGGTACGCACCGGTGAGCGCACGCCGTAGGCATCGCCCACCAGGACCCGCACCTGCGTGCCCTGCTGGTCGACCACCGGTATGTCGGATGCCGGCGTATGCACAAACTCCGGCGCGACCTCCTCGAAATCGTCCGGCAAACCGGCCCAGAGCTGGAATCCGTGGTTGACATACGACTGGCCCTGCAATCGCTGCGGCCGCCGCTCGCTGTGCACGATGCCGCTGCCCGCTGTCATCCAGTTGATCGCACCCGGCGTGATTTCCTGCTCGGAGCCCAGATTGTCGCGGTGCATGATGGCACCGTCGAGCAGATACGTGACGGTGGCCAGGCCGATATGCGGATGCGGCCGCACATCGTGACCGGCGTCGGGCTGCACGGTCACCGGTCCGAAATGGTCCATGAACAGGAACGGTCCCACGGCCTGGCGCAGTGCCGAGGGCAACAGGCGTTGCACGACGAAGCCACCGCCCAGGTCACGGGCCTGGCCGACGATGCGTTGTTGTATGGCCATTTACCGACTCCTTTGAATTGCCGCGCAAGATGCGCCCAGTCAGTCTCGCAGACGCGCCACCTGATCGGCCACCCGCTTGCCGAACAGCCGGGCGGTTTCCAGATCCCCATCGGACATATCGGCCGCGCCACCATCGGACGGCGATTGCGCCATGGCACCACTGTACGACACCAGGTTGTTGATGTCCTTGCGCGTGCTGGCCTTGGTATTGGCCGGCATCAGGCCCTGGCTGACCCACAACATGCCGTGTTGCATGGCCAGCGTGAACAAAGTATTCAGCGTCGACAACTTGTCGCCATTGAGACCGGCGCTGTTGGTAAAGCCAGCGGCCAGCTTGTCTTTCCAAGCCTGGACGTACCAGGGCTTGCTCGACGCGTCGGCAAACTTCTTGAACTGCCAGCTGACATTGCCCATGTAGGTGGGCGAACCAAAGATGATCGCCTTGGCCTGCGCCAGCTTGTCCCATCCGCCCTCAGGCAGATTGCCCTCGGCATCGATCGCCAGCAACTCGGCATCTGCGCCGTTCGCCACGGCCTGCGCCATGCGCAAGGTATGGCCGTAGCCCGAATGAAAAACCACTATCACCTGGCTCATTTGCGTCTCTCCTGTATCCAAAGGGAATAAAAAAATTGGCCGGCCAGCGGGCCAGCCACTGCTCAAACCATCAGGCTGCGGCGCGGCGTGCGTCCAGGCTCAGCTTGCCGGCGCCCAGGGCCGCCAGCGTCAACAGGCCGCCCACGACGGCGATGTTCTTGAAGAACATCAGTTGCTGCACCATCGCCTGCTCGGCAGGCACCGCCCAGAAGGCGTGGAACGCGAACGTGGCCACCAGTGTGAAAGCGGCCAGCGCCAGGGCGGCAAAGCGGGTGCCGAACCCGGCAATCAGCGCCAGCGCTCCGCCGACCTCGACCACGATGGCCAGTGCGGCAGCCACCTCGGGCAGCGGCAGACCGGCCGAACCGATATAACCCACGGTGCCGGAAAAGCCGCTGATCTTGCTCAGGCCCGCGGGCAGGAACAGCAGCGCCAGCAGGATGCGGCCGACCAGGGCCAGGGGGGTTTGAAATGATGCGTTCATGTGTAGCTCCCAAAGGGTTGAAAAGTGGAAAGGTCAGAAAAATCGGTTTGGCGCCCGGCCGCCTGCCGTCAGGCAGCCAGATCGAAGACCAGCACCTCGGCACCCTGGCCCTGATCAATCGTCAACGCGTCCACGCCATCGACCAGCAAGGCGTCACCGCCGTGCAGGGCCTGGCCGTTGACGTTCAGGTCGCCGCGCACCAGGTGCACATAGGCCTTGCGCCCTGCAGCCAGCGCCAGCGTGGCCTTCTCGCCGGCATCGAACAGGCCGGCATACATGGACGCGTCGGCGTTCATGCTGACCGAGCCGTCGGCGCCGTCATGCGAGGCCACCAGGCGCAATCTGCCGCGCTTTTCCTGGTCGCTGAAGCTCTTTTGCTCGTAACCTGGCTGGATGCCGGTCTTGTCCGGCTCGATCCAGATCTGCAGGAAATGCGTGGTCGCGTCTGCGGCATGGTTGAACTCGCTGTGCTGCACGCCGGTGCCCGCGCTCATGCGCTGCACGTCTCCCGGCGGAATGGCCTTGACGTTGCCCAGCGTGTCCTTGTGCGCCAGCTCGCCACTGAGCACATAGCTGATGATTTCCATGTCGCGGTGGCCGTGGGTCCCGAAACCCTTGCCCGCAGCGACACGGTCCTCGTTGATGACGCGCAGATTGCCCCAACCCATGTACTGCGGGTCGTAATATCCGGCGAAGGAAAAGCTGTGTCGGGACTGCAGCCAGCCATGGTCGGCCAGGCCTCGTTCGCTCGATTTGCGGATTTTCAACATGCTCACTCCTTTTGAAGCGGTTGCGGTATGGATGGAACTTTAGGGCTGCCGCAGGCTTCGTTGGTAGCGCCGGATTGATGGCATCATTCAAATTATTTGAACCGAAGCTCCACCATGGCCGACCCACGCTCCGCGCTGACACCCGATGCCCTGGCCATGCTGCAGTCGATCGCCGAAAGTGGCAGCTTCGCGGCAGCCGCACGCGCGCTGGACCTGGTGCCCAGCAGCCTGACCTACCGGGTACGCCAGATCGAGGACGCGCTCGACGTGTTGCTGTTCGACCGGCGCAGCCGCCAGGCCCGGCTCACGCCCGCAGGAGCCGAACTGCTGCGCGAAGGGGCCAGGTTATTGGAGGAGGTGGACGCCGTGGCAAACCGGGTCAAGCGGGTCGCCACCGGGTGGGAAGCGCAACTGACGATTTCGGTCGACAGCATCGTGTCGCAGCCGGTGATGATGGAGCTGTGCCAGGCATTTCTGGCACTGGCACCGCCCACCCGGCTGCGCCTGCGCCATGAAACCATGCAGGGCACGTTGCAGTCGCTGACCACCGGTCAGGCCGATCTGGCCATTGGTGTCACCGTGCCTGCCACCAACAGCGATATCCAGACCCGGCTGCTGGGCGAGGTGCGCTTCGTTTTTGCGGTG
Source organism: Rhodoferax sp. (assembly GCA_018063505.1). Classification (GTDB taxonomy): domain Bacteria; phylum Pseudomonadota; class Gammaproteobacteria; order Burkholderiales; family Burkholderiaceae_C; genus CAISIP01. The sequence goes on from JAGPBF010000213.1 coordinate 3,515, forward strand.
GCACCGCACCATCCGCTGGCGACCATGCCCGAACCGCTGACCGATGCCGTGCTGCGCCAGCACCGGGCGGTGGCAGTGGCCGACTCGGTGCAGCGTGGCAGCGGGCTGACGGTCGGACTGCTCGGCGGACAGGACGTGTTCACAGTCGCCTCGATGCAGGACAAACTCGATGCACAGCTGCGCGGCATCGGCGCAGGCTTCATTCCCGATCCGATGGCCTGCGTCTTTGTCGAAAGCGGGCGACTGGTCGTGAAGCAGACCGAACGTGCCGAACGGATATCGCGTCAGCACTACGCCTGGCGCAACACGCCGCGCAGGGACCAGGGGCGCGCACTGCAGTGGTGGCTCGAGCAGCTTGACAGCCCGCTCACACGCAGCGCCCTGCTGACCCGTCACCAGCATGGCTGAGCCCACGCAGCGCCCGTTCGTTGAGCCGCAGGCCATGCCGCGAGGCCGGCGCGACCGGCAATGTGCACGGCCGTGTACATTCTCCCCATAACATCCCATGGAGACATCAGCATGACCCAAGCCCGCCACTTCGCCGTCATAGGTGCCGGTATCGCAGGCCTGAGCTGCGCACGCACCCTGGTACAGGCCGGGCACACAGTCACCGTCATGGAAAAAAGCGGCCAAAGTGGCGGGCGCATGGCCACGCGGGAAAGCCCGTTCGGCAGCTTCGACCACGGCGCGCAGTATTTCACCGTGCGCGACCCGCGGTTCGAGCTGGCGCTGCGAACCGTGCCGGGAATCTGCAAACCCTGGAGCGCCAATACCGTGCGGGTGCTCGATGAACATGGCCGCACGGTTGCGGCCGGCCTGCCGCTGCAGGAGCCGCACTGGGTGGCCACGCCGGGCATGAACGATCTGCCCCGGCAATGGGCACAACCGCTGCAGCAACAAGGCGCGATCCGCACCGGTGTCCGGGCCACCCGCATCGCGCGCAACAAGAACGCAAAGGCGCCATGGACCGTGCATGCCGTCGGACCCGATGTCGCAGGCCAGCATGAGCGCCATGCCATCGCTGACTTTGACGCCGTGGTGCTGGCTTTGCCGGCGCGCCAGGCGCACGAACTGCTGGAGAACTCCGAACTGGCTGAAAGCTGGGTCCAGCGCATCGATGCGGTGCAGGTGGCGCCTTGCTGGACGCTGATGCTGGCGTTTCCGCAGGCCATGCAACCGGGCATGAGCACGCTGGGCCCGCAATGGAATGCCGCCCGCAGCACCCATCACCGCATCGCCTGGCTGGCCCGCGAGTCGTCCAAGCCGATGCGCACACCGATCGAACGCTGGACCGCGCAAGCCAGTGCCGCCTGGTCGCGCGAGCACCTGCACGATCAACCGGACCGTGTACAGGCCAAGCTGCTGCGGGCATTTGCCGAGGTCACCGGCATCCGGGCCGAGCCCTCGCATGTGCAGGTGCATCGCTGGTTGTATGCCAAGACCGAGCAGCCGCTGGGCAAGAGCCACTTGTGGGACGCAAAGACCGGTCTGGGTGTCTGCGGCGACTGGTGCATCGGCCACCGGGTCGAGGACGCCTTCGTCTCCGGACTGGAGCTGGCGCTGGACGCCGTCTGAAGCCTGCACAGCCGCCGACCGGTGCGATGTCCGCTGCAGCGCCGCCACCTTACATCGGCCGCTTCGCCCCCTCTCCGACCGGGCCCTTGCATGCCGGCTCGCTGGTCGCCGCACTGGCCAGCTGGCTCGACGCCCGGGCCTGGAACGCTGGCACTGGCGGGCGCTGGCTGGTACGGATCGAAGACCTGGACACCACCCGCTGCAGCGCAGGCGCCGCGGCAACCATCCTGCGCCAATTGACGGATTGCCAGCTGATTCCCGATGAGGCGCCGCTGTTCCAGACCCGGCGGCGCGACCGGTACGCCCGTGCGCTGGCGCAGTTGATCGGCCAGGGGCGCGCCTATGCCTGCGCTTGTTCGCGCAAGGACATCGAGGCGGCCTGGCAGGCCCAGGGTATCCACCGGTCACGCCACGGCGAGCGGGTCTATCCCGGCACCTGCAGGAATGGCTTGCACGGAAAGCCGGCATTGTCGTGGCGGTTTCGGGTTGCGGCGCAGGCGTCGCCCGATGCTGCCGAGCGCGCCGACAGCGTTGCAGCACCGTCGACCGCCGACCGTTACCAGGCCAGCACCAGCGCAAATGTGTACTGGCAGGATCGCCGGCTGGGTGCCCAGCAGCAGGACGTGGCGGCCGAGGTTGGCGACTTCCTCCTGCAACGCGCAGATGGTCCTTTTGCCTACCAGCTGGCGGTGGTCGTCGACGATGCCGCGCAACAGGTGAGCGACGTGGTGCGCGGCGCCGATCTGGCCGACAACACCGCGCGCCAGATCCTGCTGCAGCAGGCTCTGGGCCTTGCCACACCGCGTTACCTGCATACACCGCTGGTGCTGGGCCATGACGGCCAGAAGTTGTCCAAGCAAAATGGCGCGCAGGCAATCGATACCCGGCATCCGCTGCAGGCACTGGCGGCGGCAGCTGCCGTGCTGGGATTGCCGGACCACACCGGACCGGTCACGGACGCGCTGGCGGTCTGGGTGGCCGCCTGGCGCGCTCTCTACAATCCCGGGCAGTGAAACCCGAACAAGCCCCCCCACCCGAATCCGACCGCAGCGGTGCGCCCACCGGCGTCGCGTATCCCAAGACCATCCGCAGTTTTGTCGTCCGCGCCGGCCGCACCACTGCAGGGCAGAGCCGTGCACTGCTGGACCTGGGGCCCCGCTTCCTGGTCGGCTACCAGCCTTCACTGGAGCCGCTGGCGCGGCTGTATCCGCAACTGGCGCAGGATGCCGCTGCGCGGCCGCTCAATGTCCCGCCCCGCCCCCTGGTGCTGGAGATCGGCTTTGGCATGGGCGAGGCCAGCGCGCAAATTGCCCAGATACTGCCCGAGAGCGACTTCCTGTGCTGCGAGGTGCACGAACCCGGTGTGGGTGCCCTGCTCAAGCGCATCGGCGAGCAGGACCTGCACAACATCCGCATCCTGGCCCATGACGCGGTCGAAGTGATCGACCAGATGCTGCCGGCCTGGGACAGCACGCAGCCAGCGCGCGGCCTGGACGGGGCGCACATCTTCTTTCCCGATCCCTGGCACAAGAAGCGCCACAACAAGCGCCGGCTGATCCAGCAGGCGCTGGTGCAACGGCTGGTGCGCCGGCTCAAGCCCGGTGCTTACCTGCATTGCGCCACCGACTGGGAACCGTACGCACAGCAGATGCTGGAGGTGTTGTCGGCCGAACCACTGCTGGAGAACCGAAACCGGCAATCGCATCCTGAGCTGGCCGGTTATGCCCCCAGGCCCCACTACCGGCCGCTGACCAAGTTCGAGCAACGCGGCGTGCGGCTGGGCCACGGCGTCTGGGACCTGGTGTTCCACCGGGTTTGACCGAGCGCCGCGGCAAGGCCCGAGCGCGCCACACCATGCGCAAACCCGACACCAGCCGCGTGCCACCCACCCGCGATGGTGTCGGCCCGAGTTGTGTCGGCCTGCCGGCCGGGGACTGGGACACGGTGTTCGATTTCCTGGTTGAACGGTTTCCTGCGCAGTCAGCGGAGGTCTGGCAGACACGCATGACCCAGGGCCTGGTGCTGGACGAACAAGGCCTGGCGGTCGGACC